>NZ_JASNFN010000013.1:0-172068 GCF_030731085.1 Blastococcus carthaginiensis | reverse complement strand
GATCACCACCACCGACCCCGGCGCCCCCTATCCCGACCACAGCATCGAGCACAGCTACCGGTCGGGCACCTACACCGCCTCCCTCACCGTCACCTGGGGCGCCACCTTCACCGTCGACGGCGGCGCCGCAGCCGACGTCCCCGGCACCACCACCACCGAGGGCCCCCCGGTCACCTTCGCAGTCCTGCAGGCCCGCACCGTCCTCACCAACCCCTACGACTGACCTGCAGAAACTGTCGGTGGCCGGTTCTACGGTGCAGGTGTGTTCATCGGCGAACCACCCCGCGCGCCAGAGGACGGCGTCCCGATCCCCTGGGTGCCCGACACCGACGCCCCCGGGCTGAGCGACCTCGAGCTGGTCGCCGACATCTGGGCCGCCGACGCCCGCGAAGCCCGGCACGCCGCCCAGCGCGCCGAGGCCATCGCCGCCCTCGCCCGCCGCCGCTCCATCGAACGCGACCGCGACTTCGGCCCGCTGGGTGGCCCCGGGCTGGACAGCCGGCTCCGCCGATCCGAGGTCCTGGCTCAGGTCAGCGAAACGTTCGTGTCCGAACTCGCGCTGATCCGCGGCTGCTCGGAGGTCGAGGCCGAAACCCTGGCCATCGAATCGATCCTGCTCACCACCCTGCTCACCGGCACCTGGGACGCCCTGTACGCCGGCCGCATCGACGTGCGGAAGATGCGCGCCCTGGTCGACCTGCTGTCCACCGCCAAGCCCGAGGTCATCGCCGAGGTGGAACGCCGCGTCCTGCCCCACGCCGGGCGGCTCACCGTCCCCCAGCTGCGGGCCCGGGTGCGCCGGGCCCTGGCCCGCCTGGACGCCGACGCCCTGGACAAACGCCGCAAAGAGGCAGCCAAACGGGCCGACGTCACCACCCGCCCCACCGGCGAGGGCATGAGCCAGCTCGTCGCCGACCTGCCCCTCCACGTCGCTGCGGCGTGCGCCGACGCCATCGACCAGTACGCCCAGCTGCTGCGCGCCGACGGCGACGCCCGTCCCATCGGCGTCATCCGGGCCGCCGTCGCCGCCGACCTGATCCTGCGCCCCTGGGACCAGACCCGGCCGGCGGTCACCGCCCAGCTCACCATCCACGCCCCGCTGCCCTCACTGCACGACCCCGACGGCGACGGCGGCACCCAGCCGGCCGCCGAGGTCGCCGGTGAGATCGTCACCGCCGCCCAGTGCCGGGAGAGCCTCGCCGAACTCGACCTGCTCGGCATTCGCGCCGCACCGCCCGGCGGATGCGTGCAGGTGGCCATCGGCAACCCGATCGACGGCCGGCTGATCGCCGTCGCCACCGGCAGCCAGCTCCGCCGCGCCGCCGGCCACCGCCGCCGAACTCGCAAACGAGGCAGACCAGGCACGGCAGGCACGGCAGGCACGGCAGCATCCAGCCGGGTCACCCCAGCCGACGACCGGCTCGACACCGGACCGGGCCTGGGTCCACCGGCACCCACGACCGCCTACGAACCCACCGCGACCCAACGCCGCTTCCTGCACGTGCGTGACCGGCACTGCCGGATGCCCGGCTGCCGACGACGCCCCGGCCGCTGCGACATCGACCACGCCATCGCCCACGCCGACGGCGGCCCCACCGACTGCTGGAACCTCTGCTGCCTGTGCCGCCGGCACCACCGCATCAAGACCTTCGCCCGCGGCTGGTCGTTCACCCTGCACCCCGACGGCCAGCTCATCGTCCGCACCCCCTCAGGCGTCTCCCGCACCACCCGACCACCCGGCTGGTGCCACGACCCCGAACCCGACCCACCCTGGCTCGACGAGGAAGCCCCACCCGACCCGCAGCGCCGCTGAACGCCGGAACCCACGCGTCCGGATCCGTTCCCAAGCAGCGCGACGGCGAGGACAGTGGGCGGCGCAGCCGCGTCGCCCGGGCCCCGCTCGCCAGAGGAGCCGTCGCATGTTCGCGCGTTCCACCACCATCGCCGGCAACCCCGAGCAGGTCGAGCGGGGCATCGTCTACATCCGCACCCGCGTCCTGCCGGCGGTCATGGGCATGGACGGCTTCATCGGCCTCTCCATGCTCGCCGACAGGCACTCCGGTCGCTGCATCATCACCAGCGCCTGGGAGGACACCGCCGCGCTCCGCCGCAGCGCCCCCCAGGTGAAGGCCTTGCGGGCCCGCGCCAGCGACATCCTCGGTGGGCCGGCGGTCGTCGAGGAGTGGTCGATCGCCGTCCTGCACCGCAGGCACCCAGCACCCGAGAACGCCTGCGCCCGCGTCACCTGGACCCGCGGCGACCCCGAACGGCTCGACCGGATGACCGACGTCTTCGGCATCAGCGTGGTTCCCCGGCTCGAGGAGCTCCCCGGCTTCTGCTCCGTCAGCGTGCTCGTCGACCCGGAGGGCGGCCGCGCCACCACCGCCGTCACCTACGACTCCCGCGACGAGATGCAGGCCGCGCTCGACCGGGCCACCGACTTGCGGGAGGAGTTCACCGCTCTGATGGGAGCCGAGGTGGTCGAGGTCGCCAGCTTCGACCTCGTGGTGGCCGAGCTGCGGGTACCCGAGACGGTCTGACCGGCGACGGTCAGCCCGGCCCCAGCGCCCGCACCGGCACCGTCACCGAGCGGGAGCCACCCGGCCACGTCGGCAGCAGCAGCATCTTCACCCCCGCCCCTCCGGTGACGACGACGTGCACGTCGGACGGGGACGCCGCCACCCGCAGGTCCTCCGTCGCGTACCGCGTCAGCCCCGCGTGGAAGGCGAGCACCGGCGCCGAGCCTTGCAGCAGCGCGCTCCCCTGCTCGAACAGGAACTCCGCCATCTGCTCGTGACCCCACCCGTGCATCGACAGCAGCTCCGCCGGCTCCGGCGGCAGCAGGAGGAACTGCTCCCCCAGGCCGGCACGCCGCGGATCACCTGACGCCAGCGCGACACCCGCCATCGCCGCCGCGGCCGGCCCCAGCACGGACGGCGGCTCCCGGTAGCCCTCCCCGGGCAGCGCCTCCACCACGCTGCCGACGCCGATGACCGTCACCGCGTCGACGTCCACCCCGAGCCCCCGGCGCTGCGCCAGCGACGGCAGCGGCCGCGCCGCCTCCGCCGTGCAGCAGGTGTACTTCGCCGGCTGCCCGATCGTCGACATGTCGGTCACCCCGGCCGCGGCACCCCCGATGCCCGCCAGCGCCATCGACACCGCCCGACCGATGCACGCGTTCGCCCGGTTCCCGGTGCCCAGCCCGCCCGCGGCCGACGTCATGCCCAGCCGCCGCGCCACCGGCCCGTGCACCAGCACCGCCACCGCCGGCGCCCCTGTCGTCGTCGACAGCCCCAGCAGGTTGAACGGTTCCTCGAGCGCCGCACGGCACGCGGCCACCACCACCGGCAGCTCTCCGGGCCGGCACCCCGCGAGCACCGCGTACCAGGCCACCGAGCCCACGGTCAACGAGCCGAACAGCGGCGGCACCAGCCCGAGCTCCTCGCCGGGCGCGGAGACGCCGTCCAGCATCGCGCCGAGCCGCGCCGCGGTCGGCGGCACCACCGGCAGCCCGTCCCCGTGCCCCGCCGACAGCAGGTCGACGAGCACCGCGGCGGCGTCGGCATCGGCCCCGACCAGCGGCAGCTCCGCCGGGCTCACGGCAGGTCTGGATTCGGGAGATCCGGGCTCACGGCCGCTCCGGCACTGCGCGCGTCACCGCCGCCGTCGCACCGAACGACGGGATCCACGCCGAGTGCTTGCCCGCCCCGCCCGCGACCAGGATGTGCAGCATGTCCGGGCCGGTGCTGACCGGGTAGAACTCCCCCTCGGGCTGCACGCCCCAGTCCTCGAACTGGCGCTGGTTCTCCTCCGACACCTTCGACACCGGCACCCGCGCCTGCTCCCACAACCGCTCGCGCAGCGACTCCGCGGTCCACCCATCGCGGTGCAGGGTCGCCGCGTGCTCCGGCCCCAGCACCAGGAAGTGCGGCCCCTTCACGTACAGGTTGTTCGACCCCGTCTGCGCCATCGTGCCGGCGATCGTCATCAGCAGACCCTCGCCGGTCGTGCTGCCGTGGTCGTTGATGTTGTGCGGCCCCTCGCACGCCGCCACCGTCACCGTCGACTCCCCCGGCGCGAACCCGCGGCGCACCGAGAACGGCTCGAACGGGCTCTCCTCCTCGTTCTCCCCGAAGCACCACGTGTACTTCGCCGGCCCGCCCTGAGTCGACCGGTCCATCGAACCGGGTCGCGCGCCGCCGACGTGCGTCGTCACCAGCTGCACCGCCCGGCCGATCACCGCATTGGCCCGGGTGCCCTGGCCGAAGCAGTTGGTGCCGCAGTTGATCCCCAGCGACGTCCGCACCGGGCCGTTCACGATCACCAGCGGCGCGCACGGGTGGGTCGTGGCCAGCACGCCGTGCAGGTTGTACTCCGGCGCCAGCAGCGCCCGCACCGCGGCGAGCACCACCGGCAGGTCGGCCGGCCGGCAGCCGGCCATCACCGCGTTCGCCGCAAAGCTCTCCCGCGTCGGCACCAGCCCGGACGGCGGCACCGGCCCGAGCTCCAGCTCGATGCCGTCGAGCGCCTCGAGCGCCGCCGCCACCCGCTCCGGGGTCGGCGGCACCGTCGGCAGCCCGTCACCCCAGCCGCGCTCCCACGCGACCTCGTGCCAGTTCTCCTCGGTCACACCGGGGAGCTCGATGACCTCCGTCTCGCTCACTGCCCCTCCCGCGCGGCGTCGGCCAGCGGCAGCAGCGCACCGGCCGCGGCCTCGATCCGCTCCGCCAGCTCCTGCTCGTTCAGCCCGCCGACCGGGTGCGGCACCACGATCACCCGCGGCGTCACCCGCCGGGCCTTCGCCTGCGCCTCGACCAGCGGCAGGAACGTCGAGGTCACCAGCAGCGGTGCCACGACGCCACGCTTCTCCAGTTCCACCGAGTCGTGGAGACTCCACGACGAGCACGAGCCCTAGTCGCCGACCGCGACCAGCACCATCTTGTAGCGCTGGGACAGCCAGTCGATGACGTCCTTGTCCGCCGCCGCCGAGGCATTGGGCTTGCTGGCGAACCCGAGCTCGGGCAGCGCCCAGTGCTCCTGCAGCCGGCCGCCCACCCCGCGCAGCAGCTCGGTGGCGTTCGGCTTCGAGTTGGAGAACAGCGCCACCTCGGTCCAGTCCGCGCCGCCGCCGACCGCCACCGCACCCTCGGCCTCGTCCGCCGGCACGCCGAAGGTCGGGTCGACGATCCGCAGCCCCGGCCCGGCCGCCGTCCGCAGCCCGGCCACCGGCGGCTCATCCGCCGGCGCCGAACCCGCCGCGGTCCGCAGCACGGCCACCGCCGCCCTCCCTGCCGCCGTCCCTTCGGCCACCGCAGCCGTCACCGACTGCACCGCACCCGACCGCGCGTCACCGGCCACCAGCACCGTGCCCGCGGCGGTGCGCACGCCGTCGGCCCGCAACCGCCCTGCGTCGTCGGCGGGCACCTCCTCCACCAATCCGCCCGGCCCCCGGCGTCCCACGTAGGGGAACAGGCCATCGACCGCCAGCTCCCGTGATCCACCAGGCGTGGCGACGACGACGCCCGCGAGCAGGCCCTCGCCGCGCAGGGTGGTCACGCTCGCCCCTGTCAGCA
Organism: Blastococcus carthaginiensis; assembly: GCF_030731085.1. NCBI lineage: Bacteria > Bacillati > Actinomycetota > Actinomycetes > Geodermatophilales > Geodermatophilaceae > Blastococcus > Blastococcus carthaginiensis. The sequence goes on along the minus strand of NZ_JASNFN010000013.1, from coordinate 166,495 downwards.
CCTCGACCCGCTCCGCGGCGGCCAGCCGGCGGGCGCGGTCGGCGTTCCACCGCGGCTCCCCCGGCACCAGCACGGTGACCGCGGACGCGACCTCGGCCAGCTCCAGCGCCTCCTCGGCCGTCCACTCGTCGTCACCCACCACCGCCACCGGGCGGCCGCGGAACAGCGGCCCGTCGCACCCGGCGCAGGTGGAGATCCCGCGGCCGACGAGCTGCTCCTCCCCGGGCAGGCCCAGCCGCCCCGCACCCAGCCCGGTCGCCACGACGACGGCACCCGCGGTCACCGCGCCCTCGCCGGTCTCCAGCCGCGCCGGGGTACCGGACCGCACCCGGGTGACCTCGTCGAACGCCATCACCACCCCGGCCGCCTCGGCGTCGGCGACCAGCCGCGACACCAGCCCGGCCGACTCCGCGACCTCCCCCGGCCGCGGGTGGTCGTGCACCGAGGTCAGGTTGACCAGCTGCCCGCCCGGGGCCATCCGGTCGAAGGCCACCACCCGCAGCCCCGCCTCGGCGGCCACCCGCGCCGCGGCCAGCCCGGCGACGCCGGCGCCGACGACGGCGATGTCCCAGTCGGTGCTCATGCGTTCACCAGCCCTGTCGAGATCCGCGGCCAGAGCTCGCCGGCGCCGGCGCCGGCCAGCCGCCGCCCGAGTTCCCGGCCCCACGCCCGCTCGCTGCCGAACTCGTCGCGCCACGACCACAGCCGCCGGCTGAGCTGGCCGAGCTCGTACTCCTTCGTCATGCCGATCGCACCGTGCGCCTGGTGCGCGGCGCGGGCCGCCACGGTCGCCGCCTCGCCGGTCACGGAGGCGGCCGCCGCCACGTCGAAGAAGCCGGGGTCCGGCCGCGCGTTGCGCGCCGCCACCTCGACGGCCAGCCGGGCCAGCTCCGCCTCCTCGGTGATCGTCACCAGGTGCGCCTGCACCGCCTGGAACCGGGCGACCGGCCGGCCGAACTGCTGCCGCTCGCCGGTGTACCGGACGGTCAGCTCGGCCACCCGCTGCAGCGCTCCCGAGATCAGCGCCGCCCGGCCGAGCGCCCCGCGCAGCCGCAGCGCGTCGGGGTCCACGCCGGCCGGCGCCGCGGCGACCGCCTCGTCGGTCAGCGGGACGTCGTCCCAGGTGAGCGTGTCGCGGGGCTCCGCGGCGAGGTTGCGGCCCGGCTCGACCTGCGCCGCCGCCGTCGGCGCCGAGACGACGTGCCGCTCCCCGCCGACGGACGCCAGCAGCACCACCCGGGTGCTCCGGCCGCCCCAGGGCACCCGCTGCACCCGCGCCGTCAGCCGCCACCGCCCCGGCCCGCCGGAGAGCTCGACGACGTCCCCGGGTCGGCCCGCCGCCACCGACACCGGCCCCTCCGGCAGCTCCAGGCCGGCAGCCGCCAGCGCCCAGCCGGCCAGCAACCCGTTCTCGGCCAGCGGCACCGGCGCGGCGAACCGCCCGGCCACGGCCAGCAGCGCGCAGGCGTCGGCGACGTCCCCGCCCGAACCGCCCGCCTCCTCCGGCACCGACACGTACGGGAAGCCCGCCTCGGCCAGCGCGGACCACAGCCGGTCGCTCCAGCCGGTGGCCTCGGCCGCGACCACGTCCTCCGGGGTGCACAGGTCGCGCATCAGCCCCGCGGCCACCTCGGTCAGCATCGTGCTGTGCTCGCTCATGCCAGCCCCTTCGCGGCCACGGACCGCAGGATCTCGGTGGTGCCGCCGCGCAACGTGTAGGACGGCGAGGTCAGCACGGCCTCGGCCAGCAGCTGCTGGAGCAGCGTGCCCGTGCCCTGGTCGACCTCGGTCTCGGCCGCTCCCCGCAACGCCTCGACCAGGTCCTGCTCGAACCGGGTGCCGACCTCCTTGACGAGCGCCGCCTCGATCGCCGGCACCTCCCCGGCGTCCAGGGCGCGGGCCACCGACAGCGACAGCGCCCGGATCGCCCAGGCCCGCGCGGCGAGCCGCCCGATGACCGTCGCCTCGTCGTCGGCGACCGCTTTGCCGGCGCCCTCGCGCACGAACTCCCGCAGCACCGGGAACGTCGACAGCCACCGGTCGGGCCCGCTGCGCTCGTAGGCCAGCTCGCTGGTGACCTGCTGCCAGCCCGAGCCGATCTCGCCGAGGACCATGTCGTCGGGCACGAAGACGTCCTCGAGGGCGACCTCGTTGAAGTGGTGCGACCCGTCGAGGTACGGGATCGGCGAGATCGTCACGCCGTCGGCGTGCAGGTCGACGATCAGCTGCGACAGCCCGGCGTGCTTGCGGCCCTCCTCCATCGGGGAGGTCCGGCACAGCACGGCGAAGAAGTGGTTGCGGTGCGCCTCGCTGGTCCACACCTTGGTGCCGGTCACCGTCCAACCGCCGTCCACCCGGGTCGCCCGGGTGCGCACCGAGGCGAGGTCGGAGCCGGAGTCGGGCTCGCTCATCCCGAGCGAGAAGTAGATCTCCCCCGCCGCGATGCCCGGCAGGAAGCGGCGTCGCTGCTCCTCCGTGCCGAAGTGCAGCAGCGTCGGGCCGGTCTGGCGGTCGGCCACGAAGTGCGCCCCGATCGGGGCGCCGGCGGCGAGCAGCTCCTCGGCGACGACGAAGCGCTCCACCGCGCTGCGTCCGTGCCCGCCGTACTCCGGCGGGATCGCCATGCCCACCCACCCGCGGGCGGCGAGCCTCCGGGAGAAGTCCGGGTCGTAGCGACCGGCGAAGCCGAGCGCCGGCCGGTGGTCGGCGGGCAGTTCCGCGGCCAGGAAGTCGCGCACCTCGGCGCGCAGCGACTCCTCGGCGGGGGTGAGGGGGGTGGCGCCGAACTGCATGGCCGGTCTCCTCCGGTCGGGGATGCCCGCCGGGCCGCCGAGTGCGGCGGCCCGGCGGGGAGTGCTCAGGCGGTCTCGCGCCGCCGCTGGGACCACATCTGCGTGGCCCGCTCGAAGTGCAGGGCGGCCTCCCAGCCGATCCCGGGCGGGCCGGCCTCGGTGCGGAACGACCGGGCGGCCTCGCGGGCGAGCTCCGGGTCCTGGGCGGCACGACCGGCGAGCTCCATCGCCAGGTCCTCGACCTGCTCGTCGGGCACCGCCTTCCACGCCAGCCCGATCTCGGCGGCGCGGACGCCGTCGATCTGCTCGCTGAACAGCCCCATCGCGGCGGTGGCCTCGCGGCCCGCCGTCCGGGAGCTGATGGTGAAGTAGCCACCGCCCGGGTGCAGCCCGATGCGCAGGAAGCCGGCGAGCAGCCGCGCGCTCTCGGAGACGACGCGCAGGTCCGTGGCCAGGGCCAGGTTGAGCCCGGCGCCCACGGCCGCGCCGCGGACGGCGGCGATCGTCGGCACCTGCAGCACGCCCACCCGGCGGAACGCCTCGTAGACGGCGCCCAGCTCCTTGTAGGTCTTGTCCTCGGCCTGGTCGGAGCCGGCCGTCCAGCGGCGGCGGTCGGCACCCGAGCAGAACATGCCGTCCTTGCCGCGCACGACCGCGGCGCCGATGGCGGGGTCGCGGTCCACCTCGTCGCACAGCTCTGACAGCTGCATGCCCATCTCGGGCGTCAGGCCGTTCTTCACCTCGACGTTGTCGACGGTGAGGACGGCGACGCCGCCCTGCTTCTCCAGGTGTACCTGTCCCACGCGGGGGTCCTGCCTCTCTGTTGAGTGGTGCTACTCGCCGAGCGGGGCGCGGTGGCCGGTGGTGCGCACCAGCACGTCGACGGCGGTCGCCCCGCCGCCCTGCGCCCCGACGATCAGGGGGTTGACCTCGAACTCGGCCAGCTTGTCACCCCCGGCGACGGCGGCCTGCGACAACCGCACCACCGCGTCGACGGCGGCGGCGACGTCGGCCGGCGGCGCACCGCGGAAGCCGGCGAGCAGCGGCCAGGCGCGCAGGCCGCGCAGCATCGACCAGGCGCGTTCCGGGGTCACCGGCGCGAGGCCGCTGACGATGTCGCGGTAGAGCTCGGTGGTGATCCCGCCCAGGCCGACGGTGACGACCGGGGGGAAGCCGTCGCGGCCGGCGGTCGCGGCGAGGATCAGCTCGGTGCCGGGCGGGATGAGCTCCTGCACCTGCACGCCCTCGACGCCGGGTACGTGGTGCCGGCGGGCCGCCTCGACCAGCTCGGTGAAGACGGCGGCGGCCTCCTGGGCGGGCACGCCGACCCGCACGCCGCCGACCTCGCTCTTGTGCGCCAGGTCGCCGGCGGCCAGCTTGAGCACCCCCGGCCCGGGCAGCGCGGCGACGGCCTCGCGGGCCGCCTCCGGCGTGGTGACCAGCGTGGCGGAAGGCTGCGCGATGCCGATGGCGCGGAGCAGCTCGGGCCCGTCGACGACGTCGGCGTCCAGCAGTTCCCGGATCCGGGCGGCCGGCACCTCGGGGGCGGGCGGCAGCGCGGGCGCCGCCCCCCGGTGCGCCGGTGGCGCCATGCGGGCCGCGGCGCGAGCGACGTCCCCGACCGAGCCGAAGACCGGGATGCCCGCGTCGCGGAACACCCGCCGCCCCTCGGTGGTCAGCTCCTGGCCGGCGATCCAGCCGACCAGCAGCGGCACCGGCAGCTTGGCGGCCGTGAGCACCAGGTCCTCGGCCAGCCGGGCGCCGGCGTCGCCGACCACCATCGTCACGAAGACCGCGATCGCGTCCACCGACGGATCGTCGGCGACGATCCGGCAGACGTCGCCGAAGGCGTGCGCCCCCCGGTTGAACAGCTGGGCGGTGACGTCGACCGGGTTGGCCAGCGCGCCGAACGCCGGGATCAGCGGGCGCAGCCGGTCCTGGGTGCCGGCGGAGAGCTCGGGCATCTCCAGGCCGAGGTCCTCGCACTGGTCGGCCGCGAGGCTGCCGGCGCCGCCCGAGGTGGTGACGACGGCGACCCGCCGCCCCTCCGACCGCTTGCCGGTGGAGAGCAGCGCCGCCACCGACAGCAGCTCGTCGATGTCGTGGACGAGCACCACGCCGTGCTCCTCGGAGGTGAGCACGAAGGCGACGTCGTCCCCGAGCATGGAACCGGTGTGGCTGGCCACCGCGCGGCGCCCGGCGCTGGAGCGGCCCGACCGCAGCACCACCAGGTGCCGGCCCGTCTCGCGCGCCCGGCGGGCGAGCGCGGCGTAGGCCTGCCCGTCGTCGGTGGCCTCCACGTAGAGCATCAGGACCCGGATCGCCGGATCCTCCAGGAGCTCCCGGGAGACCTCCAGCAGGTCGAGGTCGGCCTGGTTGCCGGTGCTCGCCCAGAACGACAGGCCCAGCCCCATGTCGGTGGCGAGGTCGAGCACCGAGCCGCCGACCGCCCCGCTCTGCCCGACGTAGGCGACGCCGCTGTCGGAGGTGAGCGGCCGATCGGCCGCCGCGGTGAAGGTGGCCACCACGCCGGTCGGCGCGTAGAGGAAGCCCTGGCAGTTGGGTCCCAGCACCCGGACGCCGGTCTCCCGCGCCACCTCCGCCAGCCGCTGCTGCAGCGCCAGCCCCTCCGGACCCACCTCGGCGAAGCCGGAGGCGTAGACGACGGCGGCCGAGGCGCCGACCGCGGCCGCCTGCCGGATCGCGTCCTCCACCCGGTCGGCGGCGACGAGCACGAGCACCAGGTCGACCGGCCCCGGGACGTCGGCCAGCGTCGGGTAGCACTTCTGCCCGACCAGCTCCTCGTAGTTCGGGTTCACCGGGTACAGCGCGCCGGTGTACCCGTGCTCGACCAGGTAGCGCAGCGGCCGGGACATGAGGTTCTCGGTACGCCCGGAGATGCCCAGCAGCGCGATCCCGCGCGGCCGCAGCAGGGCGCCGAACCCACCGGGGCGGGCGTCGGTCGGCGATCCGGTCAACGGGATCCGCCTTTCGGGCGGGCGACGGGGTGGGCGCGACCAGCTAAGTTGACACCGACGTCAGTGTCAACCGTGCCCTGAGCGTTCCGGGAAGGAGGCCCCTGGTGCAGCTCCCCGATCCCGCCGACGGGCCGAGCGCGGCCCCGGCCGGCCGCGCCGCAGCCGTCCCCGCCCTCACCGCCACCGCGGCCGCGGACACCCCCGCCGCAGCCGCGGACGCCCCTGCCGCCGCCCCGGCGGCACCGGCCACCGAGCGCGGCCGCGCCATGCGCGTCCGGCTGCTCGCCGCCGCCCGGCAGGTCTTCGAGCGGGACGGTTTCCTCGACGCGCGCGTCACCGACATCTCCGCCGCGGCCGGTGTCGCGCACGGCAGCTTCTACACCTACTTCCGGTCCAAGACCGACGTGTTCCGGGCCCTGGTCGCGGCCACCATGGACGACCTCTACGCCTCCCTCGGCAGCGGCGCGGAGGCCGACCGCGGCGCCCGCGACCGCCCGGCGGACCCCATCGCCGCCATCGAGCGGGCCAACCGCCGGTTCGTCGCGATGTACCGGGAGAACACCGCCCTCATGGCGCTGTTCGAGCAGGTCACCACCTTCGACCCCGAGGTGCGCGCGGTGCGGCAGGCGGCCCGCGAGCGGATGGTCGGCCGGGTCCGGCACAGCATCGAGCGGTACCAGGCCGACGGCGTCGTCGCCGCCGACCTGGACGCGGAGTACAGCGCCCACGCGCTCGTCGCGATGGTGAACGGCCTGGTGCACTACTGGCTGGTGCTCGGCGGCGACTTCGAGCAGGAGCGCCTGGTGGAGACGCTGACCCGGCTGTGGGCGCAGTCCCTGGGGCTCCCCGCCCACCGGTGAGCGCCCGGCTCAGCCGGCGGCGGGTTCGGCAGCCCGGGTGAGCTCGGGTGGGGAACCACATCAAGCCCCGGACCCCGGGCGACCCCGAGTCCTGCGGTGTTCTCCACGCTCGCGCGGTCCCTGCGCGCAGGAAGGGCACGTTCAGCCGCTCCATCGGACGTTGCGCCGCGTGCAGACGCGGCTCGACGTCCGGCGGCCCGGCTCAACCCCGGGCGGGGACTTCTCCACCCGGCTCAACCCCGGGCGGGGACTCGCCCCCCGGCAGTCGGCCTGCTGCCGACCTCAGCCGGCGATGCGGGTGGCCAGCGTGCCGATGCCCTCGATGGTCACCGCGATGTCGTCCCCGCGTTGCAGCGACCCGACCCCGGCCGGCGTGCCGGTCAGCACCACGTCGCCGGGCAGCAGCGTCATCGCCTGGCTCACCCAGGAGATGCACTCGGCGACGTCGCGCAGCATGTCCGCGGTCGTCCCGTCCTGGCGGAGCTCCCCGTTGACGGTGGACCGCAGCGCGAGCGCGGAGGGGTCGACGTCGGTCTCCACCCACGGGCCCAGCGGGCAGGCACCGTCGAAGCCCTTGCCGCGGGTCCACTGGCCCTCGCGCTTCTGGACGTCGCGCATCGTGAGGTCGTTGGCCACGGTGTAGCCGAACACCACGGCGGCGACGTCCCCGGCCGCGACCGCCTTGCAGGGCCGGCCGATGACGACCGCGAGCTCGCCCTCGTAGTGCAGGTCGGAGGTGAGCGCCGGGTACTCGACCTCGGCATCCGGGCCGACGACCGAGGTGGACGGCTTGAGGAAGACGATCGGGATCTCGGGCACCTCGTTGCCGAGCTCCTTGGCGTGCTCGGCGTAGTTCCGCCCGAACGCGACGACCTTGCTCGGCTCCACCGGCGCGAGCAGTTGCGCCTCCGCCAGCCGCAGCTGCTCCCCGGTGCGGCGGAGGCCGTCGTAGGGCAGCCCCTCGAGGGCGTGGAGCACGGCGTCGTCGCCGTCGCCCTCGACGACGGCGTAGGCGGGCGCACCGCCGCTGGTGGCCTGGTAGCGGGCGATGCGCATCAGATGGCCTTGACCAGGCCGCCGTCGACGAGCAGGTTCTGCCCGGTCAGGTAGGTGTTCGCGCCGGAGACGAGGAACGCCGCTACCCGGCCGAACTCGTCGGCCTCCCCGTAGCGGCCCAGCGGGATGGCCTTCTCCGACTGCGCCCGCACCTCCTCGACCGACAGGCCGGTCTTCTCCGCCCGGTTGGCGTCCAGGGAGGCCACCCGGTCGGTCGCGATGCGGCCGGGGCCGACGGTGTTGACCAGCACGCCCTCGCCCGCGAATTCGATGGCCAGCGACTTGGCCAGGCCGACGACGGCGACCCGGTAGGTGTTGGACAGCAGCAGGTTCTCGATCGGCTGCTTGATCGACGACGACGTGACGACGGCGATGCGGCCCCAGCTCTGCTCGCGCATGTGCGGCAGCACGCCGCGGATCAGCCGCACCGTGCTCATGAGGTTCAGGTCGTGCGCCAGGTACCACTTCGCGTCGTCGACCGCGTCGAACCCGCCGGGCGGGGGGCCGCCGGCATTGGCGACGAGCACGTCCACGCCCCCGAGGCGGCTCCGCGTCTCCCCCAGCAGCCGCTCGACGTCGGCGGGGTCGGCGACGTCGGCCGGGCAGTGCTCGACCTGCGCCCCGGTGGCCTCGGCGATCTCGGCCGCCGTCTTCGCGAGCTGCTCCGCGCCGCGGCTGGAGATCATCACCTTCGCGCCCTCGGCGGCCAGCTGGGTGGCGGTCGCCCGCCCCAGCCCCTTGCTGGCCGCGGTCACGAGCGCGGTCCTACCGGTCAGCTGCAGGTCCATCGGTCACTCCACGGGGTTCGAGAGGTCACGGAAGCCGGCGATCGAGCAACCGGCGGTGTCGCCGGGCCGGATGTGCACGGCACCGGGGGTGCCGGTCGAGATGACGTCGCCGGGCAGCAGGGTCATGACCCGCGAGTGGAAGGCCACCAGCCACCACGGCCGGAACGTCATGTTGGAGACGACGTTGCGCCGGTGCACCTCGCCGTTGTGGATCGTCGCGACCTCGAGTGCGTCGACGTCGGGCACCTCGTCGACGGTGACCAGCTCCGGACCGAAGCTGAAGAACGTGTCGAAGCTCTTCGACCGGGTCAGGTACCGCGGGTTCTTCTCGAGGATGTCCTCGGCGGTCATGTCCACGATCGTGGTGAACCCGGCGACGACGCCCGGCGCGTCGGCCTCGTCGACGTCCTTGCACGCCCGGCCGATGACGACGCCGAGCTCGCCCTCGGCCGTGGTCCGCTGCGACTGCGGCGGGATCCGGATCGCGTCGCCCGGGCCGATGATCGCGGTGTCGGGCTTGAGGAAGCTCGCCGGCTCGGTCGACGGCGCCAACTCCTTCAGGTCGGCCGCGTGCTCGACGTAGTTCAGCCCGATCCCCCAGATCTTGCGGGGCCGCCGGTAGAGCGGCGCGTAGGCGAGCCGGTCCTGCGGGATGGCCAGCTCGTCGAGCACCCCGGCCGGGGCGCCGCCGACCCACTCCCGCAGCGGCTCGACCTGCCCCTGCTCCAGCAGCTCCTGCACCGTGCCCGGCCAGGTGGTGCCCAGGGCCTCGTTCACGGCGGTCAGCAGCACGGCGCCGGAGGGCCGGACCAGCGCCGCCGGTTCGGCGCCGTCGATCCGCAGGGAGGTCAGTCGCACAGGGGGATCCCGTCTCTCGGGGGCCGCCGGTCAGAGACCGACGGCCGCGATCAGGTCGTCGAGCTCGGCGAGGGTGACGTCGTCGACCGGCGGGGCCGGGAAGCGGGCGTGCGGCGAGCTGATCGCCCCGCGCCGGGCGAACACCTGCTTGCGGATGGTCACCCCGCCGACGCCCAGCTGGGCCTCGTAGCGGATGAGCGGCAGGTGCCGGAAGAAGTACTGCTGGGCCCCCATGCGGTCGCCGGCCACGAACTTCTCGTAGGTGCCCACCAGCACCTGCGGGAAGCCGAACCCGGTCATGATCCCGTCGGCGCCGCGCAGCAGCTCCTCGTACAGGTACACCCCGCCGAGGCCGCCGAAGATGCCCACCGGCGAGGTGACCGCCTTCCGCACCGCGGTGATCTTCGGCAGCGTCGGCGTCTCCTCGAGCTTGAGGTACCGGCACCCCTCGATCTCCTCGAGCAGCCGCACGAGGAAGGGCGCCGGCATGGTGACCCCGGTGTTCACCGGCTCGTCCTGCACGACCACCGGCACCGAGACCGCCTCGGCCACCCGGCGGAAGTGCTCGAAGACCAGGTCGAGGTTCTTCGTGTTCTCCGGCGGCGCGAGCATGACCGCCGCGGCGCCGGCGTCCTCGGCCCGGCGCGCGTAGTCCAGCGCCATGTGCGTCGCGCGCGCCGACACCCCGGCCACGACCGGCACCCGCCCGGCGGTCGTCCCGACGTAGCGCCGGAGCACCCGCTCCCGCTCCTCGTCGAGCAGCTTGGCGGCCTCGCCCATGATGCCGAGGATCGTCAGGCCGTGGGCCCCGGCGCCGAGGTAGTCCTCGACCAGGGTGTCGATGCTCCCCTCGTCGACCGCACCGTCCTCGGTGAACGGGGTGAGGGTGATGGGCAGGACCCCCCGCAGCGAGGTCACCGCCGAGCACCCTGTGCGAATGTGTCCTGCGACGGGCTGCGACACTCGGTGATCGACATCACAAGGTCACCGTAACGGTTCCTCGGGCGATGCTCAGGGCGGGTCCCACGGGTGGGCCCAGATCGGAGGATCCATGTCTTCGGCTCGCGTCGCCGTCGTCGGCGGCGGCATCATCGGGACGGCGGTGGCGCGGCGGCTGCTCCAGCTGCGGCCCGACGCGCAGGTGACCCTCCTGGAGAAGGAGGACCGCCTCGCGGCCCACCAGACCGGGCGCAACAGCGGCGTCGTGCACGCGGGCCTCTACTACGAGCCCGGCTCCCTCAAGGCGGTCCTCTGCCGCCGCGGCGTGGCACTGCTCAAGGAGTTCTGCGCCGAGCACGACCTGGGCTACGACGAGATCGGCAAGGTGCTCGTCGCCCTCGACGACGCCGAGGAGCACCGGCTCGGGGCCATCGCCGAGCGGGCCCGCGCCAACGGGGTCCCCGGCATCCGCATCATCGGCCGGGGCGAGCTGGCCGAGCTCGAGCCCCACGTCACCGGCGTCGGCGCCCTGCACTCCCCCAGCACGGCGATCGTCGACTACGCGGGCATCACGCGGCAGCTCGCCGCCGACGCTGAGGCCCGCGGGGCCACCATCCGCACCGGCTTCCCCGTCACCGACCTGCGGCACACCACGGGTGGGCCCGGCGAGGAGGTCGTCGTCCGCGGAGGCAGCGGCGAAGAGGTCGTGGTCGACCAGGTCGTCCTCTGCGCCGGGCTGCAGGTCGACCGGCTCGCGCAGCTGGCCGGCGACGTGGGGGCCCCGCGCATCGTCCCCTTCCGCGGGGAGTACTTCGCGCTCGTCCCCGGCAAGCGGGAGCTGGTCAACGGCCTCGTGTACCCGGTGCCCGACCCGCGGTACCCGTTCCTCGGGGTGCACCTGACCCCGCGGTTCGACGGCGAGGTGCTGGTCGGCCCGAACGCCGTCCTGGCGCTGGCGCGTGAGGGCTACCGCCGTCGCGACGTCGACCTCCGGGAGCTGGCCGAGACCGCCCGCTACGCCGGGTTCCGCCGGTTCGCCCGGCAGCACTGGCGCACCGGCGTCGCGGAGATGTACGGCTCGCTGAGCAAGCGCGCCTTCACCCGGGCCGCCCAGCGCTACGTGCCCGACCTGACCGTCGCCGACCTGCTGCCGGCCGACGCGGGGATCCGCGCCCAGGCCCTCGAGACCGACGGCAGCCTCGTCGACGACTTCCGCATCACCCGCACCGGCGCGGTCGTCGCCGTGCGCAACGCGCCCTCCCCGGCCGCCACGTCGTCCCTGGCCATCGCCGAGCACATCGTCGACGACCTGCTCGACCGCCGCCCCGACGCGTGAGCGCGGCACGGTGGGCCTGACCGCCGTGCGCGGGCGGCGGAGGGACCGCGGCCCGGCGAGCTCGCGCGCGGCCGCGGTCGCCGCGGTGACCGTCACGACGGTCGGGGTGCTGCCGATCTACATGGTCGGCGTGCTGTGGGTGCAGATCCGCGAGGAGCTCGACTTCGGGCCCTCGCTCCTGGGCGTCCTGGTCGCCTGCTTCTTCCTCGTCTCGGCGGTCTCCGCCCTCACCGCCGGCGCCGTGGTGCGCCGCTTCGGCACCTCGCCGGTGGTCCGGCTCTCCGCCCTCGTGGGCGGCCTGTCGATGCTCGCCGTCGCCCTGGCCGCGCAGCACACCGCCGTGCTGGTCGGCGCGCTGCTGGTCGCAGGCTGGGGCAACGGCATCGGCCAGCCGGCGAGCAACGACCTGATCGCCCGGGCGGTGACCCCGGGCCGCCACGGCCTCGCCTACGGCACCAAGCAGGCGGCGATCCCGCTGTCGACCATGCTCGCCGGCGTCGCCGTCCCGCTCGTCGCCATCCCGCTGGGCTGGCGCACCGCCTTCGTGATCGGCAGCGTGCTCGCCCTGCTCGTCCTGCTCGGCGTCCCCGGGGGCGCCCGGCTGCCGGCCCGCGACGCCGCCCAGACCTCGGAGGCGGCGGGCCCGTTCCACCGGGCGGCGCTGGTCGTGCTCGCCGCCGGGCTCATGCTCGGCGCGGCCACCGGCAACGCCCTCGGGTCCTTCTTCGTCGCCACCGCCGTCGACTCGGGCATCGCGCCCGCGACCGCCGGGGTGCTCGCCGCGGTGGCCAGCGGCGTGGGTGCGGCCGCGCGGGTGGCGTTCGGCTGGCTGGCCGACCGGGTGCGCACCCGGTGGCTGCTGGTCGTCGCCGCGCAGATGTCGATCGGCGGCCTCGCCTACGCCCTGCTGGGCACCGGCGTCGAGGTCCTGGTGGCCGCCGGCGCGGTGATCGGCTACTGCACCGGCTGGGCCTGGGCGGGGCTCTCCACCTACTCGGTGGCCCGCATGCACCCGGGCATGGCCGCCCGGGCCACCTCGATCACGCAGGGCGGGATGGGGGCCGGGGCGGCGCTCGGGCCCTTGGCGTTCGGCGTCGTCGTCGCCTCGAGCTCCTACGCGGTCGCCTGGTACGCCACCGCCGCCCTGTCGGCGGTGGCGGGCGCGGTGGTCGTGCAGGGCCGGCGGATGCTGATGCACGACCGGCCGGAGCTGGTGGCGGCCCAGCGGCTGCGCCGGCAGGCCCGTCACGGCTGACCGGGATCAGCCCGGCGGTTCGGCGGGCAGCCGCGCCAGGACGTCGAGGGCCTCGGCCAGCGACGCCGGTACCGACCCGGGTTCGTGCCCGGCCGCCGCCAGCCCCCGCGCGGTCAGCTCGTGGCGCGCCAGCAGCCCGCCGGACAGCAACGGCGGCACCCCGGTCCCGGCGACGGTGTCGCGGGCCATCCGCACCTCGACCTGCCGCCGCCCGGCGTGCCCGACGTGCGTGGTCACCAGCATCGTGGCGAAGTCGCGGGTCGGGTAGCGGTCCAGCGTCTCCTCGACCATGGCGATCAGCGGCTCGACGACGCCCAGCTCCCGCGCGGCCAGCAGCGCCTCCACCCAGAGCCCCTCCATGCCCTTGACGACGACGCTGCGCAGCATCTTCAGCGCCGCGGCGGCCCCGACCTCGCTGCCGACGACGGCGGCCTGCAGCCCCACCCCGCGCAGCAGCTCCGCCGCCCGGGCCGCCTCCGCGCCGGCGAGCGAGATGGGGATGGCCGCGCCGTCGAGCCGGATGCCCCCGCCGGTCATCACGCCGTCGACCACGCGGTGGCCGCCGAGGGCGTCGGCCACGGCGCGCTTGTCACCCGGCGCGGTGGAGTTGAGGTCGACGTAGAGGACGTCGTCCCGGGCGCGGACGGCGCACTCCACCGCCACCGCGACCGCGGTTCCCGGCGTGACCAGGGAGAGCACGACGTCCCGGTCGGCCAGGGCCGCCAGGTCCTCGGCCGCTCCGGCACCCGTGGCCTCGATCGCCGCGCGCACCGCCGGGCCCCGGGCGGGGTCCAGCAGGACGCGGTCGTGCACCAGCAGGTCCGCACCCGCGGCGGCGACGGCCCCGCCGATGACCCGGCCGGCCTCGCCGAACCCGATCAGCCCCCAGCGCGGGCTCACCGCGCGCTCCCCTCGCCGGCGGGGGTCTCGGCCAGCGCCGCGGTGACCCAGGAGCGGTCCAGGGTGCCGGCGGCGATCTGCCGGAACATCTCCTCCTCGGCGGCCAGCCGCTCCTCCCCGGCCGCCACCACCTCCGCGGCCCGCTCGTGCGGCACCACCACGACGCCGTCGGCGTCCCCCACGATCAGGTCGCCGTCGTGCACCACCGCGCCACCGGCCTGCACCGTGCCGCGCAGCTCCCCCGGGCCGTCCTTGTACGGCCCGAGGTGGTTGATGCCCCGGGCGAAGACCGGCACCGGCCCCTCGCCCAGGCCTTCGCGGTCGCGGACGGCGCCGTCCACGACCAGCGCGGCCAGACCCCGGGCGGCGGCGTAGCGCGCCATGATCTCGCCCAGCACGGCCCGGTCCAGGGCGCCGCCGCCGTCGACGACGAGCACGTCGCCCGGCCCGGCGAGGTCCAGGGCGCGGTGGACCACCAGGTTGTCCCCGGGCCGGGTGCGCACGGTGAACGCCGGCCCGGCGACGCGCGGCCAGGCGGCACCCGGCACCCAGTGCAGGCCCGTCGCACCCTGGGCGCGCTCCATGCTGTCGGACAGGATGCTGGTCGGCAGCGCGCGGGCCCGGGCGAGCAGCGCGGGATCGGGCCGGGGGCCCGGCGGGTGCAGCCGGCAGGTGCTCATCGGGGTGCTCCTCTCGTGGTGCGCCGCGGCGCCGGACGGGGTCCGGGCCGGGTGCGCCGATCAGGTCGGGGAGTGCAGGTCGGGCACGGCTCCCGGCCGCCACGGGTGCCGCAGCGACGTCACCGGCAGGCCGCGGGAGCGGCGGACGGTGCGGCGGGCCGAGCGCACCGTCAGCGCCGCAGCCAGGCTCAGCACCGCCGCGGTGGACCACGCCGCGCGGTAGGAGAAGGCCTGCGCCACCACGCCGAACAGCAGCGGCCCGCCGGCCGCACCGAGGGAGAGGCCGGTCTGCACGAAGCCGGTCACCGACGCCGCCGCCGTCCGGTTGTCGCGGATCACCGCGAAGTGGAACAGCCCCGTCCAGGCCCAGCCGAGCAGGTAGGCCCCGAACGACCCGGCCACGAACAGCGGCGCGGCACCGGTGGCCAGCAGCAGGTAGGCGACCGCCCCGCCGGCCAGGAGGTTGGCGATGAAGAGGTAGCGGCTGCGGTCGGGGTACCGGTCGGCGAGCCACCCGAACCACACCCGGGCACCGAGGCCGACCACGGAGCAGGCCGCGAACAGCAGGCCCGCGGCGCCCGGGCGCAGACCGGCGGCGACGGCGGAGTCGACCAGGAACACCCCGGTGGAGGTCGCCGCCGCCGCCCCGAGGAACCCGCCGACGGTGAGCACGACCAGCCCCCGGCGCGGGATCCCCTTGTCCGGCCCCCGGTCCGCGGCCGCGGGGGCCCGGGACCGGGCGTCCCGGCCGGTGAGGACGGCCCACAGCAGCAGCCCCAGCGCCAGGCCGATCGCGGCGAGCACCGCCCACCGCCAGCCCAGCACCAGGGCGATCCCCGGCACGGCCAGCCCCCCGAGCAGCGTCGCCGCGGGGATCGAGGACTGCTTGATGCCGAAGGCCAGCCCCAGCCGCGCCTCGGTGACCAGCTCGGAGATGCCGAGGTTGGCCGAGGGCTGGGCGACGGCGTTGCCGAGGCCGCCGACCGCCAGCCCGACCATCAGCCAGGCCGCCGACTGGGCGAGCGCGATCACGCTCAGCGAGGCGATGGACAGCAGCGCCGCCAGCGCGGTGCCCCGCCGGGAGCCCAGCCGCTGCACCAGCCGGCCACCCGGCCGGGCGAGGGACCCGGAGACGGCGAAGAGCGTGGCGGCGGCGAGGCCGAAGACGCCGAGGCCCACCCCCAGGTCCGCCCGGATCTGCACCGCGAGCGCGCCGACGAGGAAGGCCGGCAGCACGCCGAGCACCGAGACCGAGACGCCCTGCACCACGGCGCGGCCGGAGGCGACCGGGCCGGCGGCGGGGGCGGCAGTCCCCTCAGCCACGGGCGGCGGCCCCCAGCGGCCGGCCGAGCCGGTCGCCGAGGGCGACCAGCGCCGCGTGCGTCTCCCGGTCCAGCGGCACCCCGTCGGCCCGCCGGCGCGCGCGCTCGGCGGCGGCGCGCTGGCCGGGGGTGCGCACCGGCAGCTCCTCGTCGACGGGCAGGAGCCCCCGGAGCTCGGCGAGCATCCGCTGCATCTCGCCGCGCATGCGGGCGGCGTCCCCCAGCCGGGCCGGGTCGAGGACGACGACGAGGTGGCTGGTGCCCGGTGGCCGGGGCTCGGACCGGAACGTCAGGTTGCCGACCTGCGGGCCGAGGGGGCCGCCGGCGAGCACCCCGGTGAGCACCTCGACCAGGAGGCCCAGGCCGTACCCCTTGTGGCTGGAACGCTCGCGGTCGCTGCCCAGCGGGAGCAGCGCGCCCTTGCCCGGGAAGACCGCCGCGGGGTCGGTCGTCGGCTCGCCCTCGGCGGTCAGGCCCCAGCCGAGGGGCACGGGCAGCCCCTGCCGGAGCGCGATCTCGAACTTGCCGCCGGCCACCGCGGAGGTGGCCATGTCGAACACCATCGGCTCCTCGCCGGCCACCGGCACGCCCAGCGCCAGCGGGTTGGTGCCGAAGTACGGCCGCCCGGTCCCCGTCGGGGCGACGATGGGACCGGTGTTCGTGGCCACCAGCCCGACCAGGCCCTGCGTCGCGACGTCGTGCACGTAGGAGCCGCTCGCGCCGTGGTGGCTGCTGCGGCGCACGTTGACCCAGCCGACGCCGTACCGCCGCGCCCGCTCGACCGCCTCCTCCAGCGCCACGGTCGTGACCGGGTGGCCGAGCAGCCCCTGCCCGTCGACGAGGGCGACCGCCCCGCCGTCGGAGTGCACCACCGGGTCGCCGTCCGCGGCGATGGCCCCGTTGCCGATCATGGTCACGTACGCCGGCAGCCGGGCGATTCCGTGCGAGTCGATGCCCGAGAGGTCGGCGTAGCCCAGCACGTGCGCCACGTCCCGGGCGTGCGCCGGGCGCACGCCGACGGACTCCAGCACGTCGACCGTCCAGGACGCCAGTACCTCGGCCGGCACCCGCACGTCCGGCTCGGGCCGCACCTCCACCGGCCCGCGCGCGCCGCCGGGGGCCGTCGTGCCGAACGCGGCGAGCACGGCGTCGGCGACCTCGCCGGTGGAGGCCGGCGCGACGCCGGCCGGGGCGAGGTCGTAGGTCCAGGGGCCCTGCCGCAGCACGGTGTGCGTCGCCGCGCGCAGCCGGTCGCCCAGCGCCCGGGTCGCGTCGAAGTGCTGCAGCAGCGCGACCAGGGCGAGGAAGCCGCCGAGCGGGTCGACCTGGCGCAGGCCCGCCCGCCGCGGCGCCGAGCCGTGCGCCGGCTCGAACAGCCCCTGGCAGCGTCCCTGCGCCGGCGGGCCCGGGTGGATCGAGGCCGACCCGCAGAGCGCCGGCGAGCCGGCCCGCCCGGCGGCGAGATCGCTGAGGATGTCGCCGAGCAGCCCCTCGGTGACGATCACCGCGGGCACCTCGGCGCCCGACCCCAGCTCGAAGGCGGCGCGGTCGACGTAGCGGTGCTCGACGGGGACGCCGCGGCGGCCGGCGACGTCGGTGGCGACCTGCCGCCACAGGCGGCCGGTGGCGTAGAGGTTCGCCTTGTCCACCGACACCAGGCGGCCGGCCGCCGTGCCGCCACCCCGCTGCAGCAGCCGGTCGATGCCGAGCTCGACCACCTCGGTGATGCGCTCCGGGGTCAGCCGCAGCACGTCCGCGGCCTCGCCGCCGCCCGCCGAGTAGGTGCGGTCGGCCGGCCCGGTGCCGTAGGAGCCGCCGATGAGGTTGCGCACGACGGTGAGGTCGCCGTCCTCGCCGAGCGGGATGTCGCGCACCGAGAGGCGCAGGTCGTAGCGGGCCCGCAGCCGGTGCAGGGCGACCTCGGGCCGCGGGCAGACCTCGGGCGGGACGCCGGGGTCCTCCCCCACGGCGCCGAGCAGGATCGCGTCCGCGTCGTCGCAGGCGGCGAGCGTCTCCTCGGGGAGCACCTCGCCGGTGACGGCGGCGGCCCGCGCCCCGACCGGCCACGGCCCGGTGACCTCCACCAGGCCCTGCTCGGCCAGCCGCCGCAGCAGCCGGGTCGGCCCCTCCAGCACCTCCGCGCCGACACCGTCCCCCGGCAGCAGCGCGACCCGGATCACCGCCGCACCAGCCGTCGCCCGACCGTGGTCAGGATCAGCTCGGCGTCCGCCTCCCCCACCGACCGCTCGAGGCCGGCCAACCAGCCCGGCAGCGCCTGCTCCATGGTCGGGTGGTGCGCGTGCCCGAGGTCGCCGCCGAAGGCGAGCATGTCGTGGGGGTACACCTCGCCGAGCGTCGTCGACGGCGGGCCGTCGGTGGTCAGGATGTCGGGCAGGATGCCGAGCTCCAGCACCACGCCGAGCCGGGCGAGCTCCGGCGCCGCGTCGTCGTCCCACTCCAGGAACGGCATCCGCGGGTGGTTGAACAGCATCCGGGTCACCCCCGCCGCCTTCGCCGCCCGGAACAGCGCCAGGGTCTGCGCGCAGGTGAGGTGGCCCGAGGCCAGCACGAGGTCGTAGGCGGCGACGACGTCGAGCACGTCCTGCCACGCGGGCAGCAGCGCCCCCGCGTCGTCCACGACGTCGACCTGGCGGAACACCATGCCCCGGTGCACCGACCTGGCCGGGCTGGACGGCGAGTCGATGTGCGCCGGCGCCGACACCGTCGGCATCCACACCACCCGGCCCCCCAGCCGCGCCGCCACCTCGACCGCGTCCGGGTTGGCGCCCCCGACCGGCGAGTTGAGCACGATCCCGCCGTACACCTCGACGCCGGCCGCCTCGCCGCGCTGGGCGGCGAAGACCGCCCGCTCGACGGTCGAGCCCTCGTGCGCCTTGAGCACCGCCAGGTCGACGCCGACCGACCCGTGCGCGCCGACGACCTCGTGGTCGAAGCCGTGCCGCTCCACGAGGCTCGGCGCGCCGTGGACGTGCAGGTCGGCGACCCCGGAGATCACGACGCCCCCCGCAGGGTGCAACCGCCCACGTCAGCGCTCCCCGGGACGGTCGGTGCCCGGGCCGGTGGCGCCCGCCGTCGTCCCGGTCGGGGCCGCGGCGTCGTCGCCTGCTCCCCCACCGCGCCCGGGGACCATGCCCTTCACCGTGCCGGCGACGTCGTCCCCGGCTCTCCTGCGCATGACGAGGTGCACCACGGTGCCGAGCGCGCCGAACCCCAGGCCGATGGCGATCCACAGCGGCTCCATGACCAGCAGCGCCACGGCCGCACCCAGGAAGAGCAGCCGCTCGGGCCAGGCGGCCGGCCCGATGAGCCACTTGCCGGTGACCACCGCGAGCGCGCCGACCGCGAGCGACGCGGCGACGAAGGCGATGGCGACGGTCCCGGCACCGCCCTCGAACAGCAGCCCGATGCCGTTCTCCGAGAGCACGAAGATGAACGGCACGAGGAAGGCCGGCAACGTGTACTTCCAGGTGAGCCACATCGTGGGCACCGGTTTGCCGCCGGTGATCGCCGCGGCCGCGAAGGGCGACAGCGCCGTCGGCGGGGACACCTCGCTCAGCACGGCGTAGTAGAAGATGAACATCGCCGCGGCGAACGGCTCGACGCCGACCTGCTGCAGCGCCGGCGAGATGATCACGAACGAGATGATGAAGCTCGCCGTGACCGGCACGGCCAGGCCGAGCAGGATCACCACGACCGCCGAGAAGAGCGCGGTGAGCACGAGGCTGCCGCCGGCGAAGTCGACGATGATGCCGGCGAGCCGCAGCGCCAGACCGGTGAGGGTCATGACGCCGACGATGATGCCGGCGACGGCCATGACCGGGATGACCGAGAGGGCTCCGACCGCGCCCTGGCCGAGCGCGTGCCAGGTGCGCTTCGGCGTCATCCAGTGCTCGCGGTCCAGCCAGCTGAGCAGGAAGGCCAGCGCCGTGGCGTACACGACGGCGCGGAAGGGCGTGTAGCCCAGGGCCAGGAAGAAGACGATCGCGGCCAGCGAGCTGAAGTGGTACCCGAAGCGGAGGAGCAGCCGCCACGCCGACTTCTCCTCCACCTCGACCTGGTGCGTGCCGTGCCGGCGGGCGTCGAACTCGATCGCCAGCACGATGCCGAGGTAGTACAGGATCGTCGGGATCGTCGCCCAGATCAGCACCTCGAGGTAGGAGACGTTGAGCAGCTCGGCGATGATGAACGCCGCGGCGCCGAGGGTGGGCGGCGACATGATCGCACCGATGCCGGCGGCGGCGAGCACACCGCCACCCGCCTCCGACGCGTAGCCGGCCTTGCGCAGCAGCGGCCAGCCGAAGCCACCGAGGGTCACCGTCGTCGCCACGCCGGAGCCCGACACCGTGCCCAGCAGGAAGCCCGACAGCGTCACGGTGCGACCGGGCCCGGCCTTCGACTGGCCGAAGGCGGCGAACGACAGGTCGATGAAGAACTTCGTCGCGCCGGAGGCCGCGAGCACGGCCCCGTAGATGGTGAACAGGATGATGTAGGTCGCGGCGACGTCGAGCGGTACGCCGAAGATGCCCTGGGTGCCCATGACGTTGTGCCCGATGAGCCGCGTCCACTGGAAGTCCGCGGTGGTGAACGGGCTCGGCATGGAAGAACCGAAGTACGCCATGGCCAGGAACCCGAGCACCACGAGCGGGACGAGCAGCCCGACGGTGCGCCGGGCTGCTTCCAGGACCAGCAGGACGAGCAGGGTGCCGACGATGAGGTCGGTGTCGGTCGGGACGATCGCCCGGCGGAAGAAGCCCTGCCAGTCGTAGACCATGTAGAGGCCCGGCACCAGCGAGACCACGGCGAGGGCCCAGTCGAGGACGTTGGGGTGGTCGGCCTTGCCCTGCAGCTTGTCCTCGTCCGACCGGCCCCAGCCGCGGTAGGTCAGGAACGTCAGGAACAACCCGACGCTGAGGAACAGCGGGAGGTACACCTGCCGCGGCATGGGGTTGAACACCCAGTAGAGGGCGAAGAGGGCCAGCCCGACACCCACGACCGCGACGACGTGGCCGGGGATCCCGGTGAGGTGCCGGGCCGGCTTCTCGGCCTCGTACTCGGCGAGCAGCGCCTCCTCGTCGATCTCGTCGGGGTCCACCTCCCGCTCCCGGTCGAGGCTCTTGTCGATGGTGGAGGCGTCCTCGGTTCCGTCCCGCGCGCCCGGGCTGGCCGGTGGCGCCCCCGGGACGTCGCCCGCCCGGTCGTCGGCGACCCGGGTGGCGCCGCCGGTCGTCTCCGGCCCGGCCCGCCGGTGCGTGAGGCGTCGGAGATTCATCGGTTCTCCTCGATGTCGAGAATCACGGTCGGGTCGTCGGTGACGACGAGCTGCCAGATCGGTACCGGCTCGGCGCCGGGCACGTGGAGCGTCCGCTCGCCCAGGTCGGTGGCGGCGATGTTGAGCTCGTCGAACACCGCGGGCCGGGCCGGATCGGGTGGCACCACGTACGCCATCCGGTCGCCGGGCGGGGCCGGGCGGGGCGGGTCGGGCACGGCGTAGTACTCCTCGAGGACCGCGACCTGCTCCGCGGCGAGTTCGACGAGCTCGAACCTGCCGTCGGGGAGCACGCGGTAGCGCTCCTCGGCGAGGGTCCGGTAGATGCTGTTGCGGTAGCCGACGGCGAACGTGCTGCCGTCGAGCGGGACGCGGGCGACCACCGCGCCGTCCGGGGCGCGCACGGTGACCGCCCGCGCTCCCTCGCCCACCGCGACGGGCCCGCCCTCCGCCGTGGCGACCGCGACCGCGACCCCGGCCGCCGTTCCGGTGGCGAGCACCGCGACGACGGCGAGGAGGAGGTGACGTGCCACGAGCGGGCGTCGGGAGGGCCCGGGGCCGCCGGGGCCGGAGGTCGCTCCGGCACCCGGCAGCGCACGGGTCGGGCTGCCGGTCAGCCGACCGAGTCGAAGTAGGTCTGCGCGCCGGGGCAGGTCTCGATGAACCCGACCTCGTCGGCGGTCTCGGCGTTCAGCTCCTCGGCCGCCGGGTGCACGGTGAGCAGCTGCTCCTGGTTCTCGAAGATGGTGCGGGTGATGGCCTCCTGCAGGGCCTCGTCCATGTCGGTGCGCACCACGAGGATGTTCGGCGACACGACGTTCGACACCGCCTCCTCCTGGCCCTCGTAGGTCCCGGCCGGGATCTCCTCGGCGAAGTAGTAGTCGCCGTACTCCTCGGACAGCGGCTCGGCGTACTCACCGGTCGGGATCAGCACCAGGTCGTCGGTGCTCGCCAGGTCGACGATGGCACCCGTCGGCAGGCCGCCGGACCAGGCGCCGGCGTCCACCGTGCCGTCCTGGATCGCCGCCACCGTCTCGGCGACGCCCAGCTGGACGCGCTCGATGTCGGTCTGCGGGTCCAGGCCGGCGGCCTCCATGATCCGGTCCGCGGTGACCTCCGAGGCGGAGCCTACGGCGCCGGGCGAGACGCGCTTGCCCTGCAGGTCCTCGATGGAGGTGATGCCGGTGTCCGCCGTCGTGAAGAAGTGGACGAAGTTGTTGTACATGTTGCCCAGCGAGCAGATCTCCAGCGCCTCGCTGAAGGTGTTCTCACCGTTGGCGGCGTCGGAGACGACGTCGCCGAGCGCCAGCGCCAGCTGCGCCTGCTCGGTGTCGAGCAGCTGCATGTTGTCGACCGACGCGTTGGTCTCCTGGACCGTCACCGTGAGCCCCGGGATCTCGGAGCTCAGCACGTTGGCGATGCCACCGCCGTAGGGGAAGTACACGCCGCCGGTGCCGCCGGTGGCGAACGTCAGCTGTTCGTTGAACGACTGCGCGTCACCGTCGCCGCCGCTGGCCGTGTCGTCGGCCGAGTCGCCGCCGCAGGCCGTGAGCGCGAGCGTGGTGGCCACCCCCAGGGAGAGGAGGAGGCGCGACCGCGTGCCGGGGTGGGAGCCGGGAGTCGAGATCATCGTGGGCCTTCCTGTCGGTGCCGGCCCGGCGGCGGCCGGGGCACCGGATGCGGGCCCGCCCGCATGCCGGCCCACCCGCAGCCGGAGGGGGCGTCAGCAACATGCCGTTCATCAGATCACAGGAGTGAAGCAGCTCACATTCGGGACTGTCTACTGTTTACAGTGTCTCGGAACGATGACTTTTCCGAGCGTCGCGTGGAGGCCGGCCGATGTCCGACGCACTGCCCATCGCCGCCCTGCCCCTGCGCGAGCACGTGTACGAGCGCCTCCAGGAGCTGCTGATCAGCCGGTCCCTGGCGCCCGGCGACCACCTCGTCGAGGAGCGGCTGGCCGCGCAGCTCGGGGTCAGCCGCGGGCCGGTGCGCGAGGCGCTGCAGCGCCTGCACCGGGACGGCTGGATCACGCTGCGGCCCCGGTACGGCGCGTTCGTCAACAAGCCCACCCGGCAGCAGGTGCACGAGTTCTTCGAGGCCCGCCAGCTGGTCGAGCGCGAGGCGGCGCACCTGGCCGCCGTGCGTCGCACCCCCGAGGACGCCGCGGAGCTGCTGGAGATCTGCGACCGTGCGGACGCCGACTGGCGGCGCGGGGTGCCCTCCCAGGAGATGGCCGCGCACACGGCGCGCTTCCACCGCGCCGTCCTGGTGCACGCCCGCAACCACCTCCTGCTCCAGTTCGGCGAGCAGCTCTCCCTCCGCAGCCGCTGGTTCTTCGCCCCGCTGGTGTCCTCCATCGCGCCGCGCGCCTGGCACGAGCACCGCCAGGTGGCCGAGCTGATCGCCGCCGGCGAGGCCGCCCGCGCGGCCGAGGCGATGCACCGGCACGTCGCGCTGTCGCGGAACTCCTACCTGGAGATCCACCCCGACGGCGACGTGCACGAGACCGACCTGGTCCCGGTGCGGGGCACCGGGGCGCAGGCGACCGACCCCGGTCGGTGACGGTCGAGCCCTCCCACGGCAGTCCCCTCCCACGGAAGTAGGCCCCCATGGCAACCACCCCCGTCGTCCTCGTGACCGGCGCCTCCAGCGGCATCGGCCGCGCCTGCGTCGACGCCTTCCTCGCCCAGGGGGCCCGGGTGATCGCGGCGGCCCGGCGCACCGACCGGCTGGAGGACCTCCGGGCCGAGCACGGGGACGCCGTCCTGCCGGTGGCCCTCGACGTGCGCGACCGGGCGCAGGTCGACGAGGTGCTCGGCTCGCTGCCCGACGGCTGGCCGCCGATCGACGTCCTGGTGAACAACGCCGGGCTGGCCCGGGGGAAGACGCCGCTGCACGAGGACGACCCGGACGACTGGGACCAGATGCTCGACACCAACGTGCGCGGGCTGCTGAACGTCTCGGGCGCCGTGCTGCCCGGCATGGTCGAGCGCGGCTCGGGGCACGTGATCAACATCGGGTCGAACGCCGGGCGCGAGGTCTACCCGGGCGGCACCGTCTACTGCGCCACCAAGGCCGCGGTCGAGCGGATCACCCGGGGCATGCGCATGGACGTGCTCGGCAGCGGCGTCAAGATCAGCGAGGTCGACCCGGGCATGGTCGAGACCGAGTTCTCCGAGGTCCGCTTCCACGGCGACAAGGAGGCCGCCGCCGCGGTGTACGACGGCGTCACGCCGCTGGTGGCCGCCGACATCGCCAATGTGGTCACCTGGGTCGCCAACCAGCCGCCGCACGTGGTGATCGCCGACGTCCTGGTCTACCCGCTGGACCAGGCCGGCTCGGGCAAGATCGCCCGCCGCAAGTGAGCCCGCGCTGAGCCGGGGCGGGCGCACCCCACTGGTCACCCGCCGCCGGGACTTCCCCGGCTGGCGCATGGTGTGGGCGCTCGCCGTCACCGAGACGGTCTCCTACGGCGTCCTCTACTACTCCTTCGCCGTCTTCCTCGTGCCGATGCGCGAGGAGCTGGACGCCTCGACCGCCCAGCTCTCCGGGGCCCTGACGCTGTCGCTGGCGCTGAGCGGGCTGGGTGCCGTCGTGGTCGGGCGGTGGCTGGACCGGTGGGGTGCGCGGTGGGTGATGACCACCGGCAGCCTGCTGGGCGGTGCCTCGGTGCTCGCCTGGTCGCAGGCGGAGGACCTCGGGCAGCTGTACCTGGCGTTCGCCGGCATCGGCCTGGCGAGCGCGGCGGTGCTCTACGAACCGGCCTACGCGGTCATCAACACCTGGTTCCGCCGCGACCGCCCGCGCGCGTTGCTGACCCTGACGGTGGTCGCCGGGTTCGCCTCGACGATCTTCCTGCCCACGTCCCAGTTCCTCATCGACGGCGTGGGCTGGCGGCCGGCCCTGGTCGTCCTCGCCGCGGTCGTCGCGGCGTGCGCGCTGCCGCACGCGCTGGTGCTGCGTCGGTCCCCGGCCGACCTGGATCTGCTGCCCGACGGTCGTGCGGACGCCGACCCACCGCCCTCCGCCGCCGCGTCGGCCGCGCCCGACGTCGACCTGCAGCCGTACCGGGGCCCGGGCGGTGCCTACCGGCGGCCCGCGGTGCGCTGGCTGACGCTGGCCGCGGCGCTGCAGATGGTGGCCAACGCCGCCGTGGCGGTGTTCCTCGTCGCCTACCTGCTCGAGGCGGGCGCGCCGGCCGGGCTGGCCGCGGTGGCGGCCGGGGGGCTGGGGGCGCTGTCGGTGACCGGGCGTGTCGTCCTGACGGTCCTCGCCGCGCGGGTGGGGATCGGGCACGTGACGGCGGCGATGGTCCTCGGTCAGGCCGTCGGCGTCGCGGCGCTCTTCCTGCTCCCCCAGCCGGTGGCCACCGTGGCGTTCGTGCTGCTGTTCGGCGTCGGCTTCGGCGTCCTCAACATCGCCCGGCCCGCCCTGCTCGGGCACTTCGTCCCCGGGCCGGTGTTCGCGGCGGTGTCGGGCCAGCAGGCGCTGGCGGTCCAGTTCGGCCGCGTGGTGGCGCCCGTCGCCGTGGGGGCGCTGATCACGGCCGTGGGCTACGGCGCCGGGTTCACCGCGATCGCCGGCTGCGTGCTGGCCGCCGCCGTCCTGCTCGTGCTGTCCGACCGCGCGGCCGGCTCGTCGTAGGGATCGTGCGCCCGGCAGTCAGGCGGGTGGGCCGGCGTGCGGCTCGCCGGCGGGGTGGTGCGGACGGCCGCTCGCCGCCCGGATCGCGTCGTCGTCCAGCCCGACCGCGCGCAGCACCGGGCCGGAGTGCTCCCCGAGCGCGGGGGCGCCGGACAGGTGCGGCGCACCGCTGCGGGAGAAGGTCCACGGCAGACGGGCGTGCACGAGCGGCCCCTCGGTGGGGTGCTCGACGTCCTCGAACAGGCCCACCGCCGCGAGGTGCTCATCGGCGAAGAGGTCCTCGATGGAGTGCACCGGCATCGCGGGGACGGCGTGCGCGCGCAGCAGCTCGATCCACTCGCCGGTCGTCCGCTGCGCGAGCGCCTCCTCGACCACGGCGTACAGCTCGTCGATCCGCTTCGTCCGCCCCCGGATGCTGTGCAGCTCGGGGTCGTCGGCGAGGTCCGGGCGGTCGACGAGGCGGAAGAAGGTGCGCCACTGGCCGTCGGTGTAGAGCAGCACCGAGATCGTGCCGTCGGCGGTGCGGTAGGGCTTGCGGTACGGCGAGGCGGTGCGCGCGTACCCGGTGCCGCCGGTGCGGCCGGCGTAGACCCGCTGCCCCTGCTGCTCCATCAGCAGGAAGGTCGCCATCGACTCGAACATCGGCACCTCGACGGCCTGGCCCTCGCCCGAGACGTCGCGCTCGTGCAGGGCGGCGAGGATCGCGGCCAGCGCCATGACCCCGACGGTCTTGTCCACCACCTGCGTCCGCACGTACTGCGGCTCGGCGGTGCCGCCCTGCACCGCCGCGACTCCCGAGACGCCCTGCACGACGTCGTCGTAGGCGGGCTCGTCGCGGTACGGCCCGGCCGAGCCGTAGCCGACGGCGTGGCAGTAGACCAGCCGTGGGTTGCGCGCCCGCACCGCGCCCGGGTCGATGCGCAGCTTCCGCATCGCCCCCGGGCGCATGTTGTGCAGGAAGACGTCAGCGGTGTCGATCAGCCGGTCGAGGGCGTCCCGGCCGGCCGCCGTCGCGAGGTCGAGGACGACGGACTCCTTGCCCCGGTTGAAGGTGAGGAAGGCGGGGCCCAGGCCGGAGTGCCGGTCGTCGGCCACGTACCGGATGATGTCGCCCTCGGGCGGCTCCACCTTGATCACCCGGGCGCCCATCTGCGCCATCAGCTCGGCGCAGTAGGGGCCCAGGAAGGTCGAGGTCAGGTCCAGGACGGTGACGTCGGCCAGCGGCCCCCGCCCGGACGGCACCGGTCAGACCGCGCGGGTCAGCGCCGGCCAGAGCTCGTCCGGCCCACCGGCCAGCAACCCCGAGGCCAGCACCCGCGACCACACCAGCTCGCTGCCGGCCTCGTCCCGCCACGACCACAGCCGCCGCGTCAGGTGGTGCAGCTTGTGCTCCTGGGTGAACCCGATCGCGCCGTGCACCTGGTGCGCCAGCCGTGCCACCACCTCGACGGCGGCCCCGGCCCGCACCTTCGCCGCCGCGGCGGCCAGCACCACGTTCTCGCCCCGGTCCAGCGACTGGACGGCGGCGTCGGTCAGCGCCGTCACCGCGGTCACCTCGCCGGCCATCTCCGCGAGCTCCATCTGGATCGCCTGGAACTTGCCCAGCGGCCGGCCGAACTGGTGCCGCTCCCCCGCGTACTGCACCGTCCACGCCAGCACCTGCTCGAGCGCGGCGGCGAGCTGCACCGACCGCGCCAGCGCGTAGCGGGCCCGCACCTCGCTCGCCCCGGCCTCGGTCAGCAGCGCGCCGGAGGCACCGACCCGGTCGAGCACCAGCGACCCGCGCGGCTCACCGGCCAGGTTGAACGCGTCGCCCGCCGGCAGCGACGACGCGTCGACCAGCGCCAGCACCGACCTCTCCATCCCCGCCGGGGCGGGCGCGAGGACGACGACGTGCCGCGCCGCACCCGCCCACGCCACGTCGGCGACCGTCCCGGAGAGCGTGAACCGCCCCGGCCCGTCACCGTTGTCGACCGGGTGCACGGTCACCGCGTCGGCGACGGCGAACGTCGTCGGCTCCTCCGGCGAGGGCAGCGCCAGGTCCGCGGCCACCAGCGCCGGGCCCGCCACGAGCAGCTGCTCGGCCACCGGCACCGCCCCGGCACCGGCGGCGAGCGTCCGCACGATCGCCACCGCGTCGGCCAGCTCGCCACCCGAGCCGCCGGCCTCCTCGGGCAGGCCCACCCCGGTCAGCCCGGCGTCGGCCAGCGCCGACCACAGCCCGGCGTCCCAGCGGCGCTCGGCGGTGAGCACGAACGGCTCGAAGCCGCTCAGGATGTCCTTGACGGTCTCGACCACCAGGTCCTGGTCCGATGCCATCAGCGGAGGCCCAATCCACGAGCCACGATCCCGCGCAGGATCTCGTTGGTCCCGCCGCGCAGCGTGAAGCCCGGCTGGTGCAGCTGCGCCTCGGCCAGCGCCCGCGCCAGCGGGTCCGGCGAGTCCAGCGACGGCGTCACGTCGACCACCTTGCGGACCTCCTCGACGACGTCCGCCTCGAACGTCGTCCCCACGTCCTTGACCAGCGCCGCCGGGATGTTGGGCAGCTCCCCGCGGTCCAGCGCCGCGGCGATCCGCAGCGACATCTGCCGCAGCGCGAGCAGCCGCGCCGAGAGCCGGCCGAGCGCGGCCAGCTGCCCGGGATCGCCCGTCTCGGCCACCCGGCGCCCGAACTCGGCGACGAGCGGGTAGGTCGACAGGAACCGCTCCGGGCCGGAGCGCTCGAACGCGAGCTCGGCGGTCACCTGGTGCCAGCCGTTGCCCTCCTCGCCCAGCAGCATGTCGCCGGGGACGACGACGTCCTCGAACACCACCTCGTTGAAGTGGTGGCCGCCGTCGAGGATGCGGATCGGGTTGATCGAGATGCCGGGCAGCGAGAGGTCGACCAGCAGCTGCGACATGCCGGCGTGCCGGCTCGACGGGTCGGCCGGCGAGGTGCGCACCAGCACGATCCCGTAGTGGGAGTGGTGCGCGTTCGACGTCCACACCTTCGCGCCGTTGACCACCCAGTCGCCGTCGCCGTTCCGCGTGGCCCTCGTGCGGATCGAGGCGAGGTCGGAGCCCGAGTCCGGCTCGCTCATGCCGATGACGAAGAAGCACTCGCCCGCGACGATGCGCGGCAGGATCTCCTCCCGCTGCTTCTCCGTGCCGTAGGTGAGCAGGTTCGGCCCGGACTGCCGGTCGGCGATCCAGTGCGCGGCCACCGGGGCGCCGGCGGCGAGCAGCTCCTCCGTGACGGCGTAGCGCTCCATCGCCGAGCGCTCGTGGCCGCCGTACTTCTTCGGCCAGGTCATGCCGAGCCAGCCGCGCTCGCCCAGCTTCTTCGAGAACCCCGGGTCGACGCCGGACAGCCAGGTGTCGACGTGCGTCCGGAAGCTCCCGGCGGCGAGTTCGGCGGCGAGGAACTCGCGCACCTCCGCCCGCACCTGCTCGGCTGCCTCGGACCGCGGTGCGGGCGCCAGTGTCAACGAGTTGCTCATGCGACTCCCTCGGGGGTGGCCGTGCTCACGCCCGTTCTACAGGTCGCCCGCACCGCCCCGCCCGGCAGCCCCCCCGTTGCCCCCGTTCAGCCCGGCTGGACGTCGGTGGGTGCCTCCTCGTCCGGATCGCCGCGGGTCAGCTGGCGCAGCTCGGTGACGACGTCGGAGGCGACCGCGCCCAGCGAGACCAGCGCGCCCGAGACCAGCCGCCGCACGCCCTGCACGTCCAGGCCCAGCGCGGCGCCGACGCCCGCAGCGGTCTCCAGCCCGCCGAGCTCGCCGGTGGCCGGCGTCCGTTCAGCCAGCTCGGGCGACCAGCGCATCGCGTCCCCCGACAGCGTCCAGTCGCCGGTCGCGCCGTCGATGGCGTCGGTGACCGGGTTCCCACGAGCCGACGAGTCCATCACCGCCTCCTCCCGGGGTCGCGCTTCCCATGGTGACCCGAAACCACGGCGTCCGGAAGGTGGTCGGCGCCCCTCAGCTGCGGGTCAGCGCCAGCAGCGCGATGTCGTCGGCCCGGTGCTCACCGGTCAGCTCGGACAGCAGCCGGTCGCACAGCTGCTCGGGGTCCCCCGTCCACGCCCGCGCCGCCACCTCGACCAGCCGGGCGAGCCCTGCGTCGAGATCGGCCCCCGGGCTCTCCACCAGCCCGTCGGTGAACAGCAGCAGCGCCGCGCCCTCCGGCAGGGCACCGCTCCACTCCACCGCCGGCGCCGGCGGCGCTCCGAGCATGCGGGTCGGGCGCACCGGCAGCAGCTCCGCCCGGCCCTGGGTGCACAGCAGCGGCGGCAGGTGCCCGGCCGAGGCGAGCCGCAGCTCCCCCGACGCCGGGTCCAGTGTCGCGAACAGCGCGGTCGCCATCCGCTGCAGCTCGAACAGCTCCCAGTTGTGCTGCAGCCGGTCGACGAGCACGGCCGGCGAGGGCCGGTCGGCCGACATCGCGCGCGTCACGCTGCGCAGCTGCCCCATCGTCGCCGCCGCCGTGATGTCGTGGCCGACGACGTCCCCCACCGTGAGCCCCACCTGGTCCCCGGGCAGCCGGACGACGTCGTAGAAGTCGCCGCCGACGTCGACCCCCCGCGTCGCCGCCAGGTACCGCACCGCGGTCGTGAGCCCGGGGATGACCGGGGGCGACGGCGGCAGCAGGCTGGCCTGCAACGTGTGCGAGGTGCGCTCCTCGAACTCCAGCCGCAGCGCCTTGTCCACCACCTGCGACAGCTGCAGGGCCAGCTGCTCGGCCACCTCGACGTCGGCGGCGGTGAACGGCGCGCGGTGCCGGTCGGCCCCGAACGTGACGACGCCGAGCCGCCGGCCGTCCACGATCATCGGCACGCCCACCACGCCGACCAGCTCCAGGTGGCCGACGGCCTCGCGGAAGGCGTCGTCAGGGGCGACGGCGTCGAGCACCGCCCGCGCCTCCTCCAGGTCGCGGATCCACTGCGTCCGGCCCTCGCGCAGCGCGCGCACCGAGGGGTGCATCGGGGACCTCGCCGGCGGGTGGCTGCCGCGCAGCCGGTCGAGCACCGCCTGGCGGTCCGGGTCCCGGTGCCGCGCCACGGGCTGGTGCAGGCCGTGCTCGGTGACCATGTCGATCACGCAGACGTCGGCCAGCCGCGACACCACCAGCCCGGCCAGCCGGTGCACCGTCTCGGTCACGTCGCGGGCCTCGCTCATCAGCCGCGCCGCCTCGAGCAGGAACGCCGCCCGCTCGCCCTGCTGGCGGGTCTGCTCGTGCAGCCGCACGCGCTCCAGGGCCTGCCCCGCCTGCCGGCCGAGCGTCCACAGCAGGTCCACCTCGGCCGGGGTGAGCGGCCGGTGCTCCCCCGGCTCCTGCAGGCTGATCAGGTCGCCACGCGCCGGCGCGCCGCGCGCCAGCACCAGCACGCCCAGCCGCTTGGAGTCCGCCGACACGGGGACGACGACCAGGTCGGTCAGCCCGTCGGCGGCCATCGTCGCCGCCAGCTCCGGCTGGTCGGCCCGCAGCCGGGCGTCGAGCAGGATCGACCGCAGCCCCTGGGCGAGCTCCAGGGCCAGCCGGCTGCCGGCGGCATCCCGCAGCCGCCGCAGCAGTTCGCGCGACACCCCCTCCGACCGCACCGGCCGCAGCGCCGGCAGCTCCTGCGCGTCCGGCTCGCCCTCCACCAGCACCAGCGCGGCACCGGTGGCCCGCAGCGCCGCGCGCCCGCGCTGCACGATCACCGTCGCGACGTCCTCTGGAGTCGCCGCGGCGGCCAGGTCGAAGACGACCTTCTGCACCACCCGCGAGCGGGCCTCGGACTCCTCCGCCAGCCGCTGCGCCGCCAGCAGCTCCCGCTCGTACCGGCGTCGCGCCGTCGCCTCGAACAGGGTCGCCCGCACCAGCAGCGGGGCGCCGTCCTCGTCGCGCACCTCGACGGCGTTGAGCAGGCACGGCAGCAGCGAGCCGTCGATGCGGGTGATGTCGATGGCGATCTCGCGCACCATGCCCTGCAGGCGCAGCAGCGGCAGCAGGTGGGTGTTGTAGAAGACCCGGCCCCCGACGCTGAGCAGGTCCTGGAACCGGTGGTCGAGCAGGTCCTCCGGCGCCCGCCCGGTCCACGCGCAGAAGGTGCGGTTGGCCTTCACGACCCGCCCGTCGGGAAGCGTGGAGAGGTACCCCATCGGCGCGTTCTCGTAGAGGTCGGCGGGGTCCTCGTCGAGCAGGCGCTCCAGCCGGTTGCCCCCGTCCCCGGAACCGGTCACCGGACGCCGTCCGGGGCGGTCACGGCGTCAGGAACGCGCGGATGGCGGCCGTGGTCTCCTCCGGCGCGGACAGCTGGGGGACGTGGCCCGTGGCCCGCATGCGCACGAGCGCGCTGCCGGGGATCTGCCGGTGCACGTACTCGCCGACCGCGTCCGGCGCGATCGCGTCGGCGCTGCACTGCAGCACCAGCGTGGGCACCTCGATGCCCTGGAGGTCGGCGCGGTTGTCCGACAGGAAGGTGACCCGCGCGAACTGCCGGGCGATGTGCGGCGCGGTCCGGCAGAAGCTGTTGGTCAACTCCTCGGCCAGCTCCGGCCGGTCCGGGTTGCCCATGATCACCGGCGCCATCTGGGCCGACCAGCCCAGGTGGTTGCTGTCGAGGGCGTCGAGCAGCTCCACGATGTCGGCGCGGCTGAACCCGCCGACGTACCCCTCGTCGTCGACGTAGCGCGGGCTCGGCCCGACCATCACCATGGCGCCGAACAGCTCGGGCGCCCGGTGGTGGGCGAGCACGCCGATCATCGCGCTCACCGAGTGGCCGACGAAGACGACGTCGGTGAGCGCCAGCTCGCGGCAGATCTCGACGACGTCGCACGCGTACCCGTCGAGCGAGTCGTACTTCTCGGGGTCGTAGGCCGACAGGTCCGACTGCCCCGACCCGACGTGGTCGAACAGCACGACCCGGTGGTCGACGGCGAAGTCCGGGGCCACCAGCCGCCACAGCGTCTGGTCACAGCCGAAGCCGTGCGCGAACACCATCGGCCGTCCCTGGGGCAGGCCGCTGACGTTCACCCGGTTGCGAGTGACGACGCTGCCCACGGACCCGACCGTAGTGGAACGGACGCCGCGTGTGGTCGATCCGCGCGGTCGCAGCGGAACGGTTCCGGATCGTCGCAGGTCACGCTCGGTGAACCCGGGACGACGCACGGCTCCGCGCCGCCGGACGCCCTCCGCACCGCCCGGGCCGGTCCCGAAAACCGCTGCCCCCGGTGGGCGGCCGGCCCTACCCTCCCGGCATCCCGCGCTCCGGCCGATCCCGGAGCCCCGGCCCGAACCGCTGAACGAGGTGCGCGCCATGACCGCTACCGCGGTCCTTCCCCCCGCCGTCCCGCTCCCCCGGCGCCCGGCCGACCCGGCGCCGCCCGTCGCGACCCCCCGGGCCCCGGGCCGGGCGGCGACCTACCAGCGGGTGCTGCACCAGCTCGTGCGCCGGGAGCTGCGCACGCTGGCCGACGTCGCCACCTGGGCGCCCGACGGCGAGTGCGCCCGCACCGGGACGCTCACCCGCCACGCCGGGCTGGTGGCCCGGCTGCTGCTGCACCACCACGCCGTCGAGCGGGACGCGGTGTGGCCCGCGCTCCTGCACAGCGCACCGGAGGGCGCCCGCCCGGCCGTGGCCGCCGCCGTCGCCGGCTGGACCTCCTCCTGCGCCCGGATCGACGCCGCGCTGCGCGACCTGGACACCGCGGCCCGCCAGTGGGCCTGCTCCGGCAGCGGAAGGGCACGGGAGGCCTTCGCCCGCGCCTGCCGGCGGCTGGCCGACGACGTCGACGCCCAGACCGCCGAGGAGGAGGCCATCCTGCTCCCCCTGCTCGACGCCCACCTGACCGACGCCGGGTGGGCACCGGTCGTGCGCACCGCGCGCTGCGGGCTCTCCGGGCGCGAGCAGCTGCTCGTGCTGGGGCTGGCCCTGGAGGACTGCAGCGCCGCCGACCGCGCCCGCCTGCTCGGTGGCCTGCCGCGCGGCAGGCGGCTGGCCTGGCGGCTCTGGGGTGGCGGTCGCTACCGCGCCGCCGTCGTCCGGCTGCGCGGCGCCCCGCCCGCCGCCTGAGCCGTCCCGGCCCGGTACCGGGTCAGCAGCGGGACGTCCCGCAGTCGCGGCAGCGCTTGCGGGCGCTCATCTCGCGCCCGTGGCAGTTGTCGCAGACCCAGGTGGTCCGCTCCTTCGTCGCGGTGCTCATGGCCGGTCCTCCTCCTCGTCGTCGTGCCGACGACGCTAGGGAGCCGGTGTGTCGGGAAGGTGTCCGCAGAGTGGCGATGGAACGCGAATTGCTTCTCCGCCCGCGCCGGCCGGCTACCGGCGCGCCCCTGCGGCGAACGGGCCCTGCAGCGCCGCCCACTGCAGCAGCATGATCGTCTTCGCGTCGGCGATCCGGCCGTCGGCCACCATCCGCAGCGCCTCGTCGAACGGCAGCTCCACCACCTCGATGTCCTCGCCCTCCTCGGCCAGCCCGCCGCCGTCGGCCGTGCGGTCGGCCGCCGTGTAGGGGGCGGCGTAGAAGTGCAGCCGCTCGGTGACCGAGCCGGGGCTCATCCAGACGTCGAAGACGTGCTGGAGCTCGCCCACCGTCACCCCGAGCTCCTCCTCGGCCTCCCGGCGGATGGCGGTCTCGGCATCGTCCTCGTCGAGCAGCCCGGCGGCGGCCTCGAGGAGCATGCCGTCGGGGTGGCCGTTCACGTACACCGGGAAGCGGAACTGCCGGGAGAGCAGGACGGTCCCGCGGGCGACGTCGTGCAGCAGGATGGTCGCCCCGTTGCCGCGGTCGTAGGTCTCCCGCGCCTCGGTCACCCAGGTGCCGTCCGCGCGGCGGTACTCGAAGGTGGTCCGGCGCAGCACGTGCCAGGCGCTCGCCACGAGCTCCACGTCGGTGATGTGCACCCGCGGGTTGCCGCTGAGGTCCCGCCCCACCCGATCCAGGCCGGTGCGGCCGCGGGCGTCCGGGACGTCGATGCCGGGAATCTGCGTCACACGCAGGACGCTAGTGCGCGAGGCACGGCGCCCGGGCAGGGTCCGCGTGCGCAGAATGAGCAGCTGCCCGGAACGGCACGCAGCGTGCCGTCCGCACTCCCCTCACCACCAGAGAGCGAAGAGGTTGTGACGACAGTTCGTGCGACCGGGTCCCCCGACGACGGGATCGCGGCCGAGCAGGCCTACGTCAGCGTGTTGCACCGCCGGCTCGACGAGGTCCGCGCCCGCACCGTCGCCCGGCTCGACGAGGCCCTGACCACCGTGCCGCACAACCCGCAGGCCGTCGGGGAGCGCGAGGCCGCGGTCGAGCTGCACACCCAGCGGATCGTCGCGCTCGACGCCGCCGACAGCGGGCTGTGCTTCGGCCGGCTCGACCGGCACGACGTCGACGTCCCCCGGTACATCGGCCGCATCGGGCTCTTCGCGGAGGACGGCGGCGAGGAGCCGCTGCTCGTCGACTGGCGCGCCCCCGCGGCCCAGCCCTTCTACACCGCCACGCCCCTGCACGACCTCGGCGTGCGGCACCGCCGGCACATCCGCACCCGCGGCCGCACCGTCGTCGGCGTCACCGACGAGACCCTCGACCTCTCCGACCCCGACCTCGTGCAGCGGTCCGGGCTGGCCGGCGAGTCGGTGCTGCTGGCCGCGCTCAACGCGAACCGCACCGGCCGGATGAACGACATCGTCCGCACCATCCAGGCCGAGCAGGACCGGATCATCCGGGCCGACCACCGCGGCGTCCTGGTCGTCCAGGGCGGTCCCGGCACGGGCAAGACCGCCGTCGCCCTGCACCGCGCGGCCTACCTCCTCTACACCCACCGCGAGCGGCTGGCCCGCAGCGGGCTGCTCATCGTCGGGCCCTCCCCCACCTTCCTCGGCTACATCGCCGACGTGCTGCCCTCCCTCGGTGAGACCGGGGTGGTGCTCACCGACATGGGCGGCCTGCGGCCGGGGCTGCAGG
Organism: Blastococcus carthaginiensis; assembly: GCF_030731085.1. Classification (NCBI taxonomy): domain Bacteria; kingdom Bacillati; phylum Actinomycetota; class Actinomycetes; order Geodermatophilales; family Geodermatophilaceae; genus Blastococcus; species Blastococcus carthaginiensis. The sequence goes on along the minus strand of NZ_JASNFN010000013.1, from coordinate 130,886 downwards.
CGCACGCGGCCGAGGCGCCGGAAGTCGCCGAGGTCAAGGGGCGGCTGGCGATGGTCGACGTCGTCGCCACCGCCGTCCGCAACCGGCAGGCCGTCCTCGACGCGCCGGCGAACCTCACCGTCGACGGGACGCCGCTGCGCTTCACCAAGGCCGACGCCGCCCGCGCGCGCAGCCGCGCCCGGGCGGTCTCCCGGCTGCACAACGAGGCCCGGCCGGCGTTCGTCCGCGCGGTCATCGACCTGCTCGCCGGCAAGTACGCCGACAAGCTCGGCGCGAACGTGCTCGACGGCGGCAACCTGCTCGGCCGGGGCGACCTCGCCGCGCTGCGGCAGGAGGTCGCCACCGAGCCCGCCGTGCACGCCCTGGTCGAGCGGCTGTGGCCCCGGCTGAGCGCCGAGCGCCTGCTGCGCGACCTCTTCGCCGACCCCCGCCGCCTGGCGGCCGCGACCCGCGGGTGGCCCGAGGCCGACCGCGAGCTGCTGCTGCGGCCGGCGTCCGCGCCGTGGACGCCGGCCGACGTGCCCCTCCTCGAGGAGGCCGACGAGCTGCTCGGCATCGACGACAGCGCCGAGCGGGCCGCCGCCCGCCGGGAGCGGCAGCGCCGGCTGCGCCACGCCCAGGAAACCCTCGACCTGCTGCACGGCTCCCGCTCGACCGACTGGGAGACCGAAGAGGAGTCCGAGGAGCTCTCCGCCGGCGACCTCCTCGACGCCGAGGGCCTGGCCGAGCGACAGGAGGTCGGCGACTCGCGGTCGACGGCGCAGCGCGCCGCCGCCGACCGCACCTGGACCTACGGGCACGTCATCGTCGACGAGGCGCAGGAGCTCTCGGCCATGGCCTGGCGGGTGCTGCTGCGCCGCTGCCCCACCCGGTCGATGACCCTGGTCGGCGACGTCGCGCAGACCGGCTCGGCCGCCGGTGCCAGCAGCTGGGCCGAGGTGCTCGAGCCGGCGCTGGGGCCCCGGGACATGCGCGGCTGGCGCCTGGAGGAGCTGACCGTCAACTACCGCACGCCCGCGGAGATCATGGACGTCGCCGCCGACGTGCTGGCCGCGGGCGGGGCCGTCACCTCGGCGGCCCGGTCGGTGCGCTCCACCGGTGAGCAGCCGTGGGCCCGCGCGGTCGCCGAGGAGCATCTGGTCACGGCCGTCGCCGAGGCCGCGGCCGAGCTGGACCGCGAGGAGGGCACCCTCGGCGTGATCGTGCCGCGCAGCCGGCTGGCCGCCGTCACCGACGCCGTCCGCGCCCGGGTGCCGGCCGCCTCGGCCGACGGCGACCTGACCGCCGGGCCCGTGGTGCTCACCCCGGAGGGCAGCAAGGGGCTGGAGTTCGACTCGGTGCTGGTCGCCGACCCGGTCGGGATCCTCACGGAAGGCGTGCGCGGGCACAACGACCTCTACGTGGCGCTCACCCGGGCCACCCAGCGGCTGGGCGTGGTGCACGCCGGCGAACTCCCGTCGGAGCTGAAGCGGCTCGACCCCCGCTGACCGCGCTGCTGCTCCGGCGTCGGGTGGGCGATCGACGACCGGCCAGCGTGTGCGCCGACGCCCCACTTTCGAGGGCTCGGAGGTGGACGTCAGCGCCCACGCTGACCGGTGAGAGCACACGCTGACCGGTGAGATCCGTGAGGGGGCCGGTGCGTCAGGGCCTCGACTTCCGTGGCGATGTCCCACAGGACCGTCCACGTGTGCCGTACCAGAGGGCACGTGGCGGGGCGCCCGCCTCAGGCCCCGCCGCGCACCCGCAGCCGCACGCCGCTCCTCGGCCTGGCCGGGATCCGGTGCAGCGCGATGGTGAGATCCTGCTCGGGCGCCTCCCACTCCAGCCGGGACAGCCGCACCGCGAGGGCCGAGATGAGCGCGACGGTGATCTGCTCCCCCGGGCAGCGGTGGTTGGTGCGCGGGTCGCCACCGCCCTGCGGCACCAGCTCCCACTCGCCGATCTTGCGGTCGAGGAACCGATCGGGGCGGAAGGCGTACGGGGTGTCCCAGAGCGCCGGGTCGTGGTTCTGGCCGTACAGGTCCAGCAGCACCATGGCGTTCTCGGGGATCTCCTCGCCGGCGAACTCGTTGCGTTGCGGGGAGCGGCCGCCGATGAACGGGGCGAACGGGTAGAACCGCCGCACCTCGTGCGCCCACGCCTCGGCGAATGCCGGGTCACCGCTCGCCAGCCGCTCCCGGTTGCCCGGCCAGCGGATCAGCGCGTGGCCCGAGAAGGCCATGAACCAGGCGACCGCCGTCGTCGGCCGGATGATGTTGACCAGCTCCACCCCGGCCACGTCCGCCGGTAGCTGGGCGCCGTCGGCGTCCCGGTGCTGCGACACCACCTCGACCGCCGAGCCCTCCTCCACCCGGGTCCGCCCGCTGCGCACGTCCCGGACCAGCTGCTGCAGCCACCGCTCCCGGCGGCCCCGGGCCCGGCGCGCCCGGAAGTGGCGGGGCCCACCGGTCGCGAAGCCGTCGACCATGGCCACCATGTCGCGGGCCAGGTCGGGCACCTCCTCGTCGCGCACCGGCACGCCCGTCCACCGGGCCACGGAACCGGCCAGCACCCGGCTCGCCTCGTCGAACAGCACGATCTCCGACCGGCGGGACCACTCGGGCACCGCGGCGTCCCAGGCCGCGGTCGTGCGCTCCACCAGCGAGGCGATGCCGTCCTCGCGCATCAGCAGCGCGACGAACATCGCCTTGCGCACCCGGTGCATCTCGCCGTCCAGCGTGTGCACCGCACCCTTGCCGAAGAGCGTGCCCTGCACCGGCTCCGGGATGGCGTGCGAGCGGCGCACGTGGTCCTCGTCGTAGAGGAAGCGGGCAGCCTCGGGGCCCTCGATGCCGACGGCCGGCTTCCCGCCCAGCCGGACCCCGACCGCGTCCCGGCCGGTCCGCCGGCGCTCGTCGGGCAGCCAGGCGTAGCCCTTGGACAGCAGTTTCAGGCTGTTCTCCAGACGTGGCATGAGCCGTGCCGTGCCCATCCGCGCAGGTGGGCAACCCCTCAGCCCGGCCGCTGCTCCTGCGTCCGGTCGTCGCGCGGCCGGGTGGCGACGCCGGCGGGCGGGTCTTCCCCGTCGGCCGCGCAGCTGCCGTGGCCCAGCCGGCGCAGCAGGCCGGCGACCTCCTGCCCGACCGTGGACGAGGCGTCCCCGGGCAGCGCCGCGGCCACCCCGGCCAGCGCCTCGGCGAGCACCCGCTCCTCCTCGTCGAGCAGCCCGCGGTAGGCGGGGTCCAGCAGGTAGCCGGTGGGCGGCGTGGACAGGCAGCCGATGAGGTCGAGCAGCACCTCCAGCCGGCGCGCGGCCTCGGCCGGCGAGGCGTCCGCGGGGCTCATCGCCACCGTCTCGACGTCCTGCTCCCACAGGCGGGCGCGGGCCGGGTCCTCCTGCAGCGCCAGCACGGTCCCGGTGCGCCGTGCCGTCCCCGCCCCCTGGGTCTGCAGCGCGATGCGCACCTGGTGGGCGATCCGGATCAGGTCGTCGTCCAGCATCGAGGTGCCCACGAACAGCACGTGCCGGGTGAGCAGCAGCGAGTGCAGCACCCCCGCCAGCGCCGCGCCGGTGTTGCCGAACTGCAGGTACTCCTCGCGGGTCAGCACCACGCTCTCCGGGTGCGCGGCGTCCCCGTGCAGCTTGAGCAGCCACGGCACCCCCGGCCGGGCCTCGTCGTGGGGTAGCACGGCCACCTGCCGGCCGATGTCACCGGCGGCGAGCTCCACCAGCGGGTCGTAGTTCGTGGTCACGAACTCCTGCACCGGCAGGTCGGCGATCAGCGCGTGCGCGAGGGCGTAGGGGCCGGGGCCGAACCGCTCCTCGACGAACGCCGCCAGCTCGTCGGCGCCCAGCTCGCGCGCCAGCAGCGCCGCCGCGTCCTGCGCCGGCAGCCGGGCGAGGCCGGCGCGCAGGGCATCGTCCAGGCCGGACCGGGTCGCCAGCTCGTGCACCAGCTGCTCCCACGTCGGCAACCCCGCGGCGGCGCTGACCCCTGCGCCGATGAAGACCGCCAGCTGACCCCGGCGGGCGCGCTCACCCAGGTCCCCGGCCAGGTCCCGCAGGTGCCCGGGCAGGTCCCAGCCGCCCTCCTCGCCGCGCCGCACCCGCTGGGCGGCGGCGAGGTCGCTGGGCCGGCGCAGCACCAGGGCGACGTCGAAGCCGTGCTCCTCGGCGGCCTCGCGCAGCACCGGCAGCAGCTGCTGCAGCAGGGCCCCGCGCTCGCCCGCGGCTCCGCCCCAGCCGGTGCCCAGCGCGGGCAGCCCGACCAGCCGCCGCGCGCGCCCGAGCACCGGTTCGCGCACCTCGCGCCGGGCGACGGCGGCCAGCGCCTCCCGGGCCCCGTCGAGCAGCCAGGACCGCCCCCGGCTCCCCGTCCCGTCGGCGCCCCCGTCGACGGTGTCGACCAGCCACGCGCGCCGCGCGCCGTCCCCGGGCACCTCGAGCACCCGCTCGTCCCCGGTCCACGACATCGCGACGCAGTCGCCCTCCGCCCGCCGGTCGGTGATCAGCTCGTCGGGCAGCAGGGCGCACCAGCCGCGGGCCACCCGCAGCGAGCGGTCGGTGGGCACCAGGACGTCGTCGCAGGACAGCCGCGTCAGGTCCGCCCCGACGACGAAGACGTGTCCGCTCACGGGCTGGGCCATACCCAGGGCCCGCTGGCCATGCGCGCCGGTCAGGCCCCGCAGCCGCCCGCGCCGCAGGCGCAGCCACCGCAGCCGGAGCCCACTGGCGCCGGGGCGGGCGCCGCCGCCACCGTGCGCAGGTTCGCCGCGCCGATCAGCAGCGGGACGCCGAGCACCGCGAGGACCAGCGCGGCCACCACGGTGGCGACGTCGGCGGCCCGGTCGGCGCCCTGCAGCACGCCGGTGACCACCAGCAGAGCGGTGACCAGCACCGACCAGACCAGCAGCGCCTGCCCCCCGCGCCTCGCCGCGCCGCCCCGGCCCAGCAGGCCGAGCGACGTGCCGAGGAGCAGCAGGGGGACGCCGACGAGGAGGACCGCCGCCGCGAGGGACGCCGAGGTGACTGCGACGACGAGGGCCGCGGCCCCGGCCACCACGGCCACCGTGCCCAGCGACCGCGCCCGCCCGGCCACCTCGCCGGGGACGACGCCGGCGCGGGCACCCCGGAGCAGGACCGTCCCCCGCGCGGCCAGGAACAGCCCCACGCCGCCGAGCAGCAGGCGGGCACCGGCGTCCCAGACGACGGCGACGACCGCGACCGCGATCATCGCCACACCCAGCGCCAGCCACCGCGGCCAGGTGCGCCGGGCGACCTCGGGGGTCGCCGCGCTGACCGTGCCGGCCGAGAGGATTCCGGTTCCGTTCGCCACGGACCCAGTGTCCCCCACGCCGCACGCCGGACGGGGAGGCACCGGGACGTGGGCCGTGCCACGCTGATCACCGCATGGCGCTCCGCCATCGCAGCCGGAGCAGGAGGCACCGCGATGAGCGTGCAGGACAGGGCCGGGTCGGCCGCGGGCCGGGCCGGGAACAGCGACGGCCTGGAGCACCTGGCCCGCGTGGGGCTGGTCGCCTACGGGCTGGTCCACGTGCTCATCGCCTGGCTGGCGCTGCAGCTCGCCTGGGGCCGGGCCGGCGAGCAGGCCGACCAGTCCCGGGCGCTGGCCACCCTGGCCGAGCAGCCGCTGGGCGAGCCGCTGCTGTGGGTGCTCGGCATCGGGCTCGTCGCGCTGGCGCTCTGGCAGGCCGCCGAGATCCTCCGCTGGCGGCACGGCTGGTCCGCGTCGGGCAAGGCCCGCACCACGGCGGTGGAGAAGACCGTGAAGGCGGCAGCCAAGGCGGTGGTCTACACCGCCCTGGCCGTGCTCGCGATCCGGTTCGCCACCGGGGGCGGGCAGTCCGGCGGCGGGTCCCAGCAGCAGGCCGCCGCCGGCGTCTTCGGCTGGCCCGCCGGCCGCTGGCTGGTTGGCGCCGCCGGGCTGGTCGTCGTGGGCGTCGCGGTCTACCTCGTCCACAAGGGCCTCACGAAGCGCTTCCTGGAGGAGATCGACCTCAGCGACTGCTCCGCCTCGGCCCGGCGGCTGGTCACCCGGCTCGGCCAGGTCGGCTTCCCCGCCAAGGGGGTCGCACTGGGGCTCGTCGGCGGGTTGCTCGTGTGGGCGGCGGTCACGTTCGACCCCGCCAAGGCGTCCGGCCTGGACGGCGCGCTGCAGGCGGTGCTGACCGCGCCCGCCGGGCCGGTGCTGCTGACGCTCATCGCCGTCGGGATCGCCGCCTTCGGCGCCTACTGCTTCGTCCGCGCGCGCTACCCCGAGCGCACGTGAGCCCGCCGGCGCCCTCGGTCCGGGCGCTGGCCCACCGCCTCCACGACGTCGTCGTCCGGATCCGCCGGGTCACCGACCACCCGGTGCTGGTCCACCTCGCCCGCGCCGGCCTCATCGCCTACGGGGCGATGCACCTGCTCATCGCCGCGCTCGCGGTGCGCATGGCAATGGGGCTGCGCGGCGCCGACCCCGACCAGACCGGCGCGCTGCTCACGGTCGCCGGTGGGCCCGGCGGGCGGCTGCTGCTGGTCGCGATCGGCCTGGGCATGCTGTCGCTGGCCGTCTGGCAGGCCGCAGAGGTGCTGCTCTGGTGGCACGGGCTGCTGGACGGCGAGCACCGGGTGCGCACCGCCGTCGTCTGCGCCAAGTGCCTGGCCAAGGGTGCGGTGTACGGCATCCTCGGGCTGACCGCGCTGTTGTTCGCCCTCGGGTTCGAGTACGAGGCCGACGAACGGCTGCGCGAGCTGACCGAGGAGACGCTGCTGATCCCCGGTGGGGCGGTCCTCATCAGCGCGGTCGCCGCCGGGGTGGTCGCCGTCGGGATCTACACGTTCGTGCGCGGCTGCACCGGCGGCTTCATGCGCGACATCGACCTTCCCGCGGCCCCCGACCGCTGGGAGCCGGCGATCGAGGTGCTGGGGCGGATCGGGTACCTGGCGAAGGGCGTCGCCTTCGCACTGGTCGGCGTCCTGCTGTGGCAGGCGGCCGCCTCGCACGACGTCTCGACCGCGACCGGCCTGGACGGCGCGATGACCGCGATCGCGGGAGTGGGCGCCGGGCCGTGGCTGCTCGGCGGTGTCGCGGCCGGGTTCGCGGCGTTCGGGGTCTACGCCCTCGCCCGCGCGCGGTACCCCGACCGCGATCCCTCGTCCTAGTACTGCGGCCGTCAACGTTCGCCTGCCTGGCGGCTGCCTTCCCGAGACCGCCGCTGATGGCGACGGAGTGCGCAGATGGTCAGTTTTCGGCACGGGAATGGCGCGTCTGCGCACACTGTCCTGACGCGAAGCGCTAGCCGGCCCAGCTTGACCCAGTCGAAGGTTGCGTGACGCGGTCCTAGGTGCGCGGACCGCCGGCGACGTAGACGACCTGCCCGGAGACGAACCCCGCGCCCTCGCTGACGAAGAAGGACACGGTGTGCGCGATGTCCTCCGGCACGCCGGCGCGCGCGACCGGGATCGCCGCCGCGCGCTTCTGCACGTAGGACTCCCAGTCCTCGCCGATGCGCTCCGCGGTGGCCTTGGTCATCTCGGTCTGGATGAAGCCCGGCGCGATCGCGTTGGCGGTGACGCCGAACTTGCCCAGCTCGATGGCGAGGGTCTTGGTGAAGCCCTGCAGGCCGGCCTTCGCCGTCGCGTAGTTGGCCTGGCCGCGGTTGCCCAGCGCGGAGGTGCTCGACAGGTTGACGATGCGCCCCCACTTCTGGTCGATCATGTGCTTCTGGGCGGCGCGGGTCATGAGGAACGAGCCGCGCAGGTGCACGTGCATGACCACGTCCCAGTCGGCATCGCTCATCTTGAACAGCATGTTGTCCCGGGTGACCCCGGCGTTGTTCACCAGCACCACCGGCGGGCCGAGCTCCGCGGCGATCCGGTCGACGGCCGCCTGCACCTGCTCGGCGTCACCGACGTCGGCCCCCACGGCCAGCGCCCGGCCGCCGGCGGCCTCGATCGCCTCGACGGTGCCGCGGGCGTCGTCCTCCTTCAGGTCGATCACCGCGATGGCGAAGCCGTCCTGGGCCAGCCGCAGCGCGGTGGCCGCACCGATGCCGCGGGCGGCTCCGGTGACGATCGCGACGCGGGCGGAACCGGTGGGGGACGTGGTCATGCGGCAGCGCTCCTCGGTTCGGTGGGACGGTCGGACGGAGTCTCGCTCAGACGCGCTCGAACAGCGCGGCGAGGCCCTGCCCGCCGCCGATGCACATCGTCTCGAGGCCGTAGCGGGCGCCGCGGCGGTCCATCTCGCGCAGCAGCGTGGCCAGGATCCGGCCCCCGGTCGCGCCCACCGGGTGGCCCAGCGAGATGCCCGAGCCGTTGACGTTGGTGCGCTCCCAGTCGGAGTCGGTGAAGCCCCACTCCTTGGCGACGGCGAGCACCTGGCTGGCGAACGCCTCGTTGAGCTCGATGAGGTCGACGTCGGAGAGCTTGAGGTCGGCCTGGGCGAGCGCCTTGGCGGTGGCCGGCACCGGGCCGATGCCCATGGTCTTCGGCGGCACCCCGCCCACCCCGAAGGACACCAGGCGGGCCAGCGGCCGCAGGCCGAGCTCGGCGGCCTTCTCCGGGTGGGTGACGATGGCGACGGCGGCGCCATCGTTCTGCCCGGAGGCGTTGCCCGCGGTGACGGTGGCGTCGGGGTCGTTCTTGCCGAGGATCGGGCGGAGCTTGGCGAGGGTCTCCACCGTGGAGTCAGGGCGGATGTGCTCGTCGCGGTCGACGACGGTCTCGCCCTTCCGGTGCTTGACGGTCACCGGCACGATCTCATCGGCGAACCGCCCCTCGGCGGTGGCGGCCGCGGCCCGCTGGTGGCTGCGGACGGCGTACTCGTCCTGCTCCTGGCGGCCGATGCCGTAGTCGCGCCGGACGTTCTCCGCGGTCTCCAGCATCCCGCCGGGCACGGGGTGGTTCTGCCCGCCGGCGGTGACCCGGCCGCGGGCCAGCCCGTCCTCCAGCAGCACGCCGGGCCCGGGCTTGACGCCCCAGCGCATGGCGGTCGAGTAGAACGGCGCGTTGCTCATCGACTCGGCGCCACCGGCGAGGACGACGTCGGAGGCGCCGGACCGCACCTGCAGCGCCGCGTAGACGACCGCCTGCAGCCCCGAGCCGCATCGGCGGTCGACCTGGAGGCCCGAGGCCGTCACCGGCAGGCCCGCGTCGAGGGCGGCGACCCGGCCGAGGGCCGGCGCGTCCATCGTCGGGTAGCAGTGGCCGAGCAGGACGTCGTCCACCGACTCGGGCGGCAGCCCGGTGCGCTCCAGGAGTGCACGGATCACCGTCGCCGCCAGCTCCTGGACGGGGACGTCGCGCAGCGAGCCCCCGAACCCGCCGACCGGCGTCCGCAGGGGCTCGCAGATGACCGCATCGCGCACGGTGGTCCTCCTCGTTCGTCCGCTCCCGGCACCCGGTCCGGCTCCGGGCGTCGCGCCCCGAGTCTGCCCCGCGGGCGGTCGCCGCGCCCCCCCGGCCCCCGGAAAGGGGTCCGGGCGGCGATCAGGTAGCGGCGCCGCCGACCCGTTCGCCGCCGAGGAGGTCCCAGAGCCCGGTGATCTGCAGCGGCCTGATGACCGCACGGGTGGCGGCCAGGACCCGCAGCCGCCCACCGCCGGCCAGCGCCTTGCGGTGCCCGGCGGCCAGGGTGCACAGACCGGCAGAGTCGAGGAACGTGACGGCGGTCAGGTCGACGAGGACCTCCTGCGGCGCGGCCGCGACCAGCTCGTCGAGGACGGCGGCGACCTGCGGGGCGGAGGTGCAGTCGACCTCGCCGGCGACGGTGAGGCGCGGCAGGGCAGCGGTACCGGCCACCTCCAGGGCGAGGGGCGCGACGGGCGGGAGGTCCAGCCCGGCCGGCGACTGGACGGATCCGGCGAGCGAACGGTCGAGCGAGGAAGCGGTCACGGGTTTGCCTCTCGGGGCCAGAACCGGACCAGTGAGCCTGCGGACGCGAACGACACGACGACCAGCACTGGGTTCGCGGCTGCTGCTTGAACCGCGCTGCCGACCGTAGGCATCGCCGGGGCGGGGCGCAAGGGTCGCCGCCGCACGTGGCCTACCCGGCACCGCCGACTGCAGGGACGCTCCGTCACCGGCCCCGCCCGGCGACGGATACTGGCCTCGTGACCGAGCCCCGCCCCTCGTCCCGCCGCCCGTCCCCGCTGCTGGTCGTGGGCGGCCTCGTCGCGCTGGCCGTCGCGGTGGGCGCGTTCACCGTGCTCGACCCGATCCTCGCCGCTGCGGTCGCCATCGCGGCGCTCACCCTGCTCGCCCTGGCCGCAGCCGCGCAGGGCTGGGAGTCGCACGCGACCTTCGAGGAGCGGGAGCTGGCCCGCGCCCGCCGCCGCAAGGAGAAGTGGGAGCGCAACGCCGACGCCCGGGCGCGCGACCGCGCCCGCTGGGAGGCCCACCAGGCGCGCAAGGCGGCGCGGGACACCTCTCGTTAATCCGGTCGACGCCGGGGCGGGCACGGCCTAGCGTCCCTCCCCATGCGGTACTCCGTGCGACTGCGCACCCCCTGAGCTGACGCGCCGCGGGCCGGTTCCCCCGCCCGCCGTCCGCGCCCGGTCCTCCCGGGCGCCCGCTCCCCTGCGCCCCCGCCCGGTCCCTGCCGTGCCCGCGGGGCGCCCCCCACCGCACCTCCCCGGAGGCACCCCGTGTCACGAAGCACCCCTGAACCGGTCGGCCCGGCCGCCGACGCCCGCACCGCGCTCCCCGAGAGCGAGACCGCCGCGTTCGACCGGCTCGCCCACGCCGTCCTCGCCTCGCCGTCGGCCCCGCTGGGCGCGCTCCTGAGAGCCCAGCTGCCGGGGACGGCCGGCGTCCGCTGGCTGCGGCAGGAGGGCCTCCCGCCCACCACCCGGCCGGCGGAGCTGACCGCCGAGCGGTGGCTGTCGCTGTTCCGCTGCTGGCAGTCGGTGTCCCCGGCGCCGGGAGCCGCCGGGGCGAGCACCCGGCGCAACGGCGGCCGACCGTCCACGCACGGCCATGCGCCCGGCGCGGCCGCCATCCCGCGCTGGGGCAGCTGACCTCCGGTCCCGTTCCCGCTCCGGACGCCCGCCCGGCCGGCGGGCAGCGGTCCCTGTCCCGGGAGCTCGCGCTCTGCCCACGCCGGCCGGGCAGAGCGGGAGCTCCCCGGGCGCCTGTGCCGTGCCCGCCCGCGGGGCACGGACGTGCCGCCGGACGGCGGCCCCCCACCGTTCCCGGCGGGCGCACGGGCGGGTGGTGACGATGCGCCCGGACGCCGGGCCCGGCCGTCCAGCTCCGGCCCCCTCTTCGGGGTGAGGTGAGGATTCGCGCCGCACCGGAACGGGCAGGGGGGCGCCACGACCGGTGAGCAGAGCCGGCGGGGAGAGGCGGTGACCGGTGGGGCTCTGGCAGGCCGCGCGACCACCGCGACCGTTCCCCGAGGTGTGGTGCCAGGAGCTGTCCTCCCTGGGCGAGCTGGCCGCGCTGCGCGCCCGGCTCCGGCTGTCCACGACCGGCAGCCGCACCGTCGCCCACCCCGAGCGCGACCACTGGTCGGAGCGGCTGGTGCTGATCGCCGACGAGCTCACCTCCAACGCGCTGCGCCACGGCGGGGCCCCGGTCGCGGCGGTCCTCGGCCGCGACGGCGACCGGTGGCTGATCGCGGTCCGCGACTCCGCCGTCGACGTCCCGCCCGCGCCGGCCCAGGGCCGCGACCCCGGGCTCGGCGGCTTCGGGCTGTACCTGGTGGCCGACCTGTCGGCGGCGCACGGCTGGTTCCCCGAAGCCGCCGCCAAGACCGCCTGGGCCGTGGTCGACGGCGGCGCCTGAGCGCGCCGACCCCGACCGGGCGAACCCCCGCCCCGGTGTCTGTGACCCGCGGGTAACGTGCGCCACATGTCGCTCGCCGAGCAGTTGGACACGGTCACCGGCGCCGCCGCGGGAACGGTCGACCGGCACGCCACCACCGAGACCTTCGAGTCGACCGCGCCGGCCAGCGGCGCCGTCGTCGGCGTCTTCCCCGTGCACGACGAGGCCGCGGTCGGCGAGACCGTCACCCGCGCCCGTGCCGCCGCGGAGCGCTGGGCGGCGCTGGGCTTCGACGGCCGCAAGCAGCGGCTCTCGGCCTACCGCGGCTACCTGGCCCGGCGCATGCACGAGCTCGCCGACCTGGTGCACCGCGAGAACGGCAAGCCGCACGCCGACGCGATCCTCGAGATCACCCTGGCCGTCGACCACCTCGCCTGGGCCGCCGGCCACGCGCGCAAGACCCTCGGGCCGCGCCGGGTCTCCCCCGGCCTGCTGGCGGCCAACCACGCCGCCTACCTGGAGTACCAGCCGCTGGGCGTCGTCGGCGTCATCGGCCCGTGGAACTACCCGGTGTTCACGCCGATGGGCTCGATCGCCTACGCGCTGGCCGCCGGCAACGCCGTCGTCTTCAAGCCCTCCGAGCACACCCCCGCCGTCGGCGCGTGGCTGGCCGCCGCGTGGCGGGCCGCCGTCCCCGACAGCGCGGACGCCTTCCAGGTCGTCACCGGCTACGGCGCCACCGGTGCGGCGTTGTGCCGCGTACCGGTCGACAAGCTGGCGTTCACCGGGTCGGCCGCCACCGGGAAGAAGGTCATGGCCGCCTGCGCCGAGACCCTCACCCCGGTGCTGATGGAGCTCGGCGGCAAGGACGCGATGATCGTCGACGACGACGCCGACGTGGCCGCCGCCGCCGACGCCGCCGTCTGGGGCGCGATGAGCAACGGCGGCCAGACCTGCATCGGGATCGAGCGGGTGTACGCCACCGAGGCGGTCTACGACCGCTTCGTCGACGCCGTCACCACCCAGGTGCGCAGCCTGCGGCCCGGTGCCGACGGCGAGGCGACCTACGGCCCGATGACCATGTCCTCGCAGATCGAGGTGGTCCGCCGGCACGTCGCCGACGCCGAGGCCGCGGGCGCCCGGGTGGTCACCGGCGGCACCGACGCCGACGCCTTCCCCGCCGAGGGGTACGTCGCGCCCACCGTGCTGCTCGACGTCCCCGAGACCTCGGCGGCGGTGCAGGAGGAGACCTTCGGCCCCACGCTCACCATCACGAGGGTGCGCGACGCCGAGGAGGCGCTGCAGCGGGCCAACGCCACGAGCTACGGCCTGGCCGGTGCGGTCTTCTCGGCGTCCAAGGACAAGGCGATGGACCTCGCCCGCCGGATGCACAGCGGCATGACGTCGATCAACTCGGTGCTGACCTTCGCTTCGGTACCCGCGCTGCCCTTCGGCGGCGTGGGCGACTCCGGCTTCGGCCGCATCCACGGCGAGGACGGGCTCAAGGAGTTCACCCGCGCCAAGGCCATCACCCGCCAGCGCGTGCCGCTGCCGGTGAACCTTATGAGCTTCGGCCGTCCGGCCAACGCCGCCGATGCGCTGGCCCGGGTCATGGGCATGGTCCACGGGCGGCACCGCTGATGGGCGCGCACGAGGAGTACGACATCGTCGTCGTCGGAGCCGGCTCGGCCGGCAGCGCGCTGGCCGGGCGCCTCACCGAGGACCCGACCGTGCGGGTGCTCGTGCTGGAGGCCGGTGGCCCCGACTCGGTGCTCGAGGTCAAGATCCCCGCGGGGCTCTACAAGGTGTGGCGCACCCGGCACGACTGGAACTACACGACCGACGCGCAGCCGGGCCTCGGCGGCCGGAAGCTGTTCTGGCCGCGGGGGAAGCTGCTCGGCGGGTCCTCGTCGATCAACGCGATGATCTACGTCCGCGGGGCACGCGCCGACTACGACGAGTGGGCGCAGCTGACCGGTGACCCGGCCTGGTCCTACGAGCAGGTGCTGCCGCTGTTCAAGCGCATGGAGGACAACGCCCGCGGCGCCGACGCGTGGCACGGGGTCGGCGGCCCGCTGCGCGTGGAGGACCTGCGCTCGCCCCACCCGTGGACGACGGCGGTGATCGAGTCGGCGGTGGCCGCCGGCCACCCGCGCAACCCCGACTTCAACGGCGCCGCGCAGGAGGGCGCCGGCCCGTACCAGGTGACCCAGAAGCGCGGCCGCCGCTGGTCGGCCGCCGACGCCTACCTGCACCCCGCCGCGGGCCGGCCCGACCTCACCGTGCGGACCGGGGCGCTGACCACCCGGGTGCTGGTCGAGAACGGCCGCGCCACCGGCGTCGAGTACCGCTGCGGTGGGGAGCTGCGCACGGTGCGCGCCACCCGCGAGGTGGTGCTCTCCGGCGGTGCGGTGAACTCCCCGCAGCTGCTCATGCTCTCGGGGATCGGCCCGGCCGACCACCTGCGCGAGGTCGGCGTCGACGTCGTGCACGACCTCCCGGGGGTGGGCGCCGGCCTGCAGGACCACCCGCTCGTGCCGGTGATCTGGAACGTGCGCTCCGGGAAGTCGCTGCGGCTGGCCGAGACGCCGCTCAACCTGGCGCGGTGGAAGGTGACCGGTCGCGGCCCGCTGACCTCCAACCTCGCCGAGGCCGGCCTGTTCACCCGCTCGAACCCCGACCTGGCCGAGCCGGACCTGCAGATGCACTTCCTGCCGGTGAAGTTCTGGAAGCAGGCGGAGATCGACCCCGACGCCGAGGCGTTCACCTCGGCCGTCGTGCTGGTGCACGTGCAGTCGCGGGGCTCGGTGCGGCTGCGCTCGGCCGACCCGACGTGGGCGCCCGCCATCGACGCCGGCTACCTCAGCGACGAGCGGGACCTCGACGCGCTGGTCTCCGGGGTGGAGCAGGCCCGGGAGATCGCCGCGACCGGCCCGCTCGCCCCGGTGCTCGCCGAGGAGTGGTCGCCGGGGCGCGGCGTGCACGGCCGCGAGGCCCTGCGGCAGGCGGTGCGCGACACCCTCGAGTCGCTGTATCACCCGGTCTCCTCCTGCCGGATGGGCACCGACGAGCAGGCCGTCGTCGACCCGCAGCTGCGGGTGCACGGCATCGAGGGCCTGCGGGTGGTCGACGCCTCGGTGATGCCGACGCTGGTGCGCGGCAACACCAACGCCCCGACGATCATGATCGCCGAGCGGGCGGCCGACCTGGTCCTGGGCCGTGCACCGGCCGCGCAGCTGACCGCCGGCTGACGACCGTCTGCGCTGGGATCAGGGAACCTGATCGTGGCGCGTCCTCCCTCACGGTCTGCGCTGAGGGAGGACGCAGCGCGGTGAGGGAGGAGCCCTCCGTCAGCCGTGGGCCTGCGCGGTCGCGGCCTCCCCGCGATCGGTCGGCAGCGCGGTCGCCCGCCGCGCCACGAGGTCGCCGTCCTGGCGATGCCCAAGACCATGGCCTACGAGGTCGGCCTCCCCCACCAGTTCTTCGGCAGTGCCGTGGACCGGGCGGCAACAGGCTCTACCGGGTGCGGGTGGCCAGCCTCGACGGCGGACCGGTGCGCACCTCGGCCGGCTACTCGCTGCTCCCCGAGCACGACGCCTCGATCCTGGAGACGGCGCACACCGTGGTCGTCCCGTCTACGGCACCTCGGCCATGGGCGAGGGCACCGTGCCGGACGAGCTGGCCCGGCTCCTCCGCCGGGCGGCCGGGCGCTCGCGCCTGGTCTCCATCTGCACCGGGGCCTTCGTGCTCGCCGCCGCCGGGCTGCTCGAGGAGCGGCGGGCGACCACCCACTGGGTGCACGCCCCGGCCTTCGCCCGGCTCTTCCCCCAGGTGCACCTCGACCCGGACGTGCTCTTCGTCGACGACGGCGACGTCCTCACCTCCGCAGGCAACGCCGTCGGGATCGACCTCCTCATCCACGTGATCCGCCGGGACCACGGCAGCGAGGTGGCCGGCCGGGTCGCCCGGCGCAGGATCTATCGCGGACCGGCACCTCACCCGATGTGACCTGTCACTCCCCCCGGGTGGGACCACGCGGGCGCCGGGTCTGGTTGAGTGGGGTGTACCGGCGCCGCCCTCGCTCATCCGGAGCGGCAGGAATCGACGTCGGGCCCAGGCTGCGCCACCGAGGTGCGCCAGGCTGACCGACGTCTCGCCGACGATGTGAGCCCGCCCTGCCTGCGTGCAGGGAGCGCCGCGCTCGTCCGTGCCGAGGTGCTCGTGCGGCCACTCGAGCGTCGAGGAACCGATGACTTCGCAGAACACCACCCCGTCCACCCCCGCCGCCGACGGGCGACCGCGCCGTCGCCGGGGCGGCCGCGGCCGCGGTGCGGGCACCCGCCCCGCCGGCGAGCAGCAGATCACCGCGCAGACCCCCGCCGCCGTCCCGGCGCCGCCCGTCGTCCCCGTCGGGGCCGACGCCACCGTCCTCCCCACCGACAGCACCTTCGAGGGGCTCGGCGTCCCCGCGCCGCTCGTCGAGGTGCTCACCGGCAGCGGAATCACCGCACCGTTCCCCATCCAGGTCGCCACGCTGCCCGACAGCCTCGGGGGCCGCGACGTCCTCGGCCGCGGGCGCACCGGGTCGGGCAAGACCCTGGCCTTCTCCATCCCGCTGGTGGCGCGGCTCGCCACCTCCGGCACCCGCCGGCAGGCCAAGCGGCCCCGCGCCCTGGTGCTGGTGCCGACCCGCGAGCTGGCCAACCAGGTGTTCGCCGTCGTCGACCCGCTGGCGCGCGCTCTCGGCATGAACGCCACCACCATCTTCGGTGGCGTCGGCCAGAACCCGCAGGTGCAGGCGCTCTCCCGCGGCGTCGACATCGTCATCGCCTGCCCCGGACGGCTCGAGGACCTCATCGGCCAGGGGCACTGCGACCTCGGCGCCATCGAGGTGACGATCCTCGACGAGGCCGACCACATGGCCGACCTGGGCTTCCTGCCCGGCGTCAAGCGGATCATGGACCGGACGCCGAAGGTCGGGCAGCGGATGCTGTTCTCGGCCACCCTCGACAACGGCGTCGACGTGCTGGTCAAGCGCTACCTGAGCAACCCGACCACCCACTCGGTCGACCCGGCCGTGGCGCCGGTCAGCACCATGACCCACCACGTCTTCCACGTGCCCAGCGCCGACAAGGGCGAGGTCGTGCGGCAGCTCGCTTCCGGCCTGGGCCGCAGCGTGCTGTTCACCCGCACCAAGCACCAGGCGAAGAAGCTCGCCAAGCAGCTCACCGCCCAGGGCATCCCCGCGGTGGACCTGCACGGCAACCTGAGTCAGAACGCCCGCGAGCGCAACCTCGAGGCGTTCAGCAACGGCTCGACCCGGGTGCTGTGCGCGACCGACATCGCCGCCCGCGGCATCCACGTCGACGACGTCGCGCTGGTCGTGCACGTCGACCCGCCGACCGAGCACAAGGCCTACCTGCACCGCTCGGGCCGCACCGCCCGCGCCGGTGCCGGCGGCATCGTCGTCACCGTCACCACGCCCGACATGGTCGGCGAGGTGCGCACCCTGACTCGTCAGGCCGGGATCAACCCGGTCGTCAGCCAGGTGCGTCCGGGCTCCGCGGAGATCGCGGAGCTCGCCGGTCCGGCGGCCCCCTACGTGGAGCCCGCGCCCGCGCCCGAGCCGCAGGCGCAGGGCTCCGGTGGTGGACGCCGCCGTCGCGGTGGCTCGGGTGCCGGCTCGGCCTCGGCCAAGCCCGCCGGCTCGTCCGGACGCAGCGGTGGCTCCGGCTCCGGCCGGCCCAGCGGCCCGGCCCGCACGCGCGCCGAGCTCGCCGCCCGGGCCGGCACGCACTCGGCCGCGTCGTTCTCGGGTCGGTCCCGCCGGGGCGGCTGACCCGACCCTGACGCCGGGCTGGTCGAAACCGTCGTCGCGCTCGGCCCGCATGACGTTCTCGTCACAGACGGTTGCGAACCGTCCGGCGGGGCACGGCCGAACCTCGGGCACAGCCACGTATCGCGGCGCGCATGCAGGTCGCGAGGCACATGACGACCGAGGAGATTCGCGTGACCAACAGCAGAACTCAGCACCGCCGGGCCGCGGCCGCACTCGCCTGCGCCGCCGCGCTGACGTTGAGCGCCTGCGGCGGCTCGGACGATGACGCCGGCACCGCGACCGGCGGCACCACCCCCACGGTGGAGGAGGATGCGCCGCCGACATCGGCCGAGACCACGGAGACCGAGACCACGGAGACCGAGACCGACGAGGCCGGCGCACAGGAGGTCACGATCGCCGCGGTCGACTTCGACTACGAACTGCCGACCACCGAGTTCAGCGCCGGGGAACTCACCATCGAGCTGGTCAACGAGGGCGAGGCCAGCCACAACATCGTCGTCGAGCAGGACGGCGAGGACATCGCCTCCACCGATGTCATCAACTCCGGTGAGACGGCCACGCTGACCGTCGACCTCGAACCCGGTGAGTACGTGTTCTACTGCTCCGTGGCCAACCATCGCGCCCTGGGCATGGAGGTCCAGGTCACGGTCATCTGATGGTCGCCGGCCCGACCGCCCGGCGGTCCTCCCCTACCGTGCTCGTGCTGCGCATCCTCGGCGTCGCGCTGCTGCTCGGGGTGGCGGTGATCCACGGCTACCTGTGGCAGCAGGGCTACCGCGACATCGACGTCATCGGCCCGGCGTTCGCTCTCGACACAGTGCTCGCTCTCGGCGGCGCACTGGCCGTGGCCGTCGCCCCCCGGCGGCTGCTGCCCTGGGCCGCCGCCGCCGGGGGCCTGCTGTGCCTCGGCACCCTGGCCGCGCTGCTGCTGTCGACCACGGTGGGGCTCTTCGGCTTCCAGGAGACGACCGCCGCCCAGCTGTGGTGGGAGTCGCTCTGGGTGGAGGCCGCGGGCACCGTCGTGCTCGGTGCGCTCGCCGTGCTGACTGCACACCGCCGCTGAGGAGGACCGCCGCGGGAGACGGTGGGCGTCGCCGGTGTCGCCACGCTCTCCCGGCTGGGCACCGGGGGCGACGCCGGGCGCACATCGTCTTCGGCGCGTTGACCGCCGGCTACCTGTTCTGGATCGACGTCGCCGGATCCGCACATGACGAACGGATGACGCCGGTGCCTCGCTCGCATCGGTGCCCCTCGTTGCTGGGCAGTCCCGGGCCGGGTGCCCGATGCTGGTGACGTCCTGCCTCCGGCACCTGGACCGCCACCGACCGAGAGGAAGCGCCCGTGCGCACCGTCGACGCCGTCGTCATCGGCTCCGGCCACAACGCCCTGATCACCGCCGTCTCGCTCGCCCGCGCCGGCTGGGACGTGCTCGTGGCCGAACGCAACGACGAGATCGGCGGCGCGACCCGCAGCGGCGAGGTCACGCAGCCGGGGCTGGTGCACGACCTCTACGCGACGAACATCAACCTCTTCCTCGCCAGCCCGGCGTTCCAGGAGTTCGGTGACGACCTCGCCCGGCACGGCTTCCGGCCGGCGGTGAGCGAGCGCTCCTACAGCAACGTCTTCCCCGACGGGCGCAGCCTGCGGGTCTACTCGGACGTCGAGCGCACCGAACGGCTGCTCGGCGAGCACAGCGCCCGCGACCTCGCCGGCTGGCGGGGGCTGCACGAGCGCTACGGCATGTTCATGAAAGCCCTGATGCCGCTGTACTCCACGTCGCTGCCGAGCCTGCGCGCGCTCGCCGGCCTCGCCAAGGGAGCACGGGCGGCCGGGGTGTTCGACACGCTGGAGCTGCTGCGGACCCTGTCGGCCTCGACCCGCGAGCTGGGCGACACCTGGTTCGAGACCCCGGAGGCCAAGGCGCTCATCGCCACGTGGGGCATGCACCTGGACTACGGCCCCGACGTTTCCGGCGGGGCCATGTTCCCCTTCCTCGAGACCTTCACCGACATGGAGCAGGGCATCGCCGTGGCCGAGGGCGGCATCTCCCGCCTGCCCGAGGCGCTGGCCGCCCTGGTGCGCGAGGCCGGTGGCGAGGTGCGCACCGGCAGCCCGGTCACCCGCGTGCTCACCGACGGCGACCGCGTCACCGGGGTGCGCCTCGGCGATGGCGAGGAGATCCGGGTGCGCCGCACCGTGGTCGCCGGCACCACGCCGACCCAGCTCTTCGGGGACCTGCTGCGCGACGATCCCGCGGTCAGCGACACCACCCGCACGCGGGCCGAGCGCTACCGGTACGGGCCGGGCACGATGGTCGTGCACCTCGCGCTGGACCGGCCGCTGCAGTGGCAGGCCGAGGAGGAGCTGTCCCGGTTCGCCTACGTGCACGTCGCGCCCTACGTCGACGACCTGGCACGCACCTACCAGCAGGCCCTGGCGGGGCAGCTGCCCGACAGCCCGCTGCTCATCGTCGGGCAGACCTCGCAGGTCGACCCGACCCGCTCCCCCGACGACCGGCAGGTGGTGTGGGTCCAGGTGCGGATGCTCCCGTCGGAGATCCGTGGCGACGCGGCCGGGGAGATCACCGCCACCCACTGGGACGAGGCCAGGGAGCCGGTGGCCGATCGGGTGCTGGCGAAGCTGGAGGAGTACGCGCCGGGTGCGCGGGACAGCGTGCTGGCGCGGACGGTGCTCTCTCCGCTGGACCTCGAACGGTCCAACCCGAACCTGGTGGGCGGCGACAGCGTCTCGGGCAGCCACCACCTGTGGCAGAACTTCTTCTTCCGCCCGTGGCCCGGCGCCTCCACCTACGAGATGCCGATCGAGGGCCTCTACCTCGTCGGTGCCGCCACCTGGCCCGGCGGCGGCACCAACGGCGTCTCCGGGTCGCTGTGCGCCCGCCGCATCCTGGAGCCCCACCCCTACCGCCGCTGGGTCGCCGGCGGCGCGGCGGCCGTCGCCGCCGGCGGGGCCGCGCTCGCACGCCGGAGTCGCTCACCCCCCGCCCCCCCCGGGGAGCGTCCTCCCCGACCGTCCGCGGTGAGGGAGGACGCTCCACGATCAGGTCACCTGATCGTGGAGCGGGCGGCCCGGCGGGATGTCGACTCGTCGCCATGTCAGCCGGACGACATGACGACGAGTCGGCACCGTGCCACCGGGGGCGCGGCCGGACGTCTCGGGCCGCCCCGGTGCGCTAGCTGCCGCTGGAGAAGGCGGCGTCGAACGCCGCGGACGGCGGGTCGAAGGCCAGCCGGCGCACGAACTCCAGGGCCTCGGGCGCGCCGAGCAGGCGGTCCATGCCGGCGTCCTCCCACTCGATCGAGATCGGCCCGTCGTAGCCGATCGTGTTGAGCATCCGGAAGCAGGCCTCCCACGGGACGTCCCCGTGCCCGGTGGAGACGAAGTCCCAGCCCCGCCGCGGGTCGGCCCAGGGCAGGTGCGAGCCCATCCGCCCGTTGCGGCCGTTGCCCACCTGCTTCTTCGCGTCCTTGCAGTCGACGTGGTAGATCCGGTCCTTGAAGTCCCAGATGAAGCTGACCGGGTCCAGGTCCTGCCACACGAAGTGCGACGGGTCCCAGTTCAGCCCGAAGGCCTCCCGGTGGCCGATGGCCTCCATCGCGCGGACCGTCGTCCAGTAGTCGTAGGCGATCTCCGACGGGTGCACCTCGTGGGCGAACCGCACGCCCACTTCGTCGAAGACGTCGAGGATCGGGTTCCAGCGGTCGGCGAAGTCCTGGTAGCCCTCCTCGATCATCGACTCGGGCACCGGCGGGAACATCGCCACGGTCTTCCAGATCTTGGAGCCGGTGAACCCGACGACGGTCTTCACGCCCAGCTTCGCCGCCGCGCGGGCGGTCAGCTTCATCTCCTCGGCGGCCCGCTGCCGCACGCCCTCAGGGTCACCGTCGCCCCAGACTCGCGGGTGCACCATGCCGCGGTGCCGCTCGTCGATCGGGTCGTCGCAGACGGCCTGGCCGTTGAGGTGGTTGGAGATGGCGAACACCTTCAGGCCGTGCTTCTCCAGCAGCCCGAGCCGGTCGGCCACGTAGGAGTCGTCCTCCGCCGCGCGCTCGACGTCGAGGTGGTCGCCCCAGCAGGCGATCTCCAGGCCGTCGTAGCCCCAGCCGGAGGCCAGCCGGCACATCTCCTCGAAGGGCAGGTCGGCCCACTGGCCGGTGAAGAGGGTGACGGGGCGCGGCATCAGTTCTCTCCTCGGATCGGGGTCCAGCGCGAGCTGTCGGCGGCGCTGCGTTCGACGGCGTCGAGCACCCGCTGCACCTGCAGGCCGTCGGCGAACGACGGCGTCGGGTCCTCGCCGGCGGCGATGGCGGTGACCAGGTCGACGACCTGGTGGGTGAACCCGTGCTCGTAGCCCAGGCCGTGACCGGCCGGCCACCAGGCACCGACGTAGGGGTGCTCGGGTTCGGTGACGATGATGCGGCGGAAGCCGGCGGTCTCCGCGGGCTCGCTGCCGTCGAAGAACTGCAGGACGTTCATGTCCTCGAAGTCGAAGGCCAGGCTGCCGGCCGAGCCGTTGATCTCGATCCGGATGCCGTTCTTGCGGCCGAGGGCGAAGCGGGTCGCCTCGAAGACGCCCAGCGCCCCGCCGGTGAACCGGCCGAGGAACACCGCGGCGTCATCGACGGTGACCTGCCCGGTCTCGGCGCCGCCGACCCCGCCGAGCTTCCCGGTCTCGGTCGGCAGCGGCCGCTCGGTCACGAAGGTCTCCAGGGTGGCGCTCACCCCGGTCAGCGTCTGCCCGGTGATGTGCTGGGTCAGGTCCACCACGTGCGCCCCGATGTCGCCCAGCGCCCCGGAGCCGGCCTTGTCCTTCTCCAGCCGCCACGACATCGGCGCGGCCGGGTCGGCGATCCAGTCCTGCAGGTACTGCGCCCGCACGTGCCGGATCTGGCCGAGCCGGCCGTCGGCGACCAGCTTGCGGGCCAGCCCGATGGCCGGCACCCGCCGGTAGGTGAACCCGACCATCGACCGCACGCCGCGGGTTGCCGCCTTCGCCGCGGCCTCGGCCATGGCCTCGGCCTCGGCCACGGTGTTGGCCAGCGGCTTCTCGCAGAGCACGTGCTTGCCGGCCTCCAGCGCGGCGATCGCGATCTCGGCGTGGGTGTTCCCGGGCGTGCAGACGTCGACCAGGTCGACATCCTCGCGCTCGATCACCCGGCGCCAGTCGGTCGCAGTCCCGCGCCAGCCGAGCTTGCCGGCGGCCTCGGTGACCTTGGCGGAGTCCCGCCCGGCCAGCACGGTCAGCTCCGGCCGCAGGGGGAGGTCGAAGAAGTGGGGGGCGGTGCGCCAGGCGTGCGAGTGCGCGGCACCCATGAAGGCGTAGCCGATCAGCCCGATGCCTAGGGTGGGGGTCATGTGCAACTCCGGAGCGGGGGTGGTTCGGCAGGGGAGCGCGAGCGCTCCCCTGCCGAACCGTGGACGGATCAGGACTCGAACGCGCGGTCGATGTAGTCCTCGACGTTCTCCGAGGTGACGACGGGGGCGTTGAGCACGATCTCCCGCGGGACCTCGGGCGAGACCAGGTCCGAGAGCGACTTCCCCTGCGCGATCAGGCGCGCCAGCGCGATGCCGTCGGCGGCCTGGGTGTGCGGGTAGATGACGGTCGCCTGGAGGACGGAGTTACCTTCCTGGATCTCGCGCATGGCGTTCGCCGACCCGGCGCCACCGACCATCACGAACTCGTCGCGGCCGGCGTTCTCGATGGCAGCCAGGACGCCGACGCCCTGGTCGTCGTCGTGGTTCCACAGGGCGTCGATCTGCGGCGCGGCCTGCAGCAGGTTGGCCGCGGCCTCCTCGCCGCCCTCGACCGTGAAGTTCGCCGCGACGCGGTTGTCGACGTCGAGACCGCAGTCGGCCAGCGCGTCGGCGAAGCCCTGGCTGCGGTCCTGGGTCAGGGGCAGCGAGTCGATGCCGGCGATCTCGGCGACGACGGCGTCGGGGTTGTCGCCGACCTGCTCGCAGATGTAGGTGCCGGCGGAGACGCCCATGCCGTAGTTGTCACCCAGGATGGTGGCGCGGGCGGCGAAGGGGCTGTTGAACTCGCGGTCGACGTTGATGACCGGGATGCCGGCCTCCATCGCCTGCAGCGCGACCGGGGTCATCGCGGCGCCGTCGAAGGGCAGCAGCACGATCGCGTCGACGCCCTCGTTGATGAAGGTCTCGACCTGGCTGATCTGCGTGCTGACGTCGTTGGTGCCCTCCGCCACGATCAGGTCGACGTCCTCGTAGTTCTCCGCCTCGGCCCGGGCGGCCTCGGTGATGCCCGCCATCCAGCCGTGGTCGGCGGCCGGGGCCGAGAAGCCGATCCGGACGGTCTCGCCGGTCTCGTCGTTCGAGCTGGCGACCGCGTCCCCGCCGCCGCCCTCCGACGCGGAGGTCTCCGGCTCGTTGCTGGTGCAGCCGGCGACGAGCACGCCGGCGCCGGCCAGGGCGACCGCGGTGGACATCAGGCGACGGTAGGGACGCTGCCTCGCTGCAGACATGGAATCTCTCCTCGGTGTGCCTTCTCCGGCGGGTCGCCGGCAGGTGTGGGTGGTGGGCGGGTGGACGGGTGGGTCGGATCAGGGGGTGGAGCCGCTGCCGGGGCGGTCGCCGGCGGGCCCGCCCCGGCCCGAGCGCAGGCGGGACAGCCGGCCCGAGCCGCCGCCGCGCCCCTCGGCCAGCCGCATCTGCAGCAGGACGGCGAGCACGATGATCACGCCCTGCGCGACGGCCTGGATGGAGCTGGACAGGTTGTTGAGCGTGAAGACGTTCTCCAGCGTGGTGAAGATCAGCACGCCCAGGACGGTGCCGACGATCGTGCCGCGGCCGCCGGTGAGCAGGGTGCCCCCGATGACGACGGCGGCGATCACCTCCAGCTCCAGCAGGGTGCCGTGGGTCGAGGTGCCGGTCGTCGTCCGCGCCATCAGCATCACCGCGGCGATGCCGCAGGTGATGCCGGACAGCACGTAGAGCTTCAGGGTGTGCCACTGCACGCGGATGCCGGCCAGCCGGGCGGCCTCGGCGTTGCCGCCGACGGCGAAGGTGTGCCGGCCGAAGGTGGTGCGGTTGAGCAGGACCCAGCCGCCGGCCGACACCAGGGCCCAGATGATCACGAGGGACGGCACGCCCAGGACATCGCCCCCGAAGAAGTCGAGGAAGCCCTCGTTCTGCACGATCTGGGTCCGGCGGTTGGCGATGATCTCGGCCAGACCCCGCGCCGCGGCGAGCATGGCGAGGGTCGCGATGAAGGCGACCAGGCGTCCGTAGGCGATGACGATCCCGTTGACCAGCCCCGCCCCGGCCCCCACCGCGATCGCCGTGAACACCATGACGATCCAGTGGAAGTCCTCGGCCATCTGCTGGGTGGCCAGCGTGGTCGCCCACACCGACGACAACGCGACCAGGGCGCCGACCGACAGGTCGATGCCGCCGCCGATGATCACGAAGGTCATGCCGACGCTGACCACGCCGATGACGGCGGCCAGCCGGAGGATCGTCAGGACGTTGTCGATGTCCACGAACCGTTCCGGTGCGGTGACCGCGCCGACGATGCAGAGCAGGCCGAAGGCCACGACCAGGCCGACCAGGGGCCCCGCCGACCCGGCCATGAAGCCGGGGCGCTTGCCGTTGCCCTCCTCGGGTGCGCGGTCCTTCGACGGCGCGGGTGCGCCCGCTCCCCCGGTCGTCGCGGTGCTGCCGGTCATGCCACGTCCCCTTCGTGCTGCTGTGCGGTGGCCTGGTGCCGGTCGCCGCGCGGGCGCGGGCCGACCGTCCCCTCCATGACGAGGTCGAGCACGGCGTGCTCGTCGAGCGCGTCGGCCGCCTGCTCGGCGACGACGGATCCGTCGGAGATCACCAGCACCCGGTCGGCGAGGCCGAGGACCTCCGGGATCTCGCTGGAGACCACGACGACGGCAACGCCGCGGTCGGCCAGGTCGCGGATCAGCGCGTAGATCTCCGAACGGGCACCGACGTCCACCCCGCGGGTCGGTTCGTCGAGGAGCAGCACCCGGCAGTCGCGCAGCAGCCAGCGGGCGAGCACGACCTTCTGCTGGTTGCCGCCCGAGAGCGTCCGCACCTCGCGGGTCACGTCGGCCGGGCGGACGTCGAGGGACTGGACCTGCTCCCGCGCGGCGTCCTTCTCGCTGCTGCCGGAGAGGAAGCCGCCGCGGGCGAAACGGGCCAGGCTGGCGATGCTGATGTTGCGGTAGACGGCGTCGCCCAGCAGCAGCGCCTGGCTCTTGCGCTCCTCGGGTGCCAGCCCCACCCCGGCCGACACGGCGGCGGCGACGCGGCCCGGGCGCAGCCGCTTCCCCGCCACGGTGACGGTGCCGCCGGTCGCCCTGCGCGCGCCGTAGATCGTCTCGAGGATCTCCGACCGCCCCGACCCGACGAGGCCGGCGAGACCGACCACCTCGCCCGGCCGCACGTCGAAGGACACCCCGCGGAAGGTGCCGTGCAGCTCGAGGTCGCGGACCGAGAGCAGCGGCTCCGCCGCGGTGACCGGGCGGCGGTCGGGGAAGACGTACTCGATGTCGCGGCCGGTCATCAGCTCGATCACCTGGCGGGTGGAGGTGTCGCGCACCGGCAGCCCGGTGGCCACGGTGCGCCCGTCCTTGAGCACGGTGATCCGGTCGCCGACCTCGCGGATCTCCTCCAGCCGGTGCGAGATGTAGACGACCGCGACGCCGTCGCGGGTCAGGTCGCGGATGACCTCGAACAGGTGCTGGACCTCTTCGTTGTCGAGGACGGCCGAGGGCTCGTCCATGACGATCAGCTTCGCGTCCTGGGACAGCGCCCGGGCGATGCTGACCATCTGCTGCGCAGCGGCGGGCAGCGAGCCGACCTCGGCGGTGGGCCGGATCTCCGGGTGGCCGAGTCGGGTCAGCAACTTCTCGGCGGCCTCGTTCGCCGGCGCCGGTCGGGCCAGGCCGAACCGCGAGCGCTCGCGCCCGAGGAAGATGTTGTCGGCCACGGTGAGGCCGGCGACCAGGTCGAGCTCCTGGTAGATGGTGGCGATCCCGTGCTTCATCGCCGTCTGGGGGTTGGTCAGCGCGACCGGCTCACCCCGCCACTCGATCCGCCCGCCGTCGGGCTGGTGCGCCCCGGCCAGCACCTTGATCAGGGTGGACTTCCCCGCGCCGTTCTGGCCGAGCAGGCAGTGCACCTCACCGGCGCGGACGTCGAGGTCGACGCCGTCGAGCGCCCGCACGCCCGGGAAGGTCTTGACGATCCCGTGCATCGCCAGCAGGGGCGCCCCCGCGCCGTCCCTGCTCCGCGCACCCGGTGCACCGGCCACGTCGCCACCTCCGGAGACTTTTGCTCACCACTGACCATTAGTCCGTTGAGGCAGCAACATATGTGCCGGGTCACAAGGGGTCAAGGCGCTGGGCCACGGGTTACCGAACCGAGACGTGCACTCCGTCGGCCTCCGGCCGACACCGCGGCCAACGGCCGCCCCCCACCTGCACGGAGCCGTTGCGTCGCGCCTGCGCGGGACCCTCCGGGCCCCACTCGGCGCGACCGGACGCCTCGATCGCTACGGGCGGGTGGGCGCTACCGCGCCAGGGCCTGGACCGACTCCTCGTCGAGGAACTCCTCGATGGCCATGAGCGCGGCCCCGACCCGGCCGGAGAGGTCGGGCGCCTCGCTCACGGTGATCTCCAGCGCCCGGGCGGCCAGCGGCATGGAGCGCCGGTACACGGCCTCGCGGATACCGGCGAGCAGCGGGACGCCGGCCTGCGCGACGCCGCCGGTCATGACGATGCGGTGCGGGTTGAAGAAGTTGACGAGCGAGGCGAGCACGGTGCCGATCGTGCGCCCGGCACCCCGCACCAGCTCCAGCGCGACACCGTTGCCCTCGGCGGCCAGCCGCACCACCTCACGCACCGTCCCGACGGGCAGGCCGGCCGCGATCGCGTCCCGCAGCAGCGCCCCGCCGCCGGCGATCGCCTCGAGGCAGTTCTCCTGCCCGCACCGGCAGACGACGGTGCGCCCGTCGGGCTGGGCGACGTGGATGTGCCCGATGTCCCCGGCGCTGCCCTGCGCACCCCGGTACACGCGGCCGTCGACGATCACGCCGCAGCCGATGCCGGTGCCGACCTTGACGACGAGCACGTCCTGCGAGGAGCCGGCGACACCGATCTCGCCCAGCGCCATGACGTTGACGTCGTTGTCGACGTAGACCGGGCACTCGTACCGGCCGAAGGCGCTCGGGACCGGGTAGTCGTGCCAGCCCGGCATGATCGGCGGGTGCGACGGCCGGCCGGTCGAGAACTCCACCGGCCCGGGCACGCCGACGCCGACCGCGCAGACGTCACCGGGGGTCAGCCCGACGTCGGCGAGGACCTGCTGGGCCAGCCGGTCCACCTCGGCGAACACGGCACCGGGCCCGTCGGCGATGTCGATCGGGTGCCCCACCGTGCCGAGGATCTGCGCCGAGAGGTCGGTCACGGCGACGTCGACGCTGGTGACCCCCAGGTCGACGGCGAGGACGCAGCCCGCGCGGCTGTTGAACTGCAGCAGCGTCGGGGGGCGGCCACCGGTGCTCCAGCCGCGGCCGCCCTCCTCCAGGAGGTTCGCCGCGATCAGCTGGTCGACGCGCGCGCTGATCGTGTTCCGCGACGCCCCGGTGAGCGCCACGAGGTCCGCGCGGCTGCGCGCACGACCCGTGCGCACGTGGCGCAGCAGCACGCCGGCCGAGGCAGAGGTGGACGCCACGCCGCCATAGTGGCACGTGAGGCGCCCCACCCCGTCGGACGTCGACCGAAGGGAGGAGGGCGCCGACGGCCTCCAGGGTTGACGCCCCGCACACGGGGGCACGCCGGTTGAGCACTGGACCAGCTCCCCGACCGAAGAGGTGTGCACCCATGGGCCTGCCCATCACGCTGTCCGAGATCGCTCCCCGGATCTCCGCCGGCGCCTTCATCCTCAACAGCGGCCTCGGCAAGCGCAGCGCCGACGAGGAGGCCGCAGCCGGAATGCACGGCTTCGCCAGCGGTACCTACCCGTTCCTGGGCAGCGTGCCGCCGCAGCAGTTCGCGAAGGCCTTGTCCACGGCGGAGATCGCCATCGGCGCCGCCCTGCTCACCCCGTTCGTCCCGACCGCCGTCGCGGGTGCCGCGCTCACCGCCTTCTCCGGCGGCCTGCTGGGCCTGTACCTGAAGACGCCGGGCATGCGGAAGGAGGGCAGCCTGGCCCCCACCGAGCAGGGGCTGACGATCGCCAAGGACAGCTGGCTGCTCGGCATCGGCATCGGCCTGCTGGTGCGCGGCACCGTCGACCGCGAGCCGCGGCGGGTGCGCAGGGCGGCGAAGGTCCTCGACAAGGCCAACAGGCGGGCCGCGAAGGCGCGCAAGCGCCTCGACGGCTGAGCCCGCGGGCGTCGACGCCGGGCCGGTTCAGCCGTCGTCGCCGGGCAGGTTCACCAGGCCGACCAGCCGGCGTCGGCGCCCGTCGCCGGGCCGGTTGGCCAGCCGCTGCTGCAGCACCGTGCGCAGGTCGGCCAGGAGCTCGCCGAACTCCTCGTCGGTCACCCAGAGCCCGACCTGGCGGTAGCCGACGCCGTCACGCGCCAGGTCGGGCTCGCCGCGGTCGAGGTAGCGGTCGAAGTCGGCCAGCAGCGAGGCGACGAACGCAGTGAACGCCCGCCGGTGGTCCTCGGCCGACACGGCCGCCAGGTCGTCGGCCGGCACGTTCGCCGCCTCGAGCACGAGGCGGTAGCTGCGCTCGGCCGCCCCCCGGACCTTCCGCTCCCCCACCACCTGCAGCACGCCGGCGTCGGCCAGCACGCCGACGTGCCGGTAGAGCGACGCGACCGGCACGTCGGGCAGCGCCGCCCGCAGCTCTCCGGTGGTGAGCGTGCGGTCCCCCAGGAACGCCTGCACCACGCGGAGCCGGACAGGGTGCAGCAGCAGGTCGACCGAGTTCACGCGCTCACCGTTCTCATTCTTGACTACAGTCTCACGGTTGAGAATAGTGAGGGCATGGCCACGCTGCAACTGACGCCCTCGACCCTGTCGGTCCACCTGACCCCCGGCGAGAAGATCGCCGGGCTCCTGCGCGACGTCGACGTGCCGCGCAGCGCCATCTCGGAGGTGGAAGTGGTGACCGACGCCGTGAGCGCGACCCGCGGGCTGCGCGCCCCCGGGCTGGCGCTCCCCGGCGTCCGGAAGATCGGCACCTGGCGGCGCCCCGGGGAGCGCATGCTGGTCTGCGTCCGGCGGGGGCAGCCCGCCGTGCGCATGCGCCTCGAGGGTCAGCGGTACGACACGCTGCTCGTCGGCGCGGACGACGCCACGGCCGTGGCCGCCTCCCTCCGACGGGCCGGCTGACGTGCGCGACGTCCCGGTCCAGGTGCCCGGCGCCGCCCCGCTCGCCGGCACGCTCACGCTCCCCGACGCCCCGCTGCCGGTACCCGCCGTGCTGCTGGCGTCCGGATCCGGTCCGATCGACCGCGACTCCAACCACCGCCGCGCCCGCTTCGACGTCGCCCGTCAGCTGGCCTCCGCGCTGGCCGGCGCCGGCATCGCCTCGCTGCGCTACGACAAGCGCGGGGTCGGCGGCAGCCCGGGCGACTGGCACGGCGACGGTGCGCGGGCAGGTGGAGACCCATCTCGTCCCCGACCTCACCCACACGCTGCGCCGCCAGCCGGGGGCGGCCGCGCTGGGCGCCTACCGGGAAGAACTCCGCTCCCCCGTCGACGAAGAGCTGTTGGCAACGGTCGTTGAGTGGTCCGCCAAAGCCGTCCAGCCGGACACGTCCCATCCGGACGAGCCACCGCTGACGAACACCTGACGTCCCGGGCGGTAGGAACAGGCGCCGGGACGAGTGGGCGCCGTGTGCAACCGAGCGCACGACGCCGCCGACCCGAGGAGCGCCCATGTCTCGTACGACCCGTTCCCGTCCCGTCGCACGGATGCGCTCGGCCGCCTCCGCCGTCGTACTGGCCGGAGTTCTCGTCGCCGCGTCGGCCTGCGGCGGGTCCACCGACGCCGAGTCGGCGGACCCCGCGGCGACGCAGTCGACTGCCTCGCAGACCCCGGCCCAATCCTCGAGTGAGCCGTCGACCGAGTCCTCGGCGCCGGCCGGTGAGCAGTCGGCGGAGACCGTCGAGGCGCAGCTCGTGGACTTCGCGATCGAGCTCGACGAGGACAGCTTCTCGGCCGGCACCCACGAGTTCGCCGTGTCGAACGAGGGGGACGCGAGCCACGACTTCATCGTCGAGCGCGATGGCGAGGACGTCACCGGGACGTCGATCCTGCAGCCGGGGCAGTCCGAGACCCTCACGGTGGAGCTGGAGCCCGGCACGTACGTCTTCTACTGCTCCGTCGGCAACCACCGGGCGATGGGCATGGAGATCACCATCGAGGTGACGTGATGACCACGGCGACCACCCCCGGCCGGCGCGCGGGGGTCCTGACGTGGGTGCTGCGGCTCGTCGGTGCGGTGCTGCTGGCCGTGATGGGCTGGCTGCACCTGGACCTGTGGCTCGACGGCTACCGCACCATCGACGTGATCGGGCCGGCGTTCGTGCTCAACGCGATCGCGGGGTTCGGGCTGGCGCTGCTGCTCCTGGTCGCGCCCCGGCGGTGGCTGTGGCTCGCGGCGGCGCTCGGCGCCCTGACGGCGCTCGGCACGCTCACCGCGCTGCTGCTGTCCACCACCGTGGGCCTGTTCGGTTTCGTCGAGAGCAGCGCGGCGCCGCTGTGGTGGGAGACGTTCTGGGTGGAGCTGGCGGCGGTCGTCGTCCTGGCGGTGCTCGCCGTCGACGCCCGGCGGCGACCGGCCTGACCGCGCGGGCGGGCGGGGACGTGCCCCGCCCGCCAGCGCGGGAGGTGCTCAGCGGACGCCGAGCAGGTGCTCCATCGCGAGCTGGTCCAGCCGCTCGAACTGCAGGCCGCGGGCACCGAGGGCCTCGGGGTCGTGCGCCTCGCTGCGCAGCGCGTCCAGCGACTCGCCCTCGCCCAGGGTCGGGACGGCGAGCTCGGCCACGCGCGCGGCCTCCAGCGCCTCGGCCACCTCCGGGTCGACCCGGAACGCCTGCACCTTGTCCCGCAGGATCAGGTAGTTGCGCATGCAGGCCCGGGCGGTCTCCCAGACGCCGTCCATGTCCTCGGTCCGCGGCGGCTTGTAGTCGAAGTGCAGGTAGCCGTCGTACGCCTTGCCGGTGCCGGCGCCGAGGAGGGCGTCGACGGTCCAGAAGGCGCCGCGCAGGTTCCCCGCGCCGAAGCGCAGGTCCTGGTCGAAGCGCGGGCCGTGCTGGCCGTTGAGGTCGACGTGGAAGAGCTTGTCGTGCCACAGCGCCTGGGCGATGCCCTGGGCGAAGTTCAGCCCGGCCATCTCCTCGTGCCCGACCTCGGGGTTCAGGCCGACGCGGGAGGGCTCCTCCAGCTCGTTGATGAAGGCGATGGCGTGGCCGATGGTCGGCAGCAGGATGTCGCCGCGCGGCTCGTTCGGCTTGGGCTCCAGGGCGAACCGGATGTCGTAGCCCTTCTCGCGCACGTAGGCGCAGAGGACGTCCAGCCCCTCCTTGTACCGGTCGAGCGCGGCGGCGACGTCCTTGGTGGCACCGGACTCGGCGCCCTCGCGCCCGCCCCAGAGCACGTAGGTCTTCGCGCCCAGCTCGGCGGCGAGGTCGATGTTGCGCAGCACCTTGGCCAGCGCGTAGCGGCGGACGGCGCGGTCGTTGGCGGTGAACCCGCCGTCCTTGAAGACCGGGGCGCCGAAGAGGTTGGTCGTGGCCATCTCCACGCCCACGCCGGTCTCGGCCAGCGCCTTCTTGAACCGCTCCAGCGTCGCCTCGCGGGTGGCGTCGTCGGGCACCAGGTCGTCGTCGTGGAAGGTGACGGCGGCCGCGCCGAGCTCGGCGAGCCGGTGCACGGCCTCGACCGGGTCCAGCGGGGGGCGGACGGCGCCGCCGAAGACGTCGACGCCCTGCCAGCCGACGGTCCACAGACCGAAGCTGAACCTGTCGTCCTTGCGGGGGGTGTAGTCGGTCATGCGGGGATCTCCGTCCGGGTCGATCGGTGGGCTGCGCTGCCCTCGGGAGCCTCCGGCACGCGCCGGCTCGCGCGGTCGTCGGCGGACGAGGAGGTGGGCTGCTCGCCGGTGGCGAGGCTGGTCGCCAGGTCGGGAACCTGGGTGTCGGGGGTGCGGTCGTGCGCCGGGCCGGGCCGCGGGGTCACGGGGCGCCTGCCCCGGCGGGCTCGAGCGAGGGCACCGGCACCAAGGTCGGGTCGTCGAACACCGACTCCAGCGCCACGTGCGCGCCGCCGCGGACGGCGGCGGAGAACCCGAGGGTGGAGAGGACGACGCGCGCGCCGGCCACGCCGGGCCCGAGCACGCGCACCTCCAGCTCGGCCATCAGCGGGTCCATGAGGAACCTGCCCAGCACCGCGAAGTAGCCGCCGAGGATGACCACCCGCGGGTTGAACAGGTTGATCAGCACGGCGGCGCCGGTGCCGAGGGAGGCGCCCACCTGGTGGAGCGCGGCGAGGGTGCGGGCATCGCCGTCCTCGGCCCGGGCGGCGACCTCCGACAGGCGGGCCTCCAGGTCGCGCGCCGGGTCGCCGACCGGGTCGCCGGGGTCGGCGGCCGCGCGGAGCAGGGCGGCCATGCCGACGACGGTCTCCCAGCACCCGCGCCGCCCGCAGCCGCAGACGAGGTCCGGGTCGCCCAGCGAGGTGTGGCCGACCTCGCCGGAGAGCCCGCCGGCACCGCGCAGCAGCCGGCCGGCGACGATCACGCCACCACCGACGCCGACCTCACCGGTCAGGTAGACCAGGTCGGGGGTGCGCGCCTCCGAGCCCATGGCCCACTCCGCGATGGCCGAGAGGTTGGCGTCGTTCTCGACGCGGATCGGGAAGTCGGTCCCCAGGCGGGCGTGCAACCCGTCCAGCACCGCCACGTCGTGCCAGCCGATGTTCGGCGCCAGCGTGACGACGCCGTCGACGCTGCGGACGAGGCCGGCGACCGCCACGGTCAGCCCGGCGGGGCGGGCGCCGGTGGCGGCGGCAGCGGCGACCGCGTCGGACACCAGCACAGCGACGGCGTCCAGGGTCCGCTCGGCGCCGAGCGCGGGCAGGTCGAGGGCGAGCCGCTTCTCGAACAGCACCTCGCCGCGCAGGTCGAGCACCAGCACGGCGGCGTAGTCGACGTTCAGCTCGACGCCGATGCCGCAGACGCAGCCGCCGTCCAGGTGCACCGTCAGCCCGGGGCGACCCACGGAGCCGGCCCGGTCCACCTCGCCGGTGGTGACCAGGCGGCGGTCGGCGAGCTCGGCCACGAGGCTGGAGACCGTCGCCTTGTTCAGGCCGGTCTCCTGGGCGATGCGGGCGCGCGAGCGCGGGCCGTGGTCGCGGAGGTGCCGCAGGACCAGCCCCAGGTTGGTGCGGCGCACCGTGGCCTGATCCGCCGGAGCCCGCCGCTCGGACGACCCGTCGTACAGCGACGGCGCCTCGCCCATGCCCACCCCCTCGAGATTCGTCGGTTGCGCAAACAAATTAGGGGGTCCCCGGTCGGGCGGTCAAGGCGGACCGCCGCCTCCCGCACCACCCTCCAGCGGGCGCCCCCGGGGCGGGCGGCCTAAGGTCCCGTTCCCATGACCCCCGTGCCCGCGCCGCTCCCCGCCGACCGCTCCGCCAGCCAGGGCCCGGAGCAGGTCCGATGACCCTCGTGGCGGGCGTCGACAGCTCGACGCAGGCGTGCAAGGTCGTCGTCCGGGACGCCGGCACCGGTGAGCTGGTCCGCTCGGGTCGGGCGCCGCACCCGGCCGGCACCGAGGTGGACCCCCGCGCGTGGGAGGAGGCGTTCCGCGCCGCGGCGGCCGAGGCGGGCGGGCTCGACGACGTCGCCGCCCTCGCCGTCGGCGGCCAGCAGCACGGGATGGTGTGCCTCGACGAGCAGGGCGAGGTGGTCCGCGACGCGCTGCTGTGGAACGACGTCCGCTCGGCGCCCGCCGCGGCCGAGCTGATCCGGGAACTCGGCGACGGCGACGAGGCCGCCGGCCGCCGCGCCTGGGCCGACGCCGTCGGGCTGGTGCCGGTCGCCTCGTTCACCGCGACGAAGCTGCGCTGGCTGGCCGACGCCGAACCCGCGAACGCCGACCGCACCGCCGCCGTCTGCCTGCCGCACGACTGGCTGACCTGGCGGCTGCAGGCCGACCGCGACCTCGGCACGCTGGTGACCGACCGCGGCGACGCCAGCGGCACCGCCTACTGGTCGGCGCGCACCGGCGAGTACCGCCTCGACCTGCTCGAGCGCGCGCTGCGCGGGCGGCGTCCCGCGGTGCCCCGCGTCGCGGGCCCGGCCGAGCGCGTCGGCAGCCTCGCCGGCGGCCGCGCCGCCCTCGGTCCCGGCACCGGCGACAACGCCGCGGCGGCGCTGGGGCTGACGGCGCGACCGGGCGACGTCGTCGTCTCCATCGGCACCTCCGGGGTCGTCTCCGCGGTGACCCCCACGGCCGTCGCCGACGTCACCGGCACCGTGGCCGGGTTCGCCGACGCCACCGGCAACCACCTCCCGCTGGTGGCCACGCTGAACGCCGCCCGCGTGCTCGACGCCGCCGCCGCGCTGCTCGGGGTCGACCACGCCACCCTCTCCGAGCTGGCGCTCTCCGCCCCCTCCGGCGCCGACGGCCTCGTGCTGGTGCCCTACCTGGAGGGCGAGCGGACGCCGAACCTGCCCGACGCGACCGGCTCGGTGCACGGCCTCACCCTGCGCACGTCCACTCCGGCGCACTGGGCCCGCGCCGCCGTCGAGGGGCTGCTGTGCGGGCTCGCCGACGGCATCGAGGCGGTCGTCGCCCAGGGGGTGGACGTCCAGCGGGTGATGCTCATCGGCGGGGCCGCCCGGTCGGCGGCCGTGCAGCAGCTGGCCCCCGGCATCTTCGGCCGGCCGGTGCTCGTCCCGCCGCCCGGCGAGTACGTCGCCGACGGCGCCGCGCGGCAGGCCGCCTGGGTGCTCTCCGGGGCCGACGCCCCGCCGGAGTGGGCGCAGCCGGGGCTGCAGGAGTTCGACGCCCCGGCGGCCGCGCACGTCCGCGAGCGCTACGCCGAGGTGCGCGGCAGGACGGACGGCCAGTAAGAGGGCCGGGCTCCCCCCACCCGCGACGGAAACCGTTCCGGCAGGTCACCTGGGTCGACCTCGCGGTGCGGCAGGGATGCGCGCGGTGTGCGGCGCGGTGGGCTGCCGCGCGGCGAGGTCGACGCCGGTCAGAGGGTGCGGAGGACCGCGGCGAGCTGGGCGGGGTGGGTCTGCACCGTCATGTGCGCCGCACCCGGCAGCTCGACCAGCCGGCCGTGCGGCGCCGCCCCGGCCACCCGCGCCGCCCAGTCGGCGGGGCAGAGCGCGTCCCGCTTCCCGCGCACCACCACGACCGGCACGGCGACCGCGGCCAGCCGCTCCTCGATGCCGTCGGGCGAGGCAGCCCGCCACAGCGCGCTCATCGCCCGCGGCCCGGTGCGCAGCCACTGCCGCAGGATGAGCGGCACCTGCCACCAGGGCTCGGCGAGGGCGGTGCGCACCCAGCGCGCGGCGAGCACCCGGAACGTGCGCATCCGCGGGTCGGTGGTGGGCCCGCACAGCACGATCCCCGCCACCCGGGCGTCGGTCGCGGCCGCGGCCACCACCTGGCAGCTCTGCGAGTGCCCGACCAGGACCACGGGCCCCTCGGGCAGGGCCGCGACGAGCTGCCGCGCCAGGTCGCCGACCGCCGGCACCGGTGACCGCCGTCCCATGCCGGGCAGGACGACGACGTCGGCCGCAACTTCTCGGCGCAACCTGCGCGAGGAACGTTCATCCAGCCCGAGACCGGGAACGAGAACGACGGACACCGATCGCGGCACCCCGGAGGGTCTACCGGTCCCGCGGCCGACCCGCGAGCCGACCGAGGTCGACGCGCTGTGACGTGCACCTCCCGGGGTGCTCCCGACCGGCACGGGGCCAAGTGGAAGGATGAAACATCATGACGACATCACCAGCGCAGTCGCCCGCCCCGACCGACTCCCCCGGCGGCCGGCCGCGCGTCGTCGTCATCGGCTCCGGTTTCGGCGGCCTGTTCGCCGCGCAGGCGCTGAGGAAGGCCCCGGTCGAGGTCACGCTGATCGGCAAGACCGCCCAGCACCTGTTCCAGCCGCTCCTCTACCAGGTGGCCACCGGCATCCTCTCCGAGGGCGAGATCGCGCCGGCCACCCGCGAGATCCTGCGCCGGCAGAAGAACGCGAGCGTCGTCCTCGGCGAGGTCACCGACATCGACGTCGCCGCCCGCACGGTCACCTCCGAGATCCTCGGCCGGACGCTGGTCCACCCCTACGACGAGCTGATCGTCGCGGCGGGCGCCGGGCAGTCCTACTTCGGCAACGACCAGTTCGCCGAGTTCGCGCCCGGGATGAAGAGCATCGACGACGCCCTCGAGCTCCGCGGCCGGATCTTCGGCGCCTTCGAGCTGGCCGAGATCGCCAAGGACCCGGCCGAGGTCGACCGGCTGCTCACCTTCGTCGTCGTCGGCGCCGGCCCCACCGGGGTGGAGATGGCCGGCCAGATCGCCGAGCTGGCCCGCCGCACCCTGCGCCGGGACTTCCGCAACATCAACCCCACCGGCGCCCGGATCATCCTGCTCGACGCCGCCCCGGCGGTGCTGCCCTCCTTCGGCGAGAAGCTCGGCGAGGCCGCCCGGCGGCAGCTCAACGAGATCGGCGTCGACGTCCAGCTCGGCGCGATGGTCACCGGCGTCGACGCCGACGGCCTCGAGGTCAAGGACTCCGACGGCCAGGTCCGCCGCATCCAGGCGGCGACGAAGATCTGGGCCGCGGGCGTGCAGGCCAGCGAGCTGGGCCGCATCCTCGGCGAGCAGACCGGCGCCGAGGTCG
The DNA here is from genome assembly GCF_030731085.1 of Blastococcus carthaginiensis. Taxonomy (NCBI): domain Bacteria; kingdom Bacillati; phylum Actinomycetota; class Actinomycetes; order Geodermatophilales; family Geodermatophilaceae; genus Blastococcus; species Blastococcus carthaginiensis. The sequence goes on along the minus strand of NZ_JASNFN010000013.1, from coordinate 93,426 downwards.
ACCGGGCCGGCCGCATCTCGGTGCAGCCCGACCTCACGCTGCCGGGCCACCCGGAGATCCACGTCGTCGGCGACATGATGGCGCTGGGCAAGCTGCCCGGCGTCGCCCAGGTCGCCATCCAGGGCGGGCGCTACGCCGCCGAGGCGATCGAGCGGCGGGCCACCGGCAAGAAGTCGCAGGAGCCGTTCGAGTACTTCGACAAGGGGTCGATGGCCACCATCTCCCGGTTCTCGGCCGTCGCCGACATCTGGAAGTTCAAGTTCAGCGGTTTCACCGCCTGGGTGCTGTGGCTGGTCGTGCACCTGATGTACATCGTCGGCTTCAAGAGCCGCATCACCACGGTGCTGCACTGGATGGTCAGCTTCCTCGGCCGCGGCCGTTCCGAGCGGGTGGCCACCCAGCAGCAGGTCTACGGCCGGCTGGCGCTGGAGCAGCTCGGCCCCCGGTGGGAGGTCTCCAAGACCGGCGGCCCCAAGGATGTCGACCCGGCGGACGAGGACGTCACGCAGCGCGACTCCGCCTGAACCCTGCAGGGGGCACGGTCCACCGGAGGCTCAGGCCGGCCACCAGTCCAGGGCCGCGGCGACGCCGTCGGGCCGGACGACGTGCCCGCCGTCGAACTCGTCGTAGGTGACGTCGTAGCCCGACCGGTCGAACGCCGCCGCCAGCCGGCGGCCGCACCGGTCCACGGGCAGCACCCGGTCACCGGTGCCGTGGGTGATCCACAGCCGTGGCCGCCCGACGTGCCGCGGCGGGTGCGCGAACCCCGGGGAGAAGGCGAGGACCGCGTCGAACAGGTCGCCGTTGGCGAGGCCGAGGGAGAGCGCGTAGGAGGCGCCGTCGGAGAAGCCGGCCACGGCGCACGCCGACACCACGGCGTGCTCGGCGACCTGCTCCAGCGCCGCGTCGAGCACGGCGACGTCGCGGCCCAGCCGGCCGGTGATCAGGTCCCAGGTGGCCCCGCCGGACCGCGGCGCCAGCACCAGCACCCCGCGCTCGGCGGCGGGCGCCTGCACGGCGGCCAGGCTTTGCGCCGGGTTCCCGCCGGCGCCGTGGAAGAAGACCAGCAGGGGGCGCGGGACCGGCGTCCCCGGCGGGACGGCGAGCAGCACCTCCGCGCCCCCGCCGAGGTCGAGCGCGTGCACTCCCGCCGGCCACGCCTCCCCCGGCGGCACCCCCACCGGCCGGCTGCCGAGCCGGCCGGAGTCGTGCCGCGGCCCGGTCACGCGTCGAGAGCGCCGACGGGCACGTGCTCGTCGGCCCGCTCCAGGTGCAGCGGCTGCAGCGGCGTCGTGTCGTCCAGGTACAGGAAGGCGTCGTAGCGCTCCCCCAGGACGGTGGGCACGTAGTTGCCCCACCGCTCCCGCTCGGGCCGGTAGACGACACCGATCGCCCGGTGGTCCAGCCGCCGGTGCAGCCACCCCGGCCGGTCCCCGCGCGGGTGGACGAACAGCGCGTCGTCGCCCAGGGCATCGTGCAGCAGCGCCTCCAGGCTGCCGGCCCGCGCCGGGGGCACGGCCATCCGCTCCATCTGCGTCCCCCACTCCCGGCCCGCGACCACGCCGCCGCGGTACCCCCCGAACCCGACCAGGACGACGTCGTCGACGCCGTGCCGCTCCCGCAGCAGCTGCCCGACGTTGGCCATCCCGGCGTCGGCCATGTCGGTCGCCCGGGCGTCGCCGATGTGCGTGTTGTGCTCCCAGACGACCGCCTTGGGACCGGCATGGTCGAGCAGCCGGTCGAGCGTGTCGGCCATGTGCACGTCGCGGACGTTCCACGACTCCGCGGACCCGCGGACCATCGCCCGGTAGTACCGCTCGGCGCCCACCACCACCGCCGCGTTCTGCTCGGCGGCGAACCGGGCGTCGGCGCCGGTGGCGGCCTCGGCGTCCCCGCGCCGCTCGCACAGCGAGCGCAGCAGGTCCACGGCCGCCTGCTCGCAGGAGGTGGGCGCGAACCGGCTGGCGAAGGCGTACTCGGCGCCGTCCTCGCCGAACGGCTCGAAGCAGGCCAGCGCGCGCTTGGCCTGCTCGACGTGACCGGGCTCGTTCTCGGCCAGCCAGTCGACCAGCTCGTGCATCGAGTTCCAGAGGCTGTAGACGTCGATGCCGTAGAAGCCGACGCGGCTCTCCTCGGGGAGCCCGGCGTTGCGGGCACGCAGCCAGCGGCAGAAGTCGACGACGTCGTCGTTGGCCCACATCCACGTGGGCCAGCGGGCGAAGGCGTCGAGGGCGTCGCGCGGGTCCTCGTCGGCGTCCGGCCGCAGCCGCACGTTGCGATCGACCCGGTAGCAGTCGGGCCAGTCCCCCTCCACGGCCACCAGGCCGAACCCGAGCTCCTCGACCAGCCGCCGGGTCAGCTCCGCCCGCCAGGCGTAGTACTCGTGCGTGCCGTGGCTGGCCTCGCCGATGGCCACGACCCGGGCGTCGCCGATCCGCTCCAGGAGGGGGTCGAGGTCCGCCGGGGTGCGCAGCGGCCGGGCGAGGCCGCGGATCTGCTCGAGCACCGGATCAGTCACGTCCACGTCCCTCCCGGACGATCGAGGCGGCGACCTCCCGCAGGTCGCCGGTGCGCCGCCAGACCGCACGCTGGCGCACCGCGGAGGTACCCCGGGCGAGCAGCCGCTGCACCAGGTCCTGCACCTCGTCGAGCTCCCCGCGGTCGGCCAGGTCGTCGGCGAGCTCGGCCAGCAGCGCCTCCACCGCCGTGCGGGCGTCGACGAGCACCGCGGCGACCGGGTCGAACAACGCCCCGGAGACCCCGTCGCGGGCCGCCCGCCAGCGCGCCGCCCGCAGCAGCTCGGTGCGCGGCTGCTCGAAGGGCTCGTCGCGCTCCGCGCGCGCGGCGAGGACTCGGACCAGGGAGGCCGCGAGCGCGGCGTGCAGCACGGCGTCGTCCAGGTCGGTGCACACGTCGGCCAGCCGGAACTCCACGGTCGGCAGGTGCGACGAGGGCCGCAGGTCCCAGTACAGGTGGGAGGCGTCCTCCACGACGCCGGCGGTGACCAGGCCGTCGACGACCGCGCGGTACCGGTCCGCCGAGCCCAGCGGCTCGGGGATGCCGGTGTGCGGCCAGCGGCCCCACCACAGCGTCCGGTAGCTCTCGTAACCGGTGTCCCCGCCGTCGTGGAACGGTGAGCTGCCGGTGAGCGCGAGCAGCACCGGCAGGTGCACGCGGGCCCGGTCGAGCACCGCGACCGCCGTGTCCAGGTCGGGCACGCCGACGTGCACGTGGCAGCCGCAGATGTCCTGCCGCTGGGCGAGCCCGGCCCACCGCCGCACCATCGCCTCGTACCGCGGCTCCGGGGTGATCACCTGCTCGCGCCAGCCGGCCGACGGGTGCGTCGAGGCCATCAGGAGCTCCACCCCCGCGCCGGCCGCCGCGGCGTGCGCCTCCGCCCGGGTGCCCGCGAGCGCCGTCCGCATCTCCCCGAGCGTCCGGCAGATGCCGGTGGCCGTCTCCAGCTGGGTCGTGGTGATCTCGGCGTGCACCCGCTCGCCCAGCTCGTGCCGCGCCGCGGCGCCGACGAGCTCCGGGCTCGGGGCGAGCGCGAAGGTCCCGGGGTCGACGAGGTGGAACTCCTCCTCCACCCCGACGGTGGCGCCCGCGGCACCCGGACGACCGGCGGTGGACTGCACACGCCCTCCTGTCCCGGGCAGGACCTCTGCGCGCACCGTACGGCCCCGGCGGCGGCGCCGCACCCCGCCGGACGCGCGCGCCAGGACCACCCGGACGGGTCGTTCCCCCCTCCCACGAGGCGCGGTGTCACCCCCGACCCGCAGGATGGAGGGCATCGACCTCGGGGGGAGGACGAGGAGGAACTGGGTGCACACCGGACCACGCACGGCCGCGACCCTGCTGGCGGTGGTCTACGGGATCAGCGGTCTCCTCTGCTGGTTCGGCGCCGCGGCGCCGATGGACGACGCCACCCCCGTCGGGCTGCTGTGGGCGCTCGGTGCGCTCGGGCTGACCGCCGGCGCGGTGCTGCGGTCGACCGCCGGGCGGGTGCCCCCGTGGCTGCTGCACGCCGGCGTCGCCCTGCTCTCCGTGCTCATCGGCGTGCTGGCCTGGCGCTCGGCGACCGCCGTGGGCGTGGTCGGCCTCGGGCCCGCCCTGATCGCGGTGAGCCTGTACGCCGCGCACTTCCTGCCGCTGCCGGCCGCCCGCCTGCACGGCGCCCTCGCCGTGGTCTCCGGCAGCACCGGCGCGTGGGCCGCCGCGCCGTCGAACTTCCTCTCGGCCTGGATCGCCGTCGTCGTGTCCGTGGTCGTGCTGACCGAGGTGCAGGGGCGGCTGGCCCGGCAGCTGCGGCGGGCCGCGGGGACCGACCCGCTCACCGGCGTGGCCAACCGCCGCGCCTGGGAGGAGCAGGCCGCCGGGCATCTGTCGCGGGCGGCGCGCACCGGGGAGCCCCTGACCTTCGCGATCCTGGACCTCGACGACTTCAAGGAGGTCAACGACCGCGACGGGCACCGCGCGGGCGACGACCTCCTCCGCGAGCTGACCGCGGGCTGGCGGCGCCGGCTGCGGCGGGCCGACGTGCTCGGCCGGTACGGGGGCGACGAGTTCGTGCTCTGCCTGCCGGCGACCGACGAGGCCGCCGCGTGGCGGCTCATGCTGGCGCTGGAGGAGACCCACCCGTTCACCTGGACGGCCGGGGTCGCCGCGGCCGCACCCGGGGACGAGCTCGCGACCGTGCTGGCCCGCGCCGACGCGCAGCTCTACCGGCGCAAGCGCAACCGGCTCACCTGACCCACCACCCGGCTCAGCCGCGGCGCCAGTCGTCGCTCTCCAGGTGCGAGCCGGCCATCGGGCCCATCCGCAGCATCCCGCCGTCCACGGCCCAGGAGGCCCCGGTGACGTAGCCGGCGCCCGGCGAGGCGAGGAAGGCGACGACGGCGGCGACCTCGCGGGCGTCGCCGGGCCGGCGCAGCGGCACGCCGGGGCGCTCGTGCCCGGGCGCGGTCGGGTCCTCGTCCTCCTGGCCGGTCATGGGGGTGGCGATCTCCCCGGGGGCGACGGAGTTGACGGTGATCCCGTGCTCGGCCAGCTCCAGGGCGGCGACCTGGCTGAGCAGACCCAGCCCGCCCTTGGCGGCGCAGTAGCCGGCTGCGCCGACGCGGGGCGCGTGCTCGTGCACGCTGGTGATGTTGACGATCCGCCCCCCGTTCCCGGCGGCGACCATGCGCCGCGCGGCCCGCTGCAGGCACAGGAACGCACCGTCGAGGTCGGTGGTCAGCACCTCGCGCCAGGTGGCGAAGTCGAGGTCCAGCAGCGGGGTCGAGTGGCCGGTGCCGGCGTCGTTGACCAGCACGTCGACGCCGCCCAGCGCATCGGCCAGCTCGTCGACGACGTCGGCCGCGGCGGGGAGCCGGGTCAGGTCGAGGTGGCGGACCTCCGCCCGCCGGCCCAGCGCCCGCACCTGCTCCGCGGTCGCCTCGCCGGCGTCCCGGTCGCGGTACCAGGTGATCCCCACGTCGCAGCCTCGCTCGGCCAGGGCGAGCGCGATGGCCCGCCCGATGCCCGACTCCGACCCCGTGACGAGGGCGACCCGCCCACTGCCTTCCGCCATGCCGGCGACGCTAACGATCCCGGAACGGCCGCGCAGCGCGACGGGTTCCACCGCTCCGCCGGGTAGGGGACGGCCGTGCCCGCCACCCGATCCCTGCTCGCCCGGCTCCTGCTCGTGCTCGCCGCCGTCGCGCTGCCCACCACCGGGTGCGTCGTCGTCGACACCTCCTCCCCCGGCACCGGCGCCGGGCCCGCCTCCACGCCCGCGCCCGACCAACCCCCGTCGGCCGAGGACGGCGACGCGGCGGTCCGGATGGCCCGCGCCGTCTTCGAGCGGGTGAACGACGAGCGGGCGGCGCGGGACCTGGCGCCGCTGGAGTGGGACGAGTCGCTGGCGGGCGTGGCCCGCGACTGGAGCGAGCAGATGGCGGGCGAGGGCCGGCTCGAGCACCAGGACATCCGCGGGCTCCTCGGCCGCGAGGAGCTGAGCGGCTTCGCCGGCGTCGGGGAGAACATCTTCACCGCATCGGCGTCGGTCCCGGCCGGGACCGCGCACGTCGGCTGGATGCGGTCGGACGAGCACCGGGTGAACGTGCTGAACCCGGGGTGGAACCGCATCGGCATCGGCTTCCACTGCGCCCCGGACGGCTCGGTGTGGGCGACCCAGGAGTTCGGCCGCACGACCGGTGCCGACCGCCCGGAGCTCAGCCAGGAGACGCCCCCGCAGGAGCCGATCGCCCGCCCGGCCGAGGACGGCCCGTCCTGCTCCTGACGCCGGGACCGGTCAGCGGGCGGCAGCCGCCCGGTCGAACCGCCGCGCCCACTCGGCCAGGAGGGTCCGCAGCTCCGGGGGCGACTCGACGGTGAACCCGGCGCCGACCGTGCCGAGCGCGAACGCGGCCCAGCCCAGCTGGTCGGTCTCCATCCGCACCCGGCAGGCCGCGTCGCCGTCGTCCTCCACGGCGGCCCACGTGCCGATGCGCGACCGGACCACCGCGGCGGGAGCGGCCACGTGCGCCTCGACGGCGTACGACCCGGCCCGCACGTCGGTGCCGGCGCGGACGAACGCCTCGGGGCTCTCGGCCGGCAGCCGGCGCGGCGCGAAGCGGGCCCCGGTCGGGCGCGGGCCGGTCAGCCGGTCGAGGCGGAAACTGCGCCAGTCCCCCCGCCCCGTGTCGTGGGCGACCAGGTACCAGCGGCGGCCCAGCGCCACCAGGGCCGAGGGCTCGACCAGCCGCTCGGTGCGTGCACCGGAGGCGTCGGTGTAGCCGAAGGCGAGCCGCTCGGTGTCCCGGCAGGCCTCGGCGACCGTGGTCAGCACCTGCGGGTCGACCACCGGCCCGCTGCCCCACGTCCCCCGGGTGGTCACGCTGACGAGCGCCTCGGCCCGGCGCCGCAGCCGCGCCGGCAGCACCTGGACCACCTTGGTGAGGGCCCGTACCGACGCCTCACCCGTGCCCGCGACCGCGGTCTGCGCGGCCGCCTGCAGCCCGACGGTCAGCGCGACGGCTTCCTCGTCGTCGAGGACCAGCGGCGGCAGCACCGCACCGGGTGCCAGCCGGTATCCGCCGTCCACACCCGGCCGGGCCTCCACCGGGTAGCCGATCTCGCGCAACCGGTCCACGTCCCGCCGCAGGGTGCGCAACGAGACGCCGAGCCGGTCGGCGAGGTCGGCGCCGGACCACTGGCGCCGGGTCTGCAGCAGCGAGAGGAGGCGGAGCGTCCGGTTCCCGGTGTCGGCCACGGGAGCAGATGCTCCCCCATCGCGGCCAGGAGCTGGCACCGATACCTCCTAGCGTCGTCCGTGACGGCTCTCCCCCGACGGAAAGGCATCCCGATGACCGACAGCACCCTCAGCCCCGAGCGCGCCGACCTGCTCGAGACGCTGGCCGTGCACCGCTGGTTCCTGCGCCACACCGTGCAGGGGCTCACCGACGAGCAGGCCCGGCAGCGGACCACCGCCGGCGAGCTGACCCTCGGCGGGCTGGTCAAGCACGTGGCCGCCACCGAGGCGGGCTGGGTGCGCTTCATCCTCGAGGGCACCGAGGCGATGGCCCCGCCGAGCGACACCGCCGGGGCGGACCGGTGGACCGACGGCTTCCGGCTGCTCCCCGGCGAGACGCTCGCCGGCGTGCTCGCCGGCTACGACGACGTCGCCCGGCGCACCGACGACCTGGTGCGCACCCTGCCCGACCTCGACGTCGCGCACCCGCTGCCCGAGGCGCCGTGGTTCCCGCCGGGCGCCACCCGTTCGGCCCGGCGGGTGTTCCTCCACATCATCGCCGAGACCGCCCAGCACGCGGGCCACGCCGACATCCTGCGGGAGTCCCTCGACGGCCAGAAGACCATGGGGTGAGGCCAGGGGGGCGGTCAGTCCCCGCCGAGCTCGCGGAGCCGGGCCACGGCGCGGTCGTGGGCCTCGGCCGCCTCGGCGGCGTCCCGCTCGGCCCCGGCCCGCCGGCGCTCCTCGCGCCGGAGCGCCGCCGCCGCGTCCCCCGCCTGCCGCTCGGCCCCGGCCAGCTCGTCGGCCAGTTCGTCGACGCGGGCCCGGAGCTCCTGCTCACGGGTGGCCAGCTCCTCGGTGGCGCGGCGGTGCTCCTCCAGCACCTCCTCCGCGTCGCGGGCGGCCGCCTCCGCCCGGTCCGCCGCCTCCCGTGCGGCGGCCAGCGCCCGCTGCCGCTTCTCCTCGGCGGCCCGGCGGCGCTCCTCCTGCTCGCGCGCCCGCCGGTCGGCCGCCGACTCCCCGGTCTGCTCCCGCGTGCCGCGTGCCGGCGGCCGCGCGGGCCTCTCCGCGGGCTGCGGGCGCGGCGGGTGGACCAGCCGCAGGTCGGGCCGGGTGACCGTCGTCCCCATGCCGCTGTAGGACATCGGCGAGGTGAGCCGGCCGGTGAGCAGCTCCCGGCCCGCCTCGGGGTCGGACATCGCGGCCCGCAGCGTCTCCTCGACCTGCGTCGCCACCGCCGTGCTCACCGGGTGGCCCGAAGCGTGCGCCAGCGCCCGCGCCTGGCGGGTCAGGGCGGTGAGCAGCTGGCGCCGCTGCACGTCGAGCGCGCGCAGCTGGTCACCCGCGAGGCCCTCCTGCGCCTCCCGGAGCAGGTCGCCGAGCTCGACGAGGCCCTCGATCTCGGCGCGCTGCTCGCGCACCAGCAGGTTGCACGCCCAGGCGGCGGCCGACGCCTTGGGCAGCGCACCGATCTCCTTGGCCAGCGCCTTGTCACCGGCGGCCTTCGCCTCGTCCTGGCGGGTCTTCCGCAGGGCGACGAACTCCTCGGGCGGGACGGCGTACAGCTCGTCGGCCACCTCGTCGAGATCCACGCCCGGCATCCTGCCCTCCCCGCTGTTGATCAGGTCACCTGATCGACAAGGGTCCTGGCTCACGGTCGGTGCTGAGCCAGGACCCCGAGCGGTGAGCCAGGACCGGCGGGGAGTCCGCCCGGCCGGGCCGGGTCAGCAGCAGGCGGCGGCCGGCTGTGCATCCGTCCGGCAGCAGCTGCCGTCGCCGGCGACCTCCGCCAGCTCCGGCTCGGTGCGGCCCTCCAGGTCGGGGCGCGCGTCCGCCTTCACGGTGTAGACCTCCCACGGCTCGCCGCCCGGCCCGGTCACCCACACCTTGTCCTGCACGGCGTAGCAGCAGGTCGTGCCCTCCTCGGGCCGGGTGGCCAGCCCGGCGTCGGCGAGCCGCCCGGTCGCGGCGGCGACCTCCTCGGTCGAGGCGACCTCGACGCCGAGGTGGTCCAGGCGCGTGGGCTGCCCCGCGCCGCCCTCCAGCAGCACCAGCTTCAGCGGCGGCTCGGCGACGGCGAAGTTGGCGTACCCCGGCCGCCGCTTGGCGGGAACGGTGCCGAAGAGCCGTGAGTAGAAGTCGACGGCGGCGTCGAGGTCGGCGACGCGGAGGGCGAGCTGGACACGGGACACGGGGAACCTCCTGTGGGCAAGACATCGACAGACGTCGATGTATGAATCGAGAATGAACACCTCCATCGACACTTGTCAATACGATGCGCGTCGTTACGATGGCGGTCGACGTCCGATGGAGGAGCACCGATGAGCGAGCCCGCCCTGGCCTGCTGCACCCCGCTGTCCGGTACGGCGATGTCCGCCGACCAGGCCGAGCAGGTCGCTCCGCTGCTCAAGGCGCTGGCCGACCCCGTGCGGCTCCGGCTGGTCAGCCTGATCGCCTCCAGCGCGAGCGGCGAGGCCTGCGTGTGCGACCTGAACGACGCCTTCGACCTGACCCAGGCCACGATCAGCCACCACCTCAAGGTGCTGCACTCCGCCGGGCTCCTCGACCGGGAGAAGCGCGGGGTGTGGGTCTACTACGCCGTCCGCCCCGCCGCGCTGCGCGCCGTCGCCGGCCTCTTCGACACCGCGGTGCCCGCATGAGCGACGCCGTCCGGGAGACCGCGCGCACCGACGTCGCGGCCGACGCGCCCGTCCTGCAGAAGCTCTCGACCCTCGACCGGTTCCTGCCCGTCTGGATCATCGCGGCGATGGCGCTCGGGTTGGCGCTGGGCCGCTGGGTGCCCGGCCTGGACGACGCCCTGTCGGCGGTCGAGGTGGGCGACGTCAGCCTGCCCATCGCCGTCGGGCTGCTGCTGATGATGTACCCCGTGCTGGCCAAGGTCCGGTACTCCGAGCTGGACCGGGTCACCGGCGACCGGCGGCTCCTCGGCGCGAGCCTGGCGCTCAACTGGCTGCTCGGCCCGGCGCTCATGTTCGCCCTGGCCTGGCTGCTGCTGCCCGACCTCCCCGAGTACCGGACCGGCCTGATCATCGTGGGTCTGGCCCGCTGCATCGCGATGGTGCTGATCTGGAACGACCTGTCCTGCGGCGACCGCGAGGCGGCCGCCGTCCTCGTCGCGATCAACTCCGTGTTCCAGATCCTCGCCTTCGCCGCGCTGGGCTGGTTCTACCTCCAGGTGCTGCCCGGCTGGCTGGGGCTGTCGACGACGTCGGCGGAGTTCAGCGTCTGGGCGATCGTGCTGTCGGTGCTCGTGTTCCTCGGCATCCCGCTGCTGGCCGGCTTCCTCACCCGGACCGTCGGCGAGCGGCGCAAGGGGCGCGCCTGGTACGAGGCCGCGTTCCTGCCGCGCATCGGCCCGGTCGCCCTCTACGGACTGCTGTTCACGATCGTGATGCTGTTCGCGCTGCAGGGCGACGCGATCACCTCCCGGCCCTGGGACGTCGCGCGCATCGCCCTGCCGCTGCTGGCCTACTTCGTCCTCATGTTCGGCGGCTCGTTCATGCTGGGCATGCGGCTGGGCCTGGGCTACGCGAAAACGGCGACGCTCGCGTTCACCGCGGCCGGCAACAACTTCGAGCTCGCCATCGCCGTCGCCATCGGCACCTTCGGCGTCACCAGCGGGCAGGCGCTCGCCGGCGTCGTGGGCCCGCTCATCGAGGTGCCGGTGCTGGTGGCGCTGGTCTACGTCTCGCTGTGGGCCGCCCGCCGCTGGTTCCCCGGCGACCCGACCGTCCCCACGACCGCCAGGAGCACCCGGTGACCGCCACCGTCCTCTTCGTCTGCGTGCACAACGCCGGCCGCTCGCAGATGGCCGCCGGGTGGCTGCGCCACCTCGGCGGCGACGCCGTCGAGGTGCGCTCGGCCGGGTCCCTGCCCGGCGACCAGGTCAACCCGGCCGCGGTCCAGGCCATGGCCGAGGTCGGCATCGACATCTCCGACCAGCGCCCCAAGGTGCTCACTCCCGAGGCCGTCGAGGCCTCCGACGTGGTGATCACGATGGGCTGCGGCGACGCCTGCCCGGTCTTCCCCGGGAAGCGCTACCTCGACTGGCCGCTGGCGGACCCGGCCGGACAGGGCGTCGAGGCGGTGCGGCCGATCCGCGACGAGATCGAGCGGCGCATCCGCGAGCTCCTGGCCGAGCTCGAGGTCAGCCCTCGCGCCTGAGCACGAAGAAGAACGGGTCGGGCAGGCCGCGCAGGTCCATGAGCCCGAGGACGGTGCGGCCGTCCACCCGGCGGAAGACGTCGATGATCGGCAGCCGGTCGTAGACCATCGCCGCGGTGACGACGCCGCGGTGCTCGATCATCCGCAGCCGGGCCTTCGGTCGGGTGGTCGTCAGCAGCGGGCGGGCGGCGGCGAACGCGGCCAGGGCCGCCCGCGAGTGAGCCAGCCGGGGCGCGCGGCGCAGCACACCCACCGGCAGGAACGCCGGGTCGACCGGCCGCGGCCCGGACGCCGTCTCGAACAGCAGCGGGTGCACGGTCTCGGCGTCGAGGAACTCCTTGCCCCACCAGCCGTAGGACTCCAGCAGCCCGTCCAGCGGCGACCCGGTGGGCAGCTCGCTACCGCGCCACCGGCCGAGCATCTCCTCGACCGGCTGCGGCCGGAAGACGTCGAAGAAGGCGAACGCCTCGTCCGGTGGCACGAAGTGCCGGTGATCGGCCAGCCACTTGCCGCCGCTGATGAACTGCAGCGTCATGCCACCGGGCGCTCGAAGGTGACCAGGACGCCGTCGACGCCGCCGGGACCGATGCGGCCCTTCACCTCGACCGAGGTGATCGCCTTGAGCTGCCAGCCGGAGCGGGCGTGCTCGTTCAGGACCTTCTCCAGCTTGCCGCCGGACATCTTGCCGCCGATGAGACCCTCCCGGATCTCCTCGACCTTGTACTCGTAGCGCGCGGCAGCCATGGGTCGCCCGTCCTCTCGGCCTGCTCCGGTCGGTCACCCGCCAGCCTGCCGCGAGAGGGCACGCGCGTCGAGACGGACGCTCCCGGCTGGACCTGGTGCTGCCGTTCGCCCGGGAGACCTCCGCCCGGGGCGCCGCGGATCACCGGCCGGAGCCACCACCGTCGGCGCCGGCCAGCGCGCGCTCCAGCTCCGGGGTCAGCCGCGGGATGGGCCGCGTGTCGTCGTCCACCGGCGGCCGCGCGGCGGCCGGGGCGACGAACGGGCTGCGCACCGCGGCGGACACCGCGTCCGGGTGGAGCGAGGCGGCCGGCACCCGGCGGCCGGGGGCGACGGGCGCCTCCACCGCGACGGGGGTGATCTCGGCCGCCGCCCAGCGGGCGGCGCCGGCGCCGAACGCCGTCGCCGACAGCGCGGCCAGCTCCCGCCACTGCCGCCCGACGAACTGCAGGCGGTGGACGTCCCCGCTGCGGGACCGGACGACCGCGCGGAAGACGACGTGCGCGGCGCGGTCGGGCACGCGGACGGAGAGCTCCACCTCGGCGCCGACGGCGGCGCCGATCCCGCGGACGCGCGCCTGCGCGCCGCCGAGCGAGACGTCGGCCAGCCGGGCGGGGGCGCCCTCGACGACGGCGGGCAGCGCGGCCGGGAAGCGGTGCCCGTCCCGGCGCTCGGCCGAGAAGCGCGGATCGCGGATGCGGCGGATGCCGGCGACGACGAAGCCCAGGGTGGTCGCCACCCAGAAGACCGGCACCAGCGTGGTGCCGCCCAGCCCGTGCTCGACCGGCGTCCAGCCGGCCAGGCTCGCGGCGGTGAAGAGCAGGCTCCCGACGAGCACGGCGGCGAGCGCGAGCAGCAGCGCGGGCACCCGGGCGCGGGTGCGCTCCTCCCCCGTGCGGCCCTTCGCGGTGACCGCGAACCGGCCCGTGCCGCGCAGCACCAGCGAGAGCGTGGCCGCGAGGTTGGAGGGCAGCCGGACGACCTCGAACAGCAGCGAGAAGCGGGCCGGGGCGAACCCGCGCGACAGCAGGCCGAGCGCCACCTGCTGCAGGAGGAACGGGACGCCGGCCATCACCGCGAACAGCGCGGGCGGCGCGTCCACCGGGAACACCCCGGTGACCAGCACGCTCACCGGCACGAGGGCCAGGCCCAGCGTCCGCCACGAGTCGAACCACGCCGACAGGGAGTAGAGGTAGCCGAGCCGCTGCCGGGACGTCAGCCCGGTGGCGGTCAGCGGGTTGTCGTGCCGCAGCACCTGCATCGCGCCGCGGCCCCACCGCCGGCGCTGCGCGTAGAAGGCGTCGGGGCTGCCCGCCGCCAGGCCGCGGGCGAGCACCTCGTTGTGGTAGGCGCTCCGCCAGCCGGCGCGGTGCAACTTCATGGTGGTGTGGAAGTCCTCGGTGAGCGATTCGGTGGCCACGCCCCCGATCTCGCGCAGCGCCGCGGTCCGCAGGACGGCGTTGGTCCCGCACCAGAAGGCTGCCCCCGCGTGGTGCTTGCCGGCCTGGATCACCCGGTAGAACAGCGACTCCTCGTGCAGGTCGGCGCCCGGGCGCAGGTGCTCGAAGGAGCTCGTGTTGTAGAAGTGCTGCGGCGTCTGCACCAGCGCCAGCCGGTCGTCGGCGAAGTAGGGCAGCGTGCGGGTGAGGAAGTCCGGGTCGGGCACGTGGTCGGCGTCGAACACCGCGACGACGTCGGTGCGCACCAGCGCCAGCGCGTGGTTGAGGTTGCCCGCCTTGGCGTGGTCGTGCTCGGCGCGGGTGACGTAGCGGGCGCCCAGCGCGGTGACCATCTCCTCGACCTCGAGCCGGTCGCCGTCGTCGAGCACCCAGGTCTCGTGCTCGCCCTCCATGGCCAGGCAGGCGGCGACGGTGGGCAGCAGGACGTCGAGGTGCTCGTTGTAGGTGGCGACGAGCACGGTGACCGACGGCGGCGGCCCGGGGCGGGGCGCCGGCACGGTCGCCGGCGCGACGTCCCAGGTGGTCATCACGAACAGCACGAGGGCGAGTCCGCCGTAGAGCTCCAGCGCGAGGAACGGCACGCCCAGCCAGAGGGCGGCGCCCTCGGGCAGGGTCGCCAGCAGCCGCCAGGTCAGGTAACCGGCGGTGGCCAGGACGGCGGCGACGGCCACGGTGCGCACCACGAGCAGCCGCGCGGCGCTCTCCGGCGCCGGAACGGCGTCCCGGGTCCCGCTGGGGCGGCCCAGGGCCACCCGTTCCATGCTCACGCAGGAGGCATCGACACGCTGAGCGCGCCGGCACATCCCCCCGAGGGGTGAGGTCGCGCGCGCTCAGCCGGCGGTGACGCAGAACCGCTCGGCCGTCCGGTCGGCCATGTCCGCGAACTCCTCCCCCTCGTGCAGCAGCGTCCAGGCCATGACCAGCTCCACGCCCGTCGGCACGCCGTCGGCGTCGACCGCGCCCGGAGGTGCGACGAGATGGCGGACGCTCTCGACGAGCAGGCCCTCCCCCGGGCCGTCGGCCTGCCGCTCCACCCGCCGGACGCGCAGCGCCGGACCGGCCGGCAGCGCGACCAGGTCGACGGCAGGAGGGGCCAGCCCCCGCCCGGCGGTGGCGCGCTCCTGCGCGGCGAGCTCCGGCAGCCCGGTGGTGAGCCGGTACCGGTCGGCACGGAGGGTCGCGAGGACGCCGTGGGCGGGGTCGGGGACCCAGAGCGCGGCCAGGTCGGGCGCACCCTCGCGGAGGGCGTCGCCCAGCGAGCGCAGCTGCGCGCCCAGCCAGGCCGCCTCCGGCCCGTGGACGTAGAGGTCGGCGCAGATCTCCTGCGCCCACGCGGCGACGTCCCCGGTCCCGGGCAGCCACACCCAGCCCTCGTCGGACGGCGCGACGGAGTAGCCCCAGTGCTGCACGATGCCGGTCACGGGAGCCACCGGAAGGAGCCCGCGACGGCGTCGAACAGCGCGGTGAGCGGGTCGAGCAGCTCCAGCAGCGGCGTCGAGAAGCTCAGCAGCACGAAGCCGCCGCCGGGCAGCGGGTGCTGGTACTGCACCACCGCCGTCTCGACCCTCCGGCCGTCCGGCGCGGGTGCGGACGTCCGGCGGCGCAGGCGGGCCACCGGGCCGCAGGCAAGGTCGACCACCTCGGCCGTGGCCCCCGTCCCCGCCGCGGCGAGGAACGCGGCGTCCTCGCCGCCGGGCCGGTCGCCGTCCCGTGGAGGGACCACCCCGACAGCCAGGGCGCAGGCCACCGGCGGGGCGCCCTTCTGGAGCACCGGCAGGTGCACCTCGACGGTGCGGCTGTCGGTGCGCGCGGCGACTGCCTCGTGCAGCACGCGGGCCACCTGCGGCATCAGCCGGTCGCGGTCGGGCCGGCCCCGGGTGACCGCCTGGGCGATGCGGCGGACGTCCGCGTCGCGCTGCGCGTCGTCCAGGACCCGGATCCGCACCCAGTCGCCGGGCACCGCGAAGGTGAAGTCGCGGGGAGGCGCCACGGCCGTCACCGGTCCGCCCGGACCGGGGCGCGGGAACCGGCGGGGCCACCGCTGCCGGCGAAGGCGTTGGCGGCCGGGACGGTGCCGGCGGCGTTCGCGAGCAGGGACGCGCCGTCGGCCCGCGCGGCGCGGGAGAGGCCGGCCTGCACCTGGGGGGCGGCCGTCGCGGCCGGGTGGAGGAAGGGCGGCGGGCCGCCCGGATCGCGCAGCAGCCCCGACGGGCGGTAGGCCTCGGCCCACTCCCCGCGGGTGGGCAGCCAGCCGCGCGGGTCACGGGCCCGGGAGGTGAGCGCGGAGGCCGCCGCTCCGGGGGACGCGGCGACGCCCGAGGCCGCCGTCGCCTCCCGGCGGGTCATCCCCGAACCCCGCAGGTGCTGCACCAGCGAGGGGCGAGCCAGACCGCGGGTGCCCGTGGCCACCGCCCGGCCGGCCAGCGCGAAGGCGCGCCCGGCCCCGAAGGTCAGCACCCCCACCGCATCCCAGAGCACGGCGTCGAGCTCCGCCCGGCCGCTCGCCAGCAGCACCGTGTTGCCGACGAGCGAGACGGCACCGGCGACGAGGGCCGCCCCGGCGAGCGCCGCGGCGACGGGCTGCAGACCCGGGATCGTGCCGAGGAAGAACGCCGCCAGGCCGAGGGCGGCCGAGAGCAGCCCGGCCCAGCCCGTGACCACGGCGACCACGTCCAGCACGTCGTCCCAGAACCCGTCCGCGAGGTCGTCGGCACCGAGGACGTCGTCGATGGCGTCGGCGGCGGTGGTCCCCGCCGCCCGCCACTCGGCCTCGAGCGCGTCGAGTTCCTCGCCGGCCGCCCGGATGCCCCCGGTGGCCGCCGCGGCGTCGTCGTGCGCCCGGCGCTCGGCGACCGGATCGGGCTCCGCCTGGGCCGCGGCGCGCTCGCGGGCCCGCCAGGCGGCGTCCCGGGCCTCCTCGGCACGCTGGGCGCGGGCCAGGACGACGTCGGCGCGGGCCTGGACGTCCTCCAGCGTGCGCGCGTAGCCGGCCAGCGCCGCCGCCGTCCCCTCGTACCGGGCGTGCGCCTGCTCGATCGTGCCGGCCACCTCGACGGTCCGCTGCCGGAACGCCCGGCCCGCGTCGGAGTCCCACGCCGTCGCGCTGCCGTGGATCTCGCGGAGCGCCGTCGCCGCCGTGGTGATCGCCGCGGCGGTGTCCGCGTACCGCCGAGCGAGCCGCGCGATCGCCGCGGCGTCCCCGCCGACCGGGTCCGCCGGGCGCAGCGGCGACCAGTCCCGCGGGCGGCTCACCGCTCACCGGCCATGGCGGCGATCAGTTCCGTCTCGATCCGCTCGTAGACCTCCGCGGCGTCCTGCGCGGCCTGGCCGAGCCCCGCGATCAGCCCGGCCATCTCGGTCCGCCGGCGGTCCCAGTTGCTGCCGAACTCCCCCAGCCGCTCCCGCAGCCCGCCGTGCGCGATGACGTCGGCGCCGACGTCGGCGGTGTCCCGCGCACCGTCGAACTCACCGTGCACGACCAGCAGCGCACGCCCGGCGTCCCGCAGGACCGCCGTCTCCACCTCGAGGCCGTCACTCACACCGCGGACCCTAGGCAGGAACGGCCCTCCCCCGGACCCGTTGTCCACAGGCGCTCAGGCGGTGCGGGGGCCCTCCCACAGGTCGATGCCGGCGTCGACGGCGTGCTGGTCGATCGCCGCGAGCTCGTCGCCGGAGAACGCGAGGTGGTCCAGCGCCCCGACGTTCTGCTCCAGCTGCGCCACGCTGCTGGCCCCGACGAGCACGGTCGTCATACGCGGGTCGCGCAGCGCCCACGCCAGCGCCATCTGGGCCAGCGACTGCCCACGCTCCCGGGCCAGCCCGTCGAGGGCGCGGACGTGGGTGAGCGTCTGCTCGGTGAGCAGGTCGGGCGAGAGCGACTTGCCCTGGCTGGCCCGCGACCCCTCCGGCACCCCGCCGAGGTACTTGTCGGTGAGCATGCCCTGCGCCAGCGGCGAGAAGGCGATGCACCCGGCGCCGACGTCGGCGAGCACGCCCAGCAGGTCCTCCCGCTCGACCCAGCGGTTGAGCATCGAGTACGAGGGCTGGTGGATCAGCAGCGGCGTGCCCAGGTCGGCCAGGATCTCCGCCGCCCGGCGGGTCTGCTCGGGCGAGTACGACGAGATGCCGGCGTAGAGCGCCTTCCCGGAGCGGACGGCGGTGTCCAGCGCCCCCATCGTCTCCTCCAGCGGCGTCGTGGGGTCGGGCCGGTGGCTGTAGAAGATGTCGACGTGGTCCAGGCCCATCCGCCGCAGCGACTGGTCGAGGCTGCTCAGCAGGTACTTCCGCGAGCCCCCGCCCTGGCCGTACGGCCCGGGCCACATGTCGTAGCCGGCCTTGGTGGAGATGACCAGCTCGTCGCGGTAGGGCCGGAAGTCGTCGGCCAGGTGCCGCCCGAGGTTGCTCTCCGCGCTGCCGTAGGGCGGTCCGTAGTTGTTCGCCAGGTCGAAGTGCGTGATGCCCAGGTCGAAGGCCCGCCGCAGGATGTCGCGCTGGCGGTCGAAGGGCATGTCGTCGCCGAAGTTGTGCCACAGGCCCAGGCTCAGCACGGGGAGGTCCAGGCCGCTCCGCCCGGTGCGGCGGTAGGTCATGGAATCGTAGCGGTCGTCGGCTGCGGAGTAGGCCATGCGCCGATCCTGCGTCACCGCCGCCGCCCGCGCCGCACCGCCCAGCGGGTACGAGCTCTCCGCGGGCCGGGTACACCTAGGCTGGGTGCGCCCACCCCCTGGAGGTTGCCGTGCTGCTGCGCGTGGTCGGACTGCTGCTGGTCGTGTGGCTCGTGCTCTCGATCGTCGGCGCGGTGCTCGCGGTGGTCGAGGGCCTGTTCTGGCTGCTGGTCGTCGGCGTGCTCCTCTTCCTGGGCACCGCCGCCTACGGCCGGCTCAAACGCGACGACCGGGTCTGACCCCCGCCGCGGGGATCAGTCGCCGTCGGCGTCGCCGCCCGCTCCGCCGGCGAACGGGTGCGGTTCGCCGGCCGGGGCAGGGGGCGGTGCGCCGGGCGCCGGCTGCTCCGCGACCTGGTCGGCCGGCTCGACGCGGCTCCCGGCCTCAAGGGCGTCCAGGCCGATGGCGTAGCGGTTGTCGGTCACGGGCACACCTTCCCGCTGCGGGCGCCCGACGTCCAGACCCGCCGCCCCCCGGGGCTCCGGACCTCGCGCGGGAATGGCGGGGACAGGCCTTCCCCACCCCCTGGCCACGACCGCGTGGACGTGATTTCCGCGGGCCCGGCGAAGGCGCCGGAGCGGTCCGCGCATGCGAAGATCGACCGCGGCCGGAGAAATGGACGGGAATTCGTCGGAATGCCTCGGCACCACGTCCCCGATCCGGTCGCGGAAATGGTCGGCGCACACCGGGAGGACGACGATCGATGTCGGAGCTGGACCGTCTCGTGAACGGCTGCCTGATGCCCGGGTTCGCCGGGCCGGCCGTCCCCCGCTGGGTGGTCGACGCGCTCGGGGAAGGCCTGGCCGGCGTCTGCCTGTACGGGCAGAACCTGCGCGCCGACGACCCCGCGGAGGCCGCCGGGCGGGTGGCGTCGCTCAGCGGCGCCGTGCACACGGCACGGGCGGACGCCCTCGTCGCCGTCGACGAGGAGGGCGGCGACGTCACGCGCCTGGAGTACGGCTCGGGCAGCAGCTACCCGGGCAACCTCGCCCTCGGCGTGCTCGACGACGAGCAGGTGACCGCGGCGGTCGCGGCAGCCATCGGCGCCGACCTCCGCCGCGCCGGCGTGGACGTCGGCCTCGCGCCCTCGGTCGACGTGAACAGCGACAGCCGCAACCCGGTGATCGGCGTCCGGTCGTTCGGCGCCGACCCGGGGCTCGTCGCCCGCCACGGGGCGGCCTGGGTGCGCGGGCTGCAGTCGACCGGGGTGGCCGCGGCCGCCAAGCACTTCCCCGGCCACGGGGCCACCACCGTCGACTCCCACCTCGACCTGCCGGTGGTCGACGTCGACGAGGCGACGTTCCGCCGGCGCGAGCTGCCCCCGTTCATCGCGGCGATCGAGGCGGGCGTGCGGCTGGTGATGACCTCGCACGTGGTCTTCCCCGCCTTCGACGAGCAGCCGGCCACGCTGAGCCGCCGCCTGCTGGTCGACCTGCTCCGCACCGAGCTCGGCTTCCAGGGGGTGCTCGTCACCGACGCCCTCGACATGGCCGCGGTGCGGGCGGCGCACGGCATTCCCCGCGCCGCGGCGCTGTCGCTGGCCGCCGGCTCCGACCTGCTGCTGGTCGGGGCCGAGGACGGCGAGGAGCACTGCGCCGCCATCCGCGCGGCGGTCGCCGAGCACCTGCGCGACGGCACGCTGACCGAGGCCCGGCTGCACGAGGCCGCCGGCCGGGTGGCCCGCCTCCGCCGCGAGCCCACCGCCACCACCACCGACGAGGCGTCCGGCGGCGTCGGCCTGCGCGCGGCCCGGTCGGCCCGGCGGGTCCGCGACCTCCACCCGCTGGCGGCCCCCGCGGTGGTCGTCGAGCTGCGGGCGGCGGCGAACATGGCCGTCGGCGCCGCCCGGTGGAGCCTGGCCGACCCGCTGCGCGAGCTGGGCCGGCTGGACACCCTGGTCACCGTGGCGGACGACGATCCCACGCCCGACGCCGTCGTCGCGGACGCGGCGGGCCGGCCGCTGGTGGTGGCCGCCCGCGACGCCTACCGCAGCCCGTGGCAGGAGCGCTGGCTGCGCCGGCTGACCGAGCTGCGGCCCGACGCCGTCACCGTCGCCCTGGGGATGCCCGACGACCTGGGGCTCGTCCCCGGCCCGGCGCTCGCGGTGCACGGCGCGTCGCGGGCGTGCACCCGCGCGGCCGCCGAGGCGCTGGCCGGCCGGTGACGACGTTGCTGCGCGGGGGGCGCGCCGTCGACGCCGCCGGGCGCCGGGACGACACCTGGCTGCTGCTGGACGGCGGCACGATCACCGCCGCGGGCACCGGGGACGCCCCGGCCGCCGACGACGTCGTGGAGCTCGACGGCGCCTGGGTGACGCCGGGCTTCGTCGACCTGCACGTGCACGGCGGCGGCGGGCAGGCCGCCGAGGACGGCGCCGACGGGATCCGCGGCGCGCTCGAGGTGCACCGGTCGCACGGCACGACGCGCTCGCTGGTCAGCCTGGTCACCGCACCGGTGGAGCGGCTGGAGGCCTCGCTCGCGGCGGTCGCCGACCTCGCCGCGGCCGACGACCGGGTGCTGGGCGCCCACCTGGAGGGCCCGTTCCTCTCCCCCGAGCGCTGCGGCGCGCACGACCCGGAGCACCTGGTCGCGCCGACCCCCGCCGTCGTCGACCGGCTGCTGGCCGCCGCCCGCGGCACGCTGCGCCTGGTGACCGTCGCCCCCGAGCTGCCGGGCGCACTGGACGCGGTGACCCGGCTCGCCGACGCGGGGGTCACGGTGGCCGTGGGGCACACCGCGGCCGGCATGGCGCTGACCGAGCAGGCCTTCGGGGCCGGCGCGCGGGTGCTCACGCACGCCTTCAACGCGATGCCGGGGCTGGGGCACCGCGCGCCCGGGCCGGTCGGCGCCGCGCTCGCCGATCCCCGCGTCACCCTCGAGCTCGTGCTGGACGGGCACCACGTGCACCCCGTCGTCGCCGGCCTGCTGCTGGCCGGCGCCCCCGGCCGGGTCGCGCTGGTGAGCGACGCCATGGCCGCGGCGGGTGCGGACGACGGCCGCTACCGGCTGGGCCGCTCCGACGTCGTCGTCCGCGACGGGGTGGCCCGCATCGCCGGCACCGGCACCCTCGCCGGCTCCACGCTCACCCTCGACGACGCGCTGCGCCGGGCCGTCGACGTCGTCGGCCTCGACCCGGTCGCAGCGGTGACGGCGCTGACCGCCACGCCTGCCCGGGCGCTGGGCCTCGGCGATCGCCTCGGCCTGCTCGCCCCCGGGTACGCGGCCGACGCGGTGGTGCTCGACGAGGGCTGGTCGGTCCGGCAGGTGTGGGCGCGGGGCTGCCGGGTGCGCTGAGGTCAGGCCTTGCCCGGCCGGTGGGCGTAGGTGTGCCGGTAGTAGTCGGCCAGCCGCAGCCGCGCGGCGGCCGCCTCGTCCAGGTAGACCCCGGCCCGCGGGTGCAGCTGCAGCACCGAGGCGGGGCACATGCTGCTCAGCGGACCCTCCACCGCCGCCGCGACGGCGTCGGCCTTCGCCTCGCCCTGGGCGACGAGCACCAGCTCCCGCGCCTCCAGGATCGTGCCCAGCCCCTGGGTGAGGCAGTGCACCGGCACCTCCTCCGGGAAGGCGAAGAAGCGGGCGTTGTCCGCCCGGGTCCGGGGCGCGAGCGTCTTGATCCGGGTGCGCGACGACAGGGAGGACGTCGGCTCGTTGAAGCCGATGTGCCCGTTGGCGCCGATGCCGAGGATCTGCACGTCGATGCCACCGGCGGCACGGATGTCGCGCTCGTAGCCGGCCGCCGCCGCGTCCAGGTCGGCCGCGCACCCGTCGGGCACGTGCACCCGCCCCGGGTCCAGGCCCAGCGGCTCGGCGACGGTGCGCCGGAGGACCGACGCGTAGCTCTGCGGGTGCGCCGGCGGGAGGCCGACGTACTCGTCGAGCGCGAAGCCGCGGACACCGGAGACGTCCAGCTCCCCGGCGGCCACCTGCCGGGCGAGCTCGGCGTAGAGGCCCAGCGGCGAGGAGCCGGTCGCCAGCCCGACGACGGCGTCCCGGCGCCGGCGCACCGCCTCGGCGATCCGCCGCGCCGCGACCCGGGCGACCTCGCCGGCCCCGGGGAGGATGACCACCTTCACGGGCTCAGGATCCCACCGGCTGGGCGCGGCCGGGCACGGCCGGGCGGACGCACAACGCGGCCCCGACGGGACCCACCGGGACGTCGGCCGGCGCCAGCTGCACCCGGTCGGGGATGCCGAGGCTGCGCAGGAACGGCGAGCCGGCGGCCTGCCGCCGGGCCGCGGTGACGACGGCGTCCCGCAGCGGCGTCCCGACCTCGGCGACCCCGCCGCCGAGCACGACGTGCTCGACGTCGCAGGTGAGCACCAGGGTGCGGACGGCGGCGGCGACGGCGTCGGCGAACCCGTCGCGGATGCCGATCGCCCGCCGATCCCCGGCCGCCGCGGCGGCGAACAGGTCCGCGGCGGCCGGGATGCCGTTGCGGCTGGGCCAGGCGGCCTCCAGCGCCGCCCCGGAGGCGTAGAGCTCCAGGCAGCCCTGCTGGCCGCAGGGGCAGCGCGGCCCGGTGCGGTCGTAGGGCAGGTGGCCGATCTCCCCCGCCGCTCCCCACCGGCCCCGCCGCAGCTGGCCCCCGAGCAGCAGCCCGGCGGCGACGCCGGTGCCGAGGGCGAGCAGCGCCAGGTCGCCGGGCAGCCCGAGTGCACGGGCCGCACCCACGGCCGCCGCGTTCAGGTCGTTCTCCAGCACCACGGGGGTGCCGCCCAGCCGGGCCGACAGCATCGGCGCCAGGTCGACGGCGCGCTCGTGGATGCCGAGGTTCACCGCGTAGGACAGCCGCCCGGTGGCCGGGTCCACCAGCCCGGGCACCCCCGCGCCGACCCCGGTCAGCTCCTGCGGGGTCACGCCGGCCGCGGCGCAGAGCTCGCCCACCACCTGCTCGGCGGTGTCGAGCACGCCCTGCACCCCGGGCCGCGTGGGCACCCGGAGGCGGTGCCGCACGGTGGCGCCGGCGTCCAGCAGGACGCCGAGCACCTTCGTCCCCCCGATGTCGAGCCCGACCGACCAGCTCCGCGACCCGTGGCCGTTCGCGCTCACCCCTTCACCGCCCCGGCGACCAGGCCGGCGCTCATGCGCTTCTGCACGAACAGGAAGAAGACGATGACCGGCACGGAGATCAGCGTCGCCCCGGCCATGACCAGGCCCCAGTCGGTGGCCCGGTTGGCCTCCACTAGGCCCTGCAGCCACAGCGGGAGGGTGCGCTGGTCGGGGTCGGTCATGACCACCAGCGCCAGCGTGTACTCGTTCCAGGCCTGGAGGAACCCGTACACCCCGGAGGCGACCAGGCCCGGGGCCAGGAGCGGGAAGGTGATGCGGAAGAACGCCCCGGTGCGCGAGAGGCCGTCCATCATCGCGGCCTCCTCCAGCTCCAGCGGCACCCCGGCGACGAAGCCCCGCAGCATCCAGACGGTGAACGGCAGGATCGCCGCGACGTAGACGATCGTGAGCCCGAGGACCGCGTTGACCAGGCCCCAGTTGTCCAGCATCTGGTACTGCGAGATGAACAGGCCCTCGGCCGGGATCATCTGCACGACGAGGATGGTGAGGATGAACGACCGGCGCCCGCGGAAACGGAAACGGCTGATCGCGAGCGCCCCCAGGAATGCGAAGAGAATGGCGACGACGAGGGTCAGCCCGGTGACCGCCAGGGACACCTTGAAAGCGTCGTAGAACGCGGAGTCGGTGAGCACGTTGCGGAAGTTGGAGAACGTCCCGCCGAATGGCAGGAACGAGGGTTCTCCCGTACGCATCCGATTGGTCGGCAGGAATGCGCTGTTGACCATCCAGTAGATCGGGAAGACCCACACGAGCGCGACGAGCACGGCGAGCAGGCCGAGCAGGCGCCGCCCCGTGCCACCGCCGCGGGCACGCCGCCGGGCGGCGGCGGGGGCACCCGTGCGCGCCGCGGTCACACCTCCTCCTTCAGCATCCGGCGGATGTAGAAGACCGTGAGCACGAAGGTGATGACCAGCATGATCGTGGCCATGGCTCCGGCCATCGAGAACTCCTTCGCCAGCGAGTAGATGTAGGTGCCCAGCAGGTGGGTCTCCCGGGTCGGGGCCCCGGCCCGCTGCAGCACGTAGATCTGGGTGAAGACCCGCAGGTCCCAGATGACCTGGAGCAGCGCGACGACGAGCAGCACCGGCTTGACCATGGGCAGGGACAGGTGGCGCAGCCGCTGCCAGGCGTTGGCGCCGTCGAGCTGCGCGGCCTCCATGCACTCCTCGGGCACCTGCAGCAGGCCGGCGTAGACGGTGAACACCACGAAGGGCACCGACATCCAGACGACGATGACCGTCGCCACGAGGTAGAACGACGCCGGCTCGATGATCCAGGAGTGCTGGCGCATCCCGGTCAGGCCCAGCGGCTCGGCCAGCAGCCAGTTGACCACCCCGTACTGCGAGTCGAACAGCCACTGCCAGACCGTCATGGTGGCCAGCACCGGCGTCCCCCAGGCCAGCAGCAGCCCGACCTGCAGGGTGATCCGCGCGCCGCGCCCCACCCGCGTCATGAGGACGGCGACGGCGATCCCCACCGCCATCGTCAGCGCGGCGTTGACCAGGCAGAACAGGACCGACCGGCCGATGACGCCCCAGACGTAGGGGTCCGACAGCAGCGTCGTGTAGTTGCGCAGCCCCACCCACTCGGCCGGGCGGCCGAACTGCTGGGCCAGCCCGTACTCCTGGAACGACAGCACGAACTGGCGCGCCAGCGGGTACCCGAGCCCGACGGCGACGGGCACCAGTGCGGGCAGCAGGAGCAGGTAGGGCCCCAGCCGCGACCGCCGCGACCGGCGGCGGGGAGCGGGCCGGCGCTCGCCCGGCGGGACCGGGTGGACGGGCGGGGCGGCGGCGCGCGGCGGAGCCGGCGGGAGCACCGGCGCCGAGGACGTGCGGGGAGCGGACACGGTTCCTCCGGGACGTGGGGGGCGGGGGTGCGGCGCGGTCGGCCAGGGCACCCCCGCCCCGGATCACAGGATCAGGCCAGCGTGTCCGTGATCAGCTGGTCGGCCCGGGCCGAGGCCTCCGCCAGGTCGGCACCCGAGGCCACCTCCTGGAAGAAGTCCTCCAGGATGCGGGCGGCCTCCACGTCGGCCCACTTCTCCGCCGGCGGGGTGAGCTGGGCGTCGAGGGCCGCCGCAAGCGCGGCCTGGGCGTAGACGTCGTCGCCCAGCGCGTCGGCATACTCGCTGTTGCCGGGGATCAGCCCGTTCTCGGCGAGCATCGTCTGGTACTCCTCGCTGAAGATGATCCGCAGCAGGTCGCGGGCCGCCTCCTGGTTGCCCGACATCGCCGGGATCGCGATGTTCGAGCCACCGGCGAAGACCGTGGCCGGCTCCCCCGCCGTCGGGCCGGGCAGCGGGAAGATGCCGGTCCGCTCCTCGTTGCAGGCCTGCTGCTCGGCCAGCGCCGCCTGCGCGGCCTCCGACTCGTCGTCGGGGTCGACGCCCTGGTTGCACTCGGGCAGGTCGATGCTCCAGCGGGCCCAGGTCGGGGCGGAGAACATCGCCGCCTCACCGTTGTTGAACGGCACCCACGGCTCGGCCGAGTCGGCGTCGCGCGGGGCGGAGGTCGCGTTCGCGAACAGCTCCTGGACCTGCTGCAGGCCCTCCTGCGCCTCCGGGCTGGACAGCGCGCCCACCCACGCGTCGCCGTCCTGCTCGGCGAGGTTGCCGCCGTTGCTGTAGATCCAGGCGATGCCGTTGTACCAGTCCTGGCCGGGAAGCCAGAAGCCCGAGAAGTTCGGCTTCCCGGTCGGGTTGGCCTGCTGCAGGGCGACCGCCGCGTCGCCGAACTCGGCCAGGGTGGTGGGCACCTCGACGCCGGCCTGCTGGAAGAGGTCCTTGCGGTAGAACACCGCCCGGGCGCCGGAGTAGTAGGGCACCGCGTAGACGTCGCCGTCGACCGTGCCGGCCTCGACGAAGCCCTCGAGGAGGTCGTCACCGCCCAGCTCGTCGACCAGGTCGCTGATGTCGGAGAAGGCACCGGCGTGGGTGAAGGTCGGGCTCTGGGTGTTGCCGATCTCGACCACGTCGGGGGTCTGCGACTCCGAGGACAGCGCCGTCTGCAGGCGCGGCACCAGGCCGCTCCAGTCCTGCTCCTCGATGACCAGGCTCATGCCCTCGTGCTCGGCCTCGAAGGTCTCCACCAGGTAGTCGCGCAGCTCCTGGGGCGTGTCGGAGCCGGCCAGCCACAGCCGGATCTCCTCCGAGCCGCCCGCCTCCGCCTCATTCGCGCCACCGCAAGCGGAGAGCGCGAGCAGCAGCCCGACGCTCGCGGCAGCCAGCCCGCTCGTGCGTACCCTCGTCATGTTGGGGTTCCTTCCTGGTGCGCAGGCGGTGCCGGACAGCGCCGCCACAGGGATGTGGTTCTCCGACTTGCAACTGGCCGGCTCGGGGTCGTCACGTGACCCCGAGCTGGCCGGACAGCACGAGGACCGCGGCCCCGGACAGGGCCCCGTCCTCGCCGAGCGAGGTCATCCGCAGCTGCATGTGGCTGCTGACGACGGGCATGGTGCGTTCCTGCAGGGTGGCCAGCGCCGCCTCGCGGAGCGGGCCGTCGAGGAGCTCCCCGGGGCCGGTGAGCACGACCTCGGACAGGTTGAGCGAGCTGACCACCGGCGCGAGCACGATGCCGAGCCGCCGGCCCACCGCCGCCAGCGCGACCGCGGCGGCGGACGGGTCCAGCCCGTCGATCCGCCGGCGCAGGGCAGGCACCGACAGCACCGTCTCCAGGCAGCCCCGGCGCCCGCAGGCGCACGGCAGCGGACGGCCCAGCGGCGCGCCGTCGATGTCGTCGCGCTCGTCGACGGCGGTGACGTGGCCGATCTCGCCGGCCGCGTGCTCGTGCCCCTGCACCAGGCGACCGTCGAGCACGATCCCGGCGCCCACACCACCGCCGACGGTGAGCACCAGCAGTCCGCCGCCCGACGCGCCGCCGTAGGTGAACTCGCCCAGGGCCGCGGTGTTGGCGTCGTTGGCCACGTGCACGGGCAGGCCGAGCTCGGCGCCGAGCCGGTCGGCGAGCGGCAGGTCGAACCACTGCCGGTTGGGCGCCTGGAGCACCCGACCGGCGGGGTCGATCACGCCGGGGGACCCGACGCCGACGCCCAGCACCGGCCGGGTCGCCGCCGCCACGAGGTCGCGGCACAGCGCGGTGAGCGCCTCGATGGCCGCCGCGCCGGTCCGCCCGTCGACCCGCGTCGTGCGGCGCTGCAGCACGGTGCCGGAGAGGTCCAGCACCGCCCCGTGCATCCGCTCGTCGTCGGCCAGGTCCACCGCGACGATCTGGTGGGCGTCGGTGCGGACCCCCAGCAGGGTGCCGGGCTTTCCGGGGCGGCCTTCCGCGCGGGCGCCGAGCTCGGCCACCAGGCCCTCGGCCATGAGCGAGGCGACCAGGTCGGAGATGGTGACCCGGGTCAGGCCGGTGGCGCGGGCGAGGTCCGCCCGCGAACCGGGGCCCGCGTGGAACAGGTGCTGCAGGACCATCGAGCGGTTGTGCGCGCGGGCGTGCTCGGGCAGCACCTTCGCCGTCGGTCGGAGCAGGCGCCCCGGCCGGGCTGTGTCGCGGGTCACGGTCACGTTTGTTAGGCAACCGTCCTTACATTCCCCTGTCAAGAGGTGGCGAACTCGTGACCGGACCGTGACCTGCGGGAGCGGCGACGTCGGAGCCCCGCCGGCCCGAACGCGAGAACGGGGTCCCCGAGCCGAGGACGCTCGTGATCCAGCCGACCGGGAGCTGCACCGCCCGGGGCGGCGACGACCGCGCCGGCCTGCCGGAGCAGGCCCTCGACGTCTCCGACGTCCCGCTGGCGACGGCTGACCGGAGGGTGTCGGCCGAGCGTGACCTTCCGGGCGCGTGCTCGTTGGCTCGTCAACCGTCGCACCCCCGCTCGAACCGGAGAGGCGCCATGAACCCTCGTATCCTCCCCCGACGTGCCGGCCTGCTGGCCCTGGGCACCGCCGCGCTGGTCGGCTTCACCACGGTGGCCGGCCCACCTGCGCCCGCCACGGCGGACTCGGACGAGTTCCGCCCGCAACTGGTCACCGTCGACACCCCCACCCGCGAGGACAAGCGCCTCCTGCAGACCCTCGGCCTCGACCTGACCGAGCACGCCGGCCACGACTACGTCGAGGTGGTGCTGCACAGCCCGGCCGACGTGACGTCGCTGCTCACGGCCGGCCTCGGCTACGACGTCCGCATCCCCGACCTCCTGCTCCGCGAGGCGGAGAACAACCGGGCCAACGCGGCGTACGCGGCGGCCACCACGACGTCGCCGCTGCCGTCCGGCCGGGACGCCTACCGCACCCTCGCCGACTACGACGCCGACATGGCCGCGCTGGAGCGCGACCACCCGGAACTGGTCACGACCTTCACCCTGCCGCACCGTTCGCTGGACGGCCGGGAGATCCGCGGGGTCGAGATCGGCCGCGACGTGCACGGGCCCGACCGCGGCCTGCCGACGTTCCTCATGCTCGGTGTCCACCACGCCCGGGAGTGGCCGTCCGGCGAGCACGCGATGGAGTTCGCCGTCGACCTGGCGAAGAACTACGGGAAGGACCCGCGGATCACCGACCTGGTCGACCGTGCCCGCGTCGTCGTCGTCCCGGTGGTGAACGTCGACGGCTTCGAGCTGTCCCGGACCGACGGCGGCCTGGTCGATCTCCGCTCGCTCGACGACGGCGGCACCGCCAGCCTGCTGGCAACCCCCGGCAACGCCTACAAGCGGAAGAACTGCCGCCTGGTCGACGGGCAGGACACCCCCGACGGCACCTGCCGGGCCGGCAGCGCGACGAGCCCGGGCGGTTTCGGCACGGGCGTCGACCTCAACCGCAACTACGGCGGCTACTGGGGCGGCCCGGGCGCGTCGGACCTCTTCGCCGACCCGACCTACCGGGGTGCGACGGCGTTCTCCGAGCCCGAGACCCAGAACATCCGCGAGCTGATCAGCAGCCGGCACGTGACCACGCTGATCACCAACCACACCTTCTCCAACCTGGTGCTGCGCCCGAACGGCGCCGCGCCCGATCTGGTGCCACCCAGCGAGGGCGTGCCGCTGGGCGACCCGTTCGACGAGGCGGCGCTCAAGGCGCTCGGCGACGCGATGGCCGCGCAGAACGGCTACACCAGCCAGCACGCGTGGGAGCTCTACGACACCACCGGCTCCACCGAGGACTGGTCCTACAACGCCACCGGCGGGTTCGGCTACACCTTCGAGATCGGGCCGGACGAGTTCCACCCGCCGTTCCCCCAGGTCATCGACGAGTACCTGGGTGCGGGCGAGTACGCCGGCAAGGGCAACCGGGAGGCCTACCTGCTCGCGCTGGAGAACGCGGTGGACCCGGCGACGCACTCGGTGCTGACCGGCAAGGCACCGGCCGGTGCCACCCTGCGGCTGCGCAAGACCTTCGCCACCCCGACGTGGGAGGGGGCGATCCAGGACACCCTCGACACGGCCATGACGGTCGGTCCCGACGGCCGGTTCACTTGGCACGTCAACCCGTCCACCCGCCCGGTGGTCAAGGACCGGCAGGTCGAGACCGTCTCATCCGACCCGGTCGCGCAGCAGACGTACACCGGGACGACGCTGCCGCTGCAGTCGACCGACTCCGAGTTCACCGTCGCCCGGGACGCCGATCTGCTCGAGATCGTGCTGGACTGGCCCACGCCGGACGACATGGACCTCGAGGTGTACCGGAAGAACGCCGACGGCTCGCTGGAGCAGGTGGGCAGCTCCGGCAACTTCGTCGGGGAGAAGGAGCGGGTGCTGCTGCAGGACCCGGCCCAGGGCACCTACGTGCTCCGTGCGATCAACTTCGCCTCGGTGACGCCGACCTGGACGCTGACCGCGTCGCTGTTCGAGGCGGAGTCCTCGACCGTGCCGGGGCTGGTGGAGAACTGGACGCTGACCTGCGAGGTGGCCGGCCAGGTCCGGGAGACGGCCCCGGTGGTCGTCGACCGCGGGCAGCGGCTGCGCGTGGACCTCAGGGCCTGCGGCCGGCGCTGATGCGCGGGCGGGACGCCGGCTCACCGGTCCGGCGTTCCGCCCTGCCGTCGACCGGGGGCTACCGCCCTTCGACGCCGGGTACGGCGAGCCGGTCGCCGTCCCGGAGACGGCGGCGTTCTTCGCCCCGGGCGCCGGCGGGGCCGACGAGCCGGCCGTCAAGCAGGCCTGGTGGCAGCAGCTGTTCGATCCGGGGCTGGCCGAGCGCCTGCCAAGCCGGGCGATCATCGCCCGGCTCGAACGGGCCGAGGACGAGCCGGAGGTCGGCGGCCGGGTGGACTGGCGCGCGACCGGCTCCGCGCCGGTGCGCGACGCCTTCCGCGCCGACCTGCCGGAGTGGGGCCTCGACGCCGGCGCCGTCCCCCGCTGCGGCGGCTGAGCCGGCGACCGGCAGCACCGCCCGCCGGGCGCGCAGCATCCCGCAGACGACGAGCGCGCAGCACAGCCCGATCCCGGCCGAGAGCCAGACCATCGGCTGGTCCACGCACCAGCCGTAGCCGGTCCACGCGGCGCAGGACCCGGAGCCGAGCCACCACCGCGCCGGCGAGAGCCCCGAGAGATCCTGGGTGCGGTCGCGCAGCAGGCTGACCGGCTGCGGGAGCGCGGCCGCCGCACCGACCACGGAGGCGACCCCGCCGAGCAGCGCCGCGGCCGCCGCCGGGTCGGTGCCGAGCAGCCCGGTGGTGGCAGGACCCCCGGTGGCCAGCGCGGCGAGGACGACGGCGCCGGACGCCGTCCGCAGCAGCACGCGCGGAGCCCGCAGCCGCGGCTGGGTGAGCAGCAGGGCCACGAGGACGGCGGCGTTGCCGGCACCGACGACGGCGTTGGTGACGATCTGCACGGGGTCGCCGGAGAGCAGGCCGAAGGCGAGCCAGCAGAGGTTGAGCGCGACGGCGAGCCAGGCACTGGTGGGTGAGAGGCCGAGGGTGCGGCGGTGCCGGCAGGAGAGCCAGACCTGGGGCCAGACGACGGCGATGCTGAGGGTGGCCGCGAGGATGCCGAGAGCGGCGGACATGGTGGAGCGGGGATCCGTTCGGAGTCGGTGCGAGGGGTGGCCACCGGGAACGGGGGGCGCTCGTCGGGAAGCGGCGCCGGCGGGGGCCGGGCGGTGACCGGGGACGTCATCGGCGCTCCGCATCCGTGACCGGAACGTGATCTGCCGATCGCTTCCTGTGACGTCCACCGCACGCGGCGGAGCGGCTCCCTAGGCTGGGCGGCCATGACGACCCCCACCCAGACGATCCGCGCCGCCGGCGGCTACCTGCGGTCGTGGCTGGACGCCCAGGTGGCGCACCGCCGGGTGCCGGGTGCGCAGGTGGCCGTCCGCCACGGCGGCGAGCTGGTGCTCTCGGCCGCGTTCGGGGTCGCCGACGTCTCCACCGGCGCACCGCTGACCCTCGAGCACCTGTTCCGCGTCGCCTCGCACTCCAAGACGTTCACCGCGACCCTCGTGCTGCAGCTGGTCGAGGCGGGGCGGATGCGGCTGGACGACCCGATCGGCGTCCACGTGCCTGAACTGGAGGCGGCCGGCTCACCGGTGGCGCGGGTGACCGTCCGGGAGCTGCTCGGCCACCAGGCCGGCGTCACCCGGGACGGCGCCGACGCCGACTTCTGGCAGCTGGAGCAGCCCTTCCCGGACCGGGCCGGGGTGATCGCGGCGGCGCTGCGGGCGGGCCCCGTGCTGCGGCGCAACGAGCACTTCAAGTACTCCAACACCGGCTACGCGCTGGTCGGCCTGGCCGTCGAGGCCGTCACCGGGACGAGCTACGCCGAGGCGGTGCGCACCGGGATCCTCGAGCCGCTGGGCCTCACCCGGACCGGGGCAGACCACGATCCCGCGCGGGCCGGCGAGTACGTCAGCGGGCACACCGGGCTGCTCCTGGGCGAGGACGTGCGCGAGCCCCTCGGGTCGGTCGGCACCGGCGCCCTCGCGCCGGCGACCGGCTTCTTCTCCACCGCCGAGGAGCTCGCCGTCTACGGCTCGGCCCACGTGCTCGGCGACGACCGGCTGCTCGGCGACGACGCGAAGCGGCTCATGCAGCGCGTGGAGTCGGTGGTCACCGCCTACGGCACGGAGGTCGGCCGGTACGGGGTGGGCCTGGCACTGACCACCGTGGGCGAGCGGCACCTGGTCGGGCACAGCGGCGGGTGGCCAGGGCAGATCACGGTCACCGTCGTGGACCCCGCCGACGGGCTGGTCGTCAGCGTGCTCACCAACGCGATCGACGGCCCGGCCGAGGAGCTGGCGACCGGGCTGGTGAAGCTGGTCGACGTCGCGCTGCACCCGCGCACCGAGGTGCCCGCCGCCCCGCCCGGCAGCCCGCCGCCGTCCGCGTTCACCGGCCGGTTCGCCGGCCTCTAGGGCGTGGTGGACGTCGCCGAGCTGGCCGGGCGGCTGGTGCTCGTCCGGCCGACCTGGCCCGATCCCCTGCCGGGGGTCGAGGAGCTGCAGGTGGTCGACGCCGACACGCTGCGGGTCGCCGCGCAGCCGGGGTTCGGGCCGGCCGGTGAGCCGGTGCCGGTCGAGCGGGACGCCGGCGGGCACGTCGTGTCGCTGCGGTTGGGCGGGGTGACCTACCGGCCGGTCGAGGAGTTCCGCCGCCGGCGCTCCTCGACGACCGGCCGTCCGGCCGCCTCGTCGCGGCTCTGGGACTAGCTAGTACCGCGTCACGCAACCTTCGACTGGTTCAAGCTGGGCCGGCTAGCGCTTGGCGTCAGGACAGTGTGCGCAGACGCGCTACTCCCGTGCCGAGAACTGACCATCTGCGCACTCCGTCGCCATCAGCGGCGGTCTCGGGAAGGCAGCCGCCAGGCAGGCGAACGTTGACGGCCGCAGTACTAGGACCCGGCGGCGGGCACCCGGTCGGCGAGCGGCAGCGGGTCGGTGACCTCGGGTGCCTCGTAGGCCCGCAGGACCGTCCGGTCACCGGGCCGGCCGTACAGCTGCCCCTCCCGGGCCTTCACCCCCGCGACCAGGACGATGCTCACCACGACGAGCAGTGACCACGACCCCAGCTTGGCGGCGTGGACCAGCGTCCACACCGACTCCTGCGACGGGTACTGCCAGGCGCGCAGCAGGGTGGCGGCGTTCTCGGCGACCCAGAGGAAGAAGCCGATGAGGACGAAGGAGAGCGCGAGCGGCATCGCGTAGCGGCGCCGGCCGACCGTGAAGTGCACCCCCGTCCGCCAGGTGACGGCGAGCAGCAGCAGGGCCAGCGGCAGCCGGACGTCCCAGGTGACGTGGTGGGTGAAGAAGTTGAGGTAGATCAGCGCGGCGACGGCGGCGGTGCTGCGCGCCCGGTAGGTGGTGATCCGGAGGTCGAACCGGCGCCAGGCCTGGCAGACGTAGCTGCCGACCGCGGCGTACATGAAGCCGCTGTAGAGGGGCACCCCACCGACCGTGGCGAGCCCGGTGTCGGGGTAGGACCAGGAGCCCTGGGCGACCTTGAACAGCTCGAGCACCAGGCCGGCGAGGTGGAAGCCGACGATCACGGCGACCTCGCGGCCGGTCTCCCAGCGGACCAGCCACAGCACCAACGTCACGCCGAGCGACCACACCAGCAGCGCATCGGCGGGGTTGACCGGCAGCGGGACGACCCGGACGAGGGCCAGGCCGAGGAAGAACAGGACGGCGAACAGGCAGCACTGCGCCTCGATCCAGGCGAACCGCAGCAGCTGCCTCACCGGGTGGAGGCTAGGTCGTGGCGGCGGCTGGTGGCGTCTCCGCCACCCGTGCGTGTCTCCTGGTCCCGTGGTCAGCGGACCGTCGCGGGGCCGGGCCGGAACGGTGCGCCGTGGGCGCAGACCACGAGGGTGGCCAGGTCGAGCACCCGTTCGCGCTGCCGGCGCAGCTCGTCGCGGTCGTGGCTGTAGGGGTCGTCTGCCGGGCCCTCCTCGGTCCACCACAGGTGCGTGAGGGCGACGACGTCGTCGGGGGTGCCGACGAGCGTGGTGATGTCCTGCGGGGTGTGCCCCGGCGTGGCGAGCAGCCGGATGCCGGGGGTGAGCTGGGTCCCCTCGGCGGCCCGGCGGGTGAAGATGTCCCCCTCGATGACGGACTGGAAGTCGTGCACCGGCACCACCGGGAAGAGTGCGATGTTGAGCGTGTGGTCCAGGTGGTGGTGGCTGACGACGACGTCGGTGACGTCCTCGGGGCGGACGCCGAGCTCGCGCATCGGGGCGAGGATGAGGTCCCGGTCGGACACCATGCCGGGATCCACGATGACGACCCGGTCGGCGTCCCGGACGAGGCTCACCGTGCCCGCCACGTGCGGCATGCGCACGTAGCCCTCGACGAGGACGTCCAGGCGGGCGGTGCGCGACAGCTCCGGCATGCGCGGACCGTAGCAACCGCGGCGGCCCGGTGCCGGGCCACCGGCCGCCCCTGGGTCCCGGCGGGCCCTGGGTGCCGGCCGGCCCTGGGTGCCAGCGGGCCATGGGTGCCGGCCGGCCATGGGTGCCGGCCGGCCCTGGGTGCCCGGCCGGCCCTGGGTGCCCGGCCGGCCCTGGGTGCCGGCGGGCACGAGTGGCGATGCGATACCGGTCACCCGCAGGAGTGCGTCGACCCCGCCGGCGCGCGCGGTCGACGAAGGCCGCTGCATGATCGCGTCCGTGACCTCGCCGGACGTCGTCCTCGACCTGCGCCCGCCGCGCTTCTCCACCGCCCTCTACGGCGCCTCGGTCGTGGTCGCCGTCGTGCTGGTGGTGTTCGTCCTGACGACCCCCGGTCCGCCGCTGTTCACGGCTGTCTTCGCAGCGTTCGCCGTGGGCATCACCGGCTACAACACGGCGACGGTGCTCAGCCGCGTCCGGGCGCACGCCGACGGGTCGCTCGAGGTCCGGAACCGGCTGCAGACCCGCCGGCTCCAGCGCCCCGACATCGACCGGGTGATGGTGGGTCGCCAGGGTGGTGCGGGAAGCATGCGGCGTGTGGAACTGCTCCTCACCGACGGGACCGTCCTGCACCTCGTGGCGACGGAGACGTTGCCGTTCCCCGGCCAGCGGCAGGTGGAGGAGCAGGCCGCGGAGCTCCGCCGGTGGATCGAAGGGCCTCGCCCGCCGTCCCCCTGATGGCCGCGTCCCCTGATGCGTCGGCCACGCGCCCCTGCACCCGCGGCGATCGGCGGGCTCGGCACCGGGCACCCACCCGCCCGAACACCCCTCGACGCACGTGTCCCCCCGGAGCGGTGTGCTCCGGGGGGACACGTGCGTCTGTCGAGAACGCCCGACCGAGGTGCGATCGAGGCCCTGACCTCAGCCCCTGCTGCGGGACGCGGTCAGGACGACCGTGCTCAGCTGCAGCCGCTGGTGGAGCCGCAGCCCTCGCAGACGTAGCAGCTGCCGGCCGGACGCATCTTCGTGCCGCAGGTCATGCACAGCGGCGCGTCGGTGGCGGTGCCGGTGACCAGCTCGAGCAGCTCGGCCGAGGAGTGCGCCTCCTTGACCGACTTCGGCCCCTCGGGGGTGACCTTCTCGTCCGTCTTGGCGGTCTCGATCGGCGCGGAGC
This sequence comes from Blastococcus carthaginiensis, assembly GCF_030731085.1. Lineage (NCBI taxonomy): Bacteria > Bacillati > Actinomycetota > Actinomycetes > Geodermatophilales > Geodermatophilaceae > Blastococcus > Blastococcus carthaginiensis. Next base: position 57,621 of record NZ_JASNFN010000013.1, on the reverse strand, counting down.
CGCGCAGCTGCTCCAGGTCGACCTCATCCTCCTGCACGGTGGCCGTCGACGCCGAGGCCCCGTAGCCGGAGACCTGCGCCGCGCGCTCCTCGGCGGTGAAGATGCCGAGGTTGGCCCGCTTCTCCACCGGCAGGTGGTCGAGCGCCAGGCGACGGAAGATGTAGTCCATCACCGACTGGGCGATCCGGATGTCCGGGTCATCGGTCATGCCGGCCGGCTCGAAGCGCATGTTGGTGAACTTCTGGATGTAGGTCTCCAGCGGCACGCCGTGCTGCAGCGCCAGCGAGATGCCGATCGAGAAGGCGTCCATGACACCGGCGAGGGTCGAGCCCTGCTTGCCGAGCTTGAGGAACACCTCACCGAGGCTGCCGTCCTCGTACATCCCGGCGGTCATGTAGCCCTCGGCGCCGGCGACGCTGAACGAGGTGGTGACGCTCGTCCGCTTCTTCGGCAGCCGCTTGCGCACCGGGTGCGACAGGGCGCTGGGCGCGGCCGCCTCGACCTTCTCCTCGGCCTTGGTGCCGTCGTTCTTGCCCTTCCCGCCCGACAGGGGCTGGCCGACCTTGCAGTTGTCGCGGTAGATCGCCAGCGCCTTGAGACCCATCTTCCAGCCCTGGAAGTAGATCGTCTCGACGTCCTCGACGGTCGCCGTCTCCGGCATGTTGACCGTCTTGCTGATCGCGCCGGAGATGAAGGGCTGAACCGCGGCCATCATGCGGACGTGGCCCATCGGGGAGATGGCCCGCTCCCCCATGGCGCAGTCGAACACCTCGTAGTGCTCGGGGCGCAGGCTCGGCGCGTCGACGACGTGGCCGTGCTCGGCGATGTACTCGACGATCGCCTCGATCTGCTCCTCCTGGTAGCCCAGGCTGCGCAGCGCTCGCGGCACCGTCTGGTTGACGATCTGCATGGAGCCGCCGCCGACCAGCTTCTTGAACTTGACCAGCGAGAAGTCCGGCTCGATGCCGGTCGTGTCGCAGTCCATCATGAAGCCGATCGTGCCGGTGGGGGCCAGCACCGAGGCCTGGGCGTTCCGCCAGCCGTTGTCGGCGCCGATCTCCAGGCACTCCTGCCACTGCTGCGTGGCGACCTTCAGCACATCGGCGTCGTCGGCGCCGACGGGACGGACGGCGTCGTTGGCGGCGGCGTGCTTGCGCATGACGCGGGCGTGGGCGTCGGCGTTGCGGGCGAAGCCCTCGTAGGGGCCCACGATGCCGGCGAGCTCGGCCGAGCGCCGGTAGGCGGTGCCGGTCATCAGCGAGGTGATGGCCGCGGCCAGCGTCTGGCCACCGCGCGAGTCGTAGGCGTGGCCGGTCGCCATGAGCAGGGCGCCGAGGTTGGCGTAGCCGATGCCCAGCTGGCGGTAGGCCCGGGTGGTCTCACCGATCGGCTCGGTCGGGAAGTCGGCGAAGCAGATCGAGATGTCCATCGCGGTGATGACCAGCTCGACGGCCTTCACGAAGTTCCTGGCGTCGAACGTGCCGTCGTCCTTGAGGAACTTCATGAGGTTCAGCGACGCCAGGTTGCACGAGCTGTTGTCCAGGCTCATGTACTCCGAGCACGGGTTGGACGCGTTGATGCGACCGGTCTCGGGGTTGGTGTGCCAGTCGTTGATCGTGTCGTCGTACTGGATGCCGGGGTCGGCGCACTCCCACGCGGCCTGCGTGACCTTGCGGAACAGCGACTTGGCGTCGACGGTCTCGATGACCGAGCCGTCGAGGCGGGCCCGGAGGCCGAACTCGTCGCCTTCCTCCACCGCGCGCATGAACTCGTCCGAGACGCGGACCGAGTTGTTGGCGTTCTGGTACTGGACGCTGGTGATGTCCTTGCCGCCGAGGTCCATGTCGTACCCGGCGTCGCGCAGCGCACGGATCTTGTCCTCCTCGCGCGCCTTGGTCTCGATGAACTCCTCGATGTCGGGGTGGTCGATGTCGAGGACGACCATCTTCGCCGCGCGGCGGGTGGCACCACCGGACTTGATGGTGCCGGCGGAGGCGTCGGCGCCGCGCATGAAGGAGACCGGCCCGGAGGCGGTGCCCCCGGAGGAGAGCAGCTCCTTGGAGGAGCGGATCCGGGAGAGGTTCAGGCCGGCACCGGAGCCGCCCTTGAAGATCAGGCCCTCCTCGCGGTACCAGTTCAGGATCGAGTCCATCTCGTCGTCGACGGCGAGGATGAAGCAGGCGCTGACCTGCTGAGGCGCGCTCGTGCCGACGTTGAACCAGACGGGCGAGTTGAAGCTGAAGTACTGGTGCAGCAGCATCCAGGTCAGCTCGTGCTCGAAGATCTCGGCGTCGCCCTCGGTGGCGAAGTAGCCGTGCTCGCGGCCGGCCTCGGTGTAGGTGAGCACCACCCGGTCGATGAGCTGCCGCAGGCTGGTCTCGCGCTGCGCGGTGCCGACAGCGCCGCGGAAGTACTTCGTGGTGACGATGTTGGTGGCGTTGATGCTCCACTCGGCCGGGAACTCGACACCGCGCTGCTCGAAGTTGATCGAGCCGTCCCGCCAGTTGGTCATGACGACGTCGCGGCGCTCCCAGGTCACCTCGTCGTACGGGTGCACACCAGCGGTGGTGAAGACGCGCTTGATCTTGAGGCCCTTGGCCCGGCCGGGCGTCTTGGCGCTGCGTCGGGTGCGGGCGCCGGCCACGCGGTCGTCGGTCTCGGTCATGGTGTGGAGCTCTCCCTGGTCGTGTGTCGCGTGGTGCTTCGCGGGGCTGCGCGGTGGTGCTGCGCGGTGGCGGATCGGGGGCTGGGGAAGAGCCGCGATCGGTAACTGCTCGAACTGCTGTCTATCGGGTGGCACCGACAGTTCTCAGGTGCCGGCGGAGCTGCCGGACGGGACCGGCTGCCGGGGCGCGGGCGGGCCCGTCTCCCCCGGCGGCGCGCCGGACTGCCGGGCCTTGAGCTCGGCGATCTCCCGCTCGAAATCGGCCACCGAGGTGAAGGAGCGGTAGACGCTGGCGAACCGGAGGTAGGCGACCTCGTCGAGCTCGCGCAGCGGACCGAGGATGGCCAGGCCGACCTCGTTGCTCGGCACCTCCGCGGCACCGCTGGCGCGGATGGCGTCCTCGACCTGCTGGGCGAGGAGCTTGAGCTGGTCCTCGTCGACCGGCCGGCCCTGGCAGGCCCGCCGGACGCCGGCGACGACCTTGCTGCGGTTGAACGGCTCGCTGACGCCGTTGCGCTTGACGACGGCGAGCACCGCCTCCTCGACGGTGGTGAACCGCCGACCGCACGCCGGACACGAGCGACGGCGCCGGGTGGTGGCGCCCTCGTCGGCCTCGCGCGAGTCGATGACCCGGCTGTCGGCGTTGTGGCAGAACGGGCAACGCACGGTGGTTCACCTCCTTCGCCGACGAGCCCCTCACCGGCTGCCTGTGGAGCTCCCTGGGGACATCCGGTGGACGCGACGGGGAGAACCTGAGGACGGGCCTGTGGACGGGCTTACAGCTCTGTAACTACTAGATGTAGGGGAACCCTAGGACGGCGCCCACAAGATGTGCAAGTGATCGTTTGCTCGGCGTGTTCCACCCCGACACTGCGGTACGCAGGCGGAACAGCGGCCCCCAGCCGTCACAGGAGCACCGCGACGACACGCCGGGAGTCGACCCGACCGGGCCCCGAGGAACTGCCCGCGGCGACACCGAAGAAGCGCGCGATGACACCGCTGCACCTCTCCCCCCACCGACCCCGGCGCGAGTTCCACGCTCGCCACGGCCGCCGCCACCCACGGGCGTCGGCGGCGGAGAGCACCGCGGGAGGTGCGGCACCACCGAGGGCCGCGCTGATCCGTCAGGCGCGGACGGAGCCGCCCACCCGAGGGCGCCGTGCGTGCGGCACCTGGTCGCTCAGGCGCATCGGCCGGGTGAGCAGCTCGGGCTCGAGGTCTGCGGGAGGCGTCCAGCCGTGCCTGACCGCACGCCTCTCGACCGGATGGGCGGAATGCGCGGCGGGCACCCCTCTGCCGCCCGGCCGGCTGCTTCGGGCGGTCGCCGGCACACCCGCGTCGACGGGGCGGAGGTGATCGGTGTCGGCAGCACGGTGCCGACCGACCACGGGACTCGGCGCGGTCGCCGGAGCCCGGTGGCGACCGGCCGGGGCCGCCGGCGCGGACGAGGCCGTCACCCCCTGAACCGCGTCGCTCTCGGGCGCGCGTCGACGGCCGCCCGTGCGAGAGGCGGCCGACTGGGCCCCACGACTGTCCCGCACCAGCGGGAGGCTGGCCGTCGCGTCAGGGTCCGTCGACGGAGCAGCTCCCGGCATGGCGGCCGCTTGCGCAGGCACCGCCTGCGTCGCGGGGGGCGGGGCCGAGGACGCGGGCTCCGGCAGCCGTACCGCGGCCAGTTCGGTCCACGTCATCTGCTCGACACCGTCCGACACGACCCGGACCCACATCTGGCACGCACCCGCGTCATCGTGCCGCCACCCCAGCAGCTCCCCCGCCCGCCAGGCCCCTGCCTGGTGGACCTCGACGACCTGGGGCTGACGGGTGAACACCGCGGCGCGGTTCTCCATGACGCTGAACACCCAGTGACCGTAAGCGGGCGGCGAGCACGGACCGTGAACACACCCACACGGAGGGTTGACGAAGTCGGCGACCGAGCTTGTAAACCTCTCGTTGCGGCCCACCGGAGTGCGCACGCCGGGGTGGATCAGGGCAGCACCAGCACCTGGCCGGGCCTGATCGCAGCGCTCTGGAGCCGGTTCAGCTGCCGGATGTCGACGACGACGTCGCGCACGTCCCGCCCCCCGGCCGCCGCACCCGCGATGGACCACAGCGTGTCACCCGGCTCCACGATGACCTTGGTCGTCCCCATGAGCTCGAGCGCGTCACCGTCCTCGCCGAGGACGGCGCCGCCCAGCGCGACGACACCCAGGCCGAGGAGCAGCACGACCACCGCGACCACGCGCCGCCCCCGTGCCGTCAACCGGAGCGGGGGCAGCGACTCCGCCGCCGGACCGGTCGCCGGACGACCGGTCGCCGACTGCCGGACCCGCGCCACCCCGTCGCCCGGCAGCCCCGGATCGGCGCGAGGTGCGACGGCATCTGCGTAGGCGCGGGGCGGCGGCAGCACCCTGAGGTGCCGGGCGGGCGCGGTCGCGGACCGCCCCCCGCACACATCGGCCGACATCTCTCCGCGGACCCGCAGCGCAGCACCGCTGTTCATGCTTCCTGCCCTCCCGACCGACACCTCGCCGGCCCGAACACTTGTTCGATTCGAACGCCTGTCCGATGTCTACCGGAAGCGACCGACAGAAGCGATGCGACACGGAGAACTTTCGAACGTGTGTTTGAACTGGTCGGCGATCAGCGCTACCGTTCACGCGACGACGACGGGCGAGCGCTGCACGGGCAGCCGGCGAGGAGGAGACGTGGCGGACTCGAACGGGACCTCCGGCGGCGGGCGAGGCACCCGGGCGGCAGCCCCCGATGCGAGCGGTACCGCCTCGGTGCGGGCGTTCCCCGATCGCACGGCCGACGGTGACGGCCTCACCCAGCGCCAGCGGCGCGTCCTCGAGGTGATCCGCGACTCGATCGACCGCCGGGGCTACCCGCCCTCGGTCCGCGAGATCGGCGAGGCCGTGGGGCTGTCGTCGGCGTCCTCGGTCGCCCACCAGCTCTCGGTCCTGCAGAAGAAGGGGTGGCTGCGGCGCGACCCCAACCGCCCGCGCGCACTCGACGTCCGGCTGCCGGGGGATGCCGGCCGCAGCACGGCCGCCCACGTCGAGCCGCCCGTGGTCGGCGACGGCGAGCGGGCCTCCGCCCCGACCTACGTCCCGCTCGTCGGCCGGATCGCCGCCGGTGGGCCGGTGCTGGCCGAGCAGGCGGTGGAGGACGTCTTCCCGCTGCCCCGCGAGCTCGTCGGCGAGGGAACGGTCTTCATGCTCAAGGTGGCCGGCGACTCGATGGTCGAGGCCGCGATCTGCGACGGCGACTGGGTCGTCGTCCGCCAGCAGCCCACTGCCGAGAACGGCGAGATCGTCGCCGCGATGATCGACGGCGAGGCGACGGTCAAGACCTACAAGCGGCGCGACGGCCACGTGTGGCTGCTGCCGCACAACCCGGCGTACGAGCCCATCCCGGGCGACGAGGCGACGATCCTCGGCCGGGTCGTCAGCGTTCTGCGCCGGGTCTGACCCTCAGGGCCGGCGGCGCAGCCGTCCGGTCAGCCAGACCACGACGGTCGCCACGGTCGCCGCGATCAGGGCCGCGGCGATGGGCGACCGATCCGAGCCGGTGGTCAGCTCGGCGAAGGATGGGAGCGGCACCTCCGCGGGCGCCGGGCCCGACGCGGCAGCCCGGGCCGGCACGGGCACCACGGTGACGGCGCTGGGCAGACCTTCGCTGGCGACCACCAGCGCCTGGTTGTCGGCCGTGAAGCTGATGGCCTCGCCCTGGGGTGACTCCGGCAGCGCCACCCGCACCGGCTCCCCGGCCAGCGCGCCGACGACGTCGGATCCGGTCAGGGGCCAGACGTAGGCGTCGGTGTAGGTGCGGAGCGCCAGGGCGCTTCCGTCCGCCGCGACCGCACCGCCGGTGATCAGAAGCTGCCCGGCCCGGCCCACCGGGCCGCCCGGGGTCCCGGTCAGCGTGACGTTCACCGACCCCACCCGCTCCATCGGCACCGTGCCGCCGTCCACCAGCGCTGCGGCGGGACGGTAGACGCCGCTGGCCCCGAGGACCTCCTTGGTGACGACGTACGGCGTCCCGTCCGGCGCCAGGAGCAGCGCCTCGGCGTCGTGCGCGCCGTCGGGGTAGGTCAGCCGGTGCAGCGCCGTCGTGCCGTCGGGTCGCAGGACGTGCAGCGCCACGGTCGGGCGGACGGAGCCGTTGTCCCCGATGTCGGCCACCCAGACGCTCCCGTCGGGCGCCACGCCGAGGTCCTCGGGGTCGAAGGGGTCGACCTCCCCGGTCTGGACGTCGACGACCGCGCACGAGGAGTCCAGCCCGTGGACGGTGACCTGCTCGCCGCCGTCGTTGAGCGCGAGCATCTGCTCCCCCACGACCACCAGCCCCGAGAGCTCGGCGAGCCGTGGGTCGGTGATCGCGCACCGGACCTCCGGCGCCGGCGCGGGGGGCGGCGCCTCCGCGAGAGCCGGAGCGGGAGCGAGCACGACCGCGCCGCCGACCAGGGTGCTCGCGACGACGAGCCGGCACCTCCGGGCGCGGTCAGGAACGGGGACGGCCTGCTCGGGCACGTACCCAGCGTGACAGAACCATCTCGTCCAGTGCATGAACCACGCCCAACAGGACGATCCCGACGGCTGCGCCCACGACCGCGTCGGTGATCCAGTGGAAGTCCAGCGACACCATGGCCACGCCGGTGGCGACCGGCCCGACCACGCTCAGCCACCAGAAGGTCCGCTGCACCGCGGCCGGCAGGCCGTACTCGACCGCCTGCCATCGGGCGACACCCCACATGAGCACCGCGTTGGCGACATGACCCGAGGGGAACGAGACGCCGTCGGAGTGGAAGAAGTAGGACCCGGGAAACGCCGGGGCCGTGCGGCCGAGGCCGTGCTTGATCGCGTAGACCCCGGCGGTCAGCAGCCCCAGGGCGAGGAGCACCCGGGCGGCCGGCAGCCAGGCCCCCCGCCGCCAGAAGAGGTAGCCGATCAGGATGGCGAGCACGACGAGGATCGTCACGCGCCCGCCGATCTGGGTGACCACCCAGACCGCCGGGTAGCCGGTGGTGTCCCGCAGCCCCCAGTCGCTGACGATCTCGGACACCCGCAGGTCCAGCCGCTCGGACGGGCCGTGGGCGAGCAGGTCGGCCGAGAGCAGCACACCGACCAGCAGCGCCGCGACGACCAGCCACCACGGCGGACGGCCGACCGGGACGACGGGGGCGGCGCGCGGTGCATCGATCACCCGCACCGCGCCTCTGGTCACGCCGCCACGGTACCGGCCCGTGACCGGATCGTGATCCGCGACGGTCGACGCGTCGCGCTCAGCCCACCGGGACCGCGAACTCCTCGAGCAGCGCTGCCAGAGCGCCGTCGACCCGGGCCGTGAGCCGTGTCCCGCCGGCCTCGTGGAGCTCGCCGAGCACCTCGCCGTCGCGGTGCACCCGGGCCACCAGGTCACCGCGCCCGTAGGGCACGAGCACGTCGACGTCGACGTCGGGGTGCGGGAGCCGCTCGGCCACCAGCCGGCGCAGGGTGTCGATGCCGATCCCCGTGCGCGCGGACACCCAGACGGCACCCGGCAGGGCCTGGCGGAGCATGAGGACGTCCTCCTCGCTCATCGCGTCGACCTTGTTGACGACGATCAGCTCGGGCACCGCGGCCGCGTCGATCTCGCCCAGCACCACGCGCACGGCATCGATCTGGCCGAGCGGGTCGGGGTCGGAGCCGTCGACGACGTGCAGGAGCAGGTCGGCCGCGGCCACCTCCTCCAGCGTGGAGCGGAACGCGTCGACGAGCTGGTGCGGCAGGTGGCGCACGAAGCCGACGGTGTCGGTGAGCGTGTACTCCCGGCCGTCGGGGGACTGCGCGCGGCGGACCGTCGGGTCGAGGGTGGCGAACAGCGCGTTCTCCACCAGCACGCCTGCACCGGTCAGCTGGTTGAGCAGGCTGGACTTCCCGGCGTTGGTGTAGCCCGCGATCGCCACGCTCGGCACGGCGTTGCGGCCGCGGCTGGCCCGCTGGGTCGCCCGGGCGGTCGCCATGCCGGCGATCTCGCGCCGCAGCTTGCTCACCCGGGCACGGATGCGCCGGCGGTCGGTCTCGATCTTCGTCTCACCCGGCCCGCGGGTACCGATGCCGCCACCGCCGGCGACGCGACCACCGGCCTGCCGGGACATGGACTCACCCCAGCCGCGCAGCCGCGGCAGCATGTACTGCATCTGGGCCAGCTCGACCTGGGCCTTGCCCTCCCGGCTGGTCGCGTGCTGGGCGAAGATGTCGAGGATCAGCGCGGTCCGGTCGACCACCTTGACCTTGAGCACCTTCTCCAGCTGGTTGAGCTGGCCGGGCGTGAGCTCGCCGTCGCAGATCACGGTGTCGGCGCCGGTCGCGGCCACGATGTCGCGGATCTCGGCCGCCTTGCCCGAGCCGACGTAGGTGGCGGCGTCGGGCTTGTCGCGGCGCTGGCTGACGGCCTCGAGCACCTGCGAGCCGGCCGTCTCGGCGAGGGCGGCGAGCTCGGCCAGCGAACGGTCGGCGTCGGCCTGGGTGCCCTCGGTCCACACCCCGACGAGCACGACCCGCTCGAGCCGCAGCTGCCGGTACTCGACCTCGGTGACGTCGGCGAGCTCGGTGGAGAGGCCGGCCACCCGGCGCAGCGCGCCGCGCGCCTCGAGCGCGTAGGAGCCGGTCGTTTCGTCGGCCTCGCCCCACCGCCCGGCAGGGGCAGGGCGGGTCTCGAGCTCGGCATGCTCGTCGACGGGCAGGGCATCGGGGGCGGTCGTCATCGTCTCCAGCGTGGCACGGTCCTTCGGCGAAAGCACCTGAGTTGTCATCGCCTTGTGCAACGCACGAGCCGTCCGCATGCATCCCGACCGACGGCGGGTGGCGGCACGGGGGTGGCGGACGGCCGTGCCCGGACGCTCCTGGGCCGGCCGGCGCCGGCCCCGGTGACCGGGGTCAGCCCTGCAGCCACTCCGGGCACAGGACGCCGGCCGAGACCAGGACGGCCGGGCCGCTGAGCACCGTCGTCGCGGACGTCACGCGCACCGACAGGCGGCCGCCGGGGACGTCGACGACGACCGTGCCCTCGGTCGCGCCCTCGGCCCGCAGCGCCGCGTAGGCCGCGGCGCACGCGCCGGTCCCGCACGACCGCGTCTCCCCCACCCCGCGCTCGGAGACCCGCAGCCGCACGTGGGCGCCCGCCTCGAGGACGTTGACGATCTCGACGTTGACCCCCTCGGGGAACAGCGCCGGGTCGAACGCGGGCGTGCCGGTCAGGTCGAGCTGCTCGACGGGCACGTCGGTGAGGCAGGCCAGGTGGGGGTTGCCCATGCTGACCGCGACGCCGTCGAAGGTCCGGCCGTCGAGCTCCGCCGAGCCCTCGCCGAAGGGGCGGGCGGGGCCCATGTCCACCCAGTAGCCGCCGTCGGCGCCGGCGCCGACCCGCCGGGCGCCCCCGCGAGTGCCCACCAGCAGACCGTCGGTGCAGGTCTGGCGGTCGACGAGTCCCTCGGCGACCAGCGCGTGCAGGAACAGCCGGATGCCGTTGCCGCACATCTCGGCGTAGGAGCCGTCGGCGTTGCGGTGGTCCATGAACCACTCGCAGCGGCCGAGGTCGTCGCCCAGCGCGTCCGCCGCATCGGGCACGTGCACGCTGCGCACCAGCCGCAGCACGCCGTCCCCGCCCAGGCCGGCCCGGCGCTCGCACAGCCGCTGGACCATCGCGGCGTCCAGGCGGTCGCCGGCCCACACGTCGCCCTCGGGGTCGGGCAGGACGACGAAGTCGTTCTCGGTGCCGTGGCCGACGAGCACGCGGGGCGGGGAGGTCACCGGTCGATCGTAGGCGCGGTGATCAGCGCGGCCGCGGCGTCGGCCAGGTCGGTCCGCGCCGCGTCGAACCACGTCGTGGTGGCGTCCCGGCGGAACCAGGAGCGCTGCCGGCGGACGAACCGGCGGGTCGTGGTGACGGTGCGCTCGCGCGCCTCCTCGGCGGACAGGACGCCGTCGAACTGCGCCAGCACCTGGGCGTAGCCGAGCGCGCGCGAGGCCGTCGGCCCCTCGCGGAGCCCGTCGGCGGCCAGCGCCGCGACCTCGTCGACGAAGCCCGCGGCCCACATGCGCTCGACCCGTGCGGCGACCCGGGCGTCGAGCTCCGCGGGTTCGCGGTCCAGCCCCAGCACCACGGCCGGGTAGTGCGGGCGCGGCTCGGGCAGTTCGGCGCGGAACGGGCCGCCGGTCAGCTCGATGACCTCCAGGGCGCGCACGATCCGCCGTCCGTTGCTCGGCAGGACGGCCGCGGCGGCCGCGGGGTCGAGCGCGGCGAGCCGGGCGTGCAGCGCGGCCGGCCCCTCGGCGGCGAGTTCGGCCTCCAGCCGGGCGCGCACCGCCGGGTCGGTGCCCGGGAAGTCCAGCTCGTCGAGGACGGCGCGCACGTACAGCCCCGAGCCGCCGACCAGCAGCGGCACCCGGCCGGCCGCCCGCAGCCGGTCGATCTCGGTCCGCGCGCGGCGGCGGTACCCGGCCACCGACGCGGGCTCGCGCACGTGCCAGAGGTCGAGCAGGTGGTGTGGCACCCCGCCGCGCTCGGCCAGGTCGGGCTTGGCGGTGCCGATGTCCATGCCGCGGTAGAGCTGCATCGAGTCGGCGTTGACCACCTCGCCGCCCAGCCGCCGAGCCAGCTCGACGGCGAGCGCGGTCTTGCCGGTGGCCGTCGGACCGACGACCGCGACGACCGGCGGCGCGGTCGGTGCCACAGGTTCGCTGCCGCGGGACGCTCCGCTCACGCCACCACCCAGTCGGCGACCGGGTAACCCACCCCGAACGGTGCGGCGTCGTGGCGCAGCCGGGCGGTGACGTGCCGGCCGGCGAGCGCGGCTCCCACCGCGCGCCAGACCGGCACCCCGGCGGCGAGCAGGCGTTCCCCGTCCCCCGGGTCCAGCGCCGCCAGCGCGGCGGCGTCCCCCGTGGCGAGGGCGGTCGCGACGGCGGCGTCGAACGGCTCGGCGGCCGGGTCGAGGTAGCCGGGGGCCTTGACCGTGCGCCGCGCCGAACCGTCGCCCATCGCCAGCACGCCGACCGTGGGCGGCAGGTCGCGCAGCAGCTGCCCCACGTCGGCCGGGCCGACGCCGAGGCGGGTGCCGGCGAACGCCATCTGGTCGAGCAACCAGGCGCCCACCGCGTGCGCCGTCGGCAGCCGGTGCCCGCCCGGCCGCGGCCGGCCGTCGAAGGGCAGCTCGAGGTCGACGCCGAAGCCGCGGAGGTCGCCGCTGTCCCCGGCGCCGAACCGCTCCCCCGGCACCGGGCCCGGACCGACGACCACGACCACCTCCGTCCGGGCGCCGAGCAGCGCGGTGACCGCCTCGACGCAGGCCGCCCGCAGGGCCGCGGTCTCCGGCGAGGGCCGCCCCTCCACCGCCGGGACCAGCAGCGGCGGGCACGGGCAGAACGCGACGGCGGCCGACGGACGATGCGCCCGGGCCGGGACACCGCCGGGGAGAGAGGTCACGGCAACAGTGTCGCCGATGCGACGTGGGACACTGCCGGACGTGTCGAGCACGGACGACCCCGGCAACGGGGTGCAACAGGCCGCTCCGCCGATTGCGGAGATCACCGAGACCCCCGCCCCCGAGGTGGCGACGCCGACCGGCGGCTCCGACGCGGTGACCCCCGCGGCCGGTACGCCGGCGGCGCCGGCGCCCGCGGACGCGGCGCTCCCCGACCCCGCCGGGGAGCCGGAACCGCCGGCGGTCCCCTCACCGGCGCCCGCTCCGGCGCCGCCCGCCGCCCCGGTGGAGACCGTGGTCAGCGACCCGGCGCAGTGGGGCCGCGTGGACGAGCAGGGCACCGTCTTCGTCCGCACCGCCGACGGCGAGCGCGAGGTCGGCTCCTGGCAGGCCGGGGACGCCGCGGCGGGACTGGCCCACTACGGCCGCCGCTACGACGACCTCGCCACCGAGGTGGCCCTGCTCGAGGCGCGGCTCAAGGCGCACACCGGCAACCCGGCGGAGATCAAGGCCAAGGCGGAGGGGCTGGCCGGGTCGATCCCGGCCGCCGCCGCCGTCGGTGACCTGGAGGGCCTCGCCGCCCGGGCCCGCGCCATGGTGGCGACCGCCGAGGCCGCCGCCGTGGAGTACCGGGCCGAGAAGGCCGCCGCCCGTGCGGCGCAGGTGGCGCGCAAGGAGGCGCTGGCGGCCGAGGCCGAGCAGATCGCCGCCGAGTCGACGTCCTGGAAGGCCGCCGGCGACCGCCTCAAGGCGATCGTCGAGGAGTGGAAGACCATCCGCGGCATCGACCGGAAGACCGACGACGCGCTGTGGCAGCGCTTCGCCGCCGCCCGGGACGCCTTCGGCCGCCGCCGCGGCGCCCACTTCGCGCAGCTCGACGCCCAGCGCGGCGAGGCCCGCGCGGCCAAGCAGGAGCTGATCACCGAGGCGCAGCGGCTGTCGACGTCGACCGAGTGGGGCCCCACCAGCGCTGCGATGCGCTCGCTGATGGACCGCTGGAAGGCCGTGCCGCGCACCGGCCGGGACGGCGACGACGACCTGTGGAAGCAGTTCCGGGCCGCGCAGGACGTCTTCTTCAGCGCCCGCGCCGAGCAGGACAAGGCGCGCGACGCCGAGCAGGTCGCCAACCAGCAGGCGAAGGAGGAGCTGCTGGCCGAGGCCGAGCAGCTCGACCCGGGCAAGGACCTGCGGGGGGCGCAGAACGCGCTGCGGAAGATCCAGGAGCGCTACGACGCCATCGGGCACGTGCCGCGCGCGGTCATGCGCCAGCTCGAGGACCGCATGACGGCCGTGGAGCAGAAGGTCCGCGGCGCCGCCGACGCCGGCCGGGTGCGCACGGCCCCGGAGAACCCGATGGTCGCCTCGATGCGGGCCGCCGTCACCAAGGCCGAGGAGCAGCTGGCCAAGGCCGAGGCCGCGGGCGACGAGCGCCGGATCGACGAGGCGCAGGCCAACCTGGCGACCCGCCGAGAGTGGCTCGCCGAGGCGGAGAAGTCCGCCCGCCGGTAGGCACCCAGGCATAGGAAGCTTTACCTGCGCTTCTGCCCGCGATCCCGTAGGTAAAGCTTCCTATGCCCCCGGTTCAGCAGCCGGACGTGAGCACCGGCAGCGGGGCGGGGACGCCGATCTGCGGCATGCCGAGCGAGACGCCCGGCGTCGTGGGCTTCCGCCCTACCTCCGAAGCGTCCCCGGCCCGGGTGCGCCGGTGGGACAGCAGCGGGCCGTCGGCCACGAGGTGGTGCGGCGCGGCCTGGGTGACGACGGTCTCGACGACGTCGCCCGGCCGCACCCCGTCGGCGGCCGTGAAGTGCACGAGGCGCCCGTCGCGGGCCCGGCCGGAGAGCCGGCCGCGCGCGGCGTCCTTGCTCCCCTCCCCCGCCGCGACGAGCAGCTCGACCTGCCGGCCGACCAGCTTCCGGTTCTCGTCCCAGCTGATCTCGTCCTGCAGCGCGGTGAGCCGGAGGTAGCGCTCCTGCACGACCTCCTTGGGCAGCTGCCCGTCCATCTCCGCGGCCGGCGTCCCCGGGCGCTTGGAGTACTGGAAGGTGAAGGCGCTGGCGAACCGGGCGCGCCGGACCACCTCCAGCGTCTGCTGGAAGTCCTCCTCGGTCTCGCCCGGGAAGCCCACGATGATGTCGGTGGTGATCGCGGCGTCGGGCATGGCGGCGCGGACCCGGTCGATGATCCCGAGGTAGCGCTCCTGCCGGTAGGCGCGGCGCATCCGCTTGAGCACGTCGTCCGACCCCGACTGCAGCGGCATGTGCAGCTGGTGGCAGACCGCCGGTGTCTCGGCCATCGCGGCGATGACGTCGTCGGTGAACATCGCCGGGTGCGGGCTGGTGAACCGGATCCGCTCGAGCCCCTGGATGCGCCCGGTCGCCCGCAGCAGGTCGGCGAACGCGCCGCGGTCGCCGAAGTCGCTGCCGTAGCTGTTGACGTTCTGGCCGAGAAGGGTCACCTCGAGCACGCCCTGGTCGACCAGCGCCTGCACCTCGGCCAGGATCTCGCCGGGGCGGCGGTCCTTCTCCTTGCCGCGCAGCGCCGGGACGATGCAGAACGTGCAGGTGTTGTTGCAGCCGACGCTGATCGACACCCACCCGGAGTGGGCCGAGTCCCGCTTCGCGGGCAGCGTGGACGGGAAGACCTCGAGCGCCTCGACGATCTCCACCTGCGCCTCGGCGTTGTGCCGCGCGCGGTCGAGCAGGGCGGGCAGCGAGCCGACGTTGTGCGTCCCGAAGACGACGTCGACCCAGGGCGCGCGCCGCACGATCTCGCCGCGGTCCTTCTGCGCCAGGCAGCCCCCGACGGCGATCTGCATGCCGGGGCGGGCGTCCTTGACCGGGCGCAGGTGCCCGAGGTTGCCGTACAGCCGGTTGTCGGCGTTCTCCCGCACCGCGCAGGTGTTGAGGACGACGACGTCGGCGTCGTCCCCGTCCGCGGCGGCGGTGTAGCCGGCCGCCTCCAGGAGGCCGGAGAGCCGCTCGGAGTCGTGCACGTTCATCTGGCACCCGTAGGTGCGCACCCGGTAGGTGCGGGCGGGGCTGTCGGCTGCGGTGCTCATATCAGGAGGAAGGGTACGTCGCGGCGAGCACAACGACTGCCGATGGTATCGACAGTCGTTATGGTCCACACATGACGACGAGCCGCCCCTTCCTCGGCCGCACCGGCACGAACCTGGGCGCCGCCGTCCTGTTCGTCGTCGCCGCCGTCGCGCTCCTCACCGCGGTGGTCCTGCCGATCAACCAGCTCACCCAGCCGGGCGGGAGCGTCACCGTGAACGCGGCGGATCCGGACGAGGACCGGTCGCTCGGCCTGGCCGGCCTCCCCGAGGGCGTGTGGATCGTCGACTCGACGCTCGAGTCGCAACTCTTCGCCTCCGACCTCCCGGCCGGGCTGCGGGCACTCACGGAATTGCCGGCCTCGCTGAGCGCGATCGCCGTCACCGTCGGGGCGTGGTTGCTCGCCCGGGTGCTCTGGGCCATCCACGATGGGCGCCCCTTCGACCGGCGCAACCCCGGGCGGCTGGCCGGCCTCGCCGCTGCCGTCGTCCTCGGCGGCCTGGTCGTGTCGATGGTCGAGGGGGTGGTCGCCACGGCCGTGCTCGAACACCTCGACCTGGCCGGGCCCGACTCCCCGCTGGTCCTGTTCGACATCACGATCCCGCTGACGCCGATCGGGCTGGCGCTCGCCCTCCTGGCCGCCGCCGAGGCCTTCCGCCGCGGCCGGGCGCTGGAGGACGAGGTCGAGGGGATGGTGTGAGCCCGCGCCGCGACGGGCCGGCATCCGACGACGCCACCCACCGGGTGGTGTGCCACCTCGACCGGCTGCTGGCGGAGCGGAGCATGACGCTCGTCGAGCTCTCCGAGCGGGTCGGCGTCTCGGTGGTCAACCTGTCGGTGCTCAAGAACGGGCGGGCGCGCGCGGTCCGCTTCTCCACCCTCACCGCGGTGTGCGACGCCCTGGGCTGCCAGCCGGGCGAACTCTTCTCCGTCGCGCCGCACCGGTCACCCGAACGGGCGGACTCCGGCCGCTGACGCCCTCGTCGGCCGTGTTCGTTACGCCTTCGTGATCCCACGGTGCGGGAACCGCGACCTCCCGCCCTTAGGGTCCCCAGGGTGACCAGCCGTCCGAACGGAGAGCCTCTCGTCCGCCTGTCCGGCGTGAACAAGTGGTTCGGCGAACTGCACGTCCTGCAGGACATCGACCTCGACATCGCCCGCGGCGAGGTGGTCGTCGTCATCGGCCCGTCGGGGTCGGGGAAGTCCACGCTGTGCCGTGCGATCAACCGGCTCGAGCCCATCGAGAAGGGCGAGATCACCATCGACGGCGAGCGCCTGCCCGAGGAGGGCAAGGAACTCGCCCGCCTGCGCGCCGACGTCGGCATGGTGTTCCAGAGCTTCAACCTCTTCGCCCACAAGACCGTCCTGGAGAACGTCACCCTCGGGCCGGTCAAGGTGCGGAAGAAGTCGAAGGCCGACGCCGAGAAGCGGGCCCGCGAGCTGCTCGAGCGGGTCGGGGTCTCCAGCCAGGCGGACAAGTACCCGGCCCAGCTCTCGGGGGGCCAGCAGCAGCGCGTCGCGATCGCCCGGGCCCTGGCCATGGAGCCGAAGGTCATGCTCTTCGACGAGCCGACCTCCGCCCTCGACCCCGAGATGATCAACGAGGTCCTCGACGTCATGGTCGGCCTGGCGAAGGACGGCATGACGATGGTCGTCGTCACCCACGAGATGGGCTTCGCCCGCAAGGCGGCCAACCGGGTCGTGTTCATGGACGGCGGCCGGATCGTCGAGGCGGCGGAGCCGGAGTCGTTCTTCACCAACCCGCGGTCGGACCGCGCCA
The DNA here is from genome assembly GCF_030731085.1 of Blastococcus carthaginiensis. NCBI lineage: Bacteria > Bacillati > Actinomycetota > Actinomycetes > Geodermatophilales > Geodermatophilaceae > Blastococcus > Blastococcus carthaginiensis. The sequence continues at coordinate 40,651 of NZ_JASNFN010000013.1, read as the reverse complement.
AGGACTTCCTGTCCAAGATCCTCACCCACTGATCGCACGAGACCGTCCAAGCGAGAGGACCCCACCCATGACCTTCCGGCGCACCGCCCTGGTAGCCACCCTGTCCGTCGTCGCCCTGACCGCCGCCGCCTGCGGTGGTGGCGACGACGCCGCCGCCCCCGAGCCCGAGGTGGCCGAGGCCACCGACTTCGAGGAGGGCACGACGATGGCCGAGCTCGCCGAGGCGGGCTCGATCACCATCGGCACCAAGTACGACCAGCCCGGCTTCGGCCTGGAGACCCTCGACGGCGAGCTCGAGGGCTTCGACGTCGAGATCGCCAAGATCATCGCCGCCGAGCTCGGCATCGCGCCCGAGGACATCCAGTGGGAGCAGACCCCCTCGGCGGTGCGCGAGGAGGTCATCGAGGGCGGCGAGGTCGACATGGTCGTCGCCACGTACACGATCAACGCCGAGCGGGCCGAGCGGATCACCTTCGCCGGGCCGTACTACGAGGCCGGCCAGCAGATCATGGTCGCGGCCGACGACGACACGATCACCGGTCCCGAGTCGTTCACCGAGAACCCGGAGCTGACCGTCTGCTCGGTGACCGGCTCGACGCCGTCGGAGCAGATCCGCGAGTACCTGGCGGACGACTCGCAGCTGGTGCTGTTCGACGAGTACTCGCAGTGCGCCGACGCTCTGGCCAACGGCCAGGTGGACGCCGTCACGACCGACAACGTGATCCTCCTGGGCTTCGTCTCCGAGTCCGACGGCGAGTTCAAGCTCGTCGGCGAGCAGTTCACCGAGGAGCCGTACGGCATCGGCATCGAGAAGGGCGACGTCGCCTTCTGCGAGTTCATCAACGAGACCCTGGCCGCGAACGAGGAGGCCTACGTGGCCGCCTGGGAGGCCACCGCGGGTCAGATTGAGGGCACGCAGACGCCGGAGCTCCCCGAGCCCGCCGAGTGCGTCTGATCGTCCGTCCCACCAGCGACCGGCCGGCCACGACGGCCGGCCGGTCGCTGACGGCCGCAGCGCGGCACCGTCACCGTTGGCACTGAGGGGGGTACGTGAGCCCGGTCATCGAGAACCTCGACCTGTACGTCGACGGCTTCCTGACGTCGCTGAGCATCATCGTGGTGGCCATGATCGGCTCGCTGCTTCTCGGCACGCTGATCGCGGCCTTCCGGGTCTCCCCCGTCCCGCCGCTGCGCGCCTTCGGCACCTTCTGGGTGTCGACCTTCCGCAACACCCCGCTGTCGGTGGTGCTGTTCTTCTGCGCCTTCGGCCTGCCCGAACTGGGCATCAACCGGACGTTCTACTTCTTCGGTGTCCTGGGTCTGGTCCTCTATACGTCCGCGTTCGTCTGCGAGGCCATCCGCTCGGGCATCAACTCGGTGTCCGCCGGCCAGGCGGAGGCGGCCCGCTCGATCGGCCTGAACTTCTCCCAGAGCCTGCGCTTCGTCGTCCTGCCCCAGGCCCTGCGCACGGTGGTGCCGCCGCTGGGCAGCGTGATCATCGCGATGTTCAAGAACTCCGCCGTGGTGGGCGCCTTCGGCGTCGGCGGTGACCTGTGGAGCACCGGGCAGACCCTGACCAGCGCCCGGGGCTTCGAGACGCTGCCGATCTTCCTCGGCGTGGCCATCGGCTTCCTGCTCATCACCCTCCCGGCCGGCGCGGTCCTGCAGATCATCGAGCGGAAGGTGGCGATCGCGCGATGAGCCAGCAGGAGACCGTGCTCTTCGACGCGCAGGGCCCGAAGGCCCGCCGCCGGACGGCGATCGGCACGGTCGTCGGGGGCCTTTTCCTGATCGCCCTCGCCGTCGTGGTGGTGCTGCGCCTGGCCGGCCGGGACCAGTTCTCCATGGAGCTCTGGGGGCCGTTGATCAACCCCGGCAACGAGAACTTCGAGCTGGTCTGGGGAGTCATCGGCGAGGGCGTGCTCAACACCATCAAGGCCGCCCTCGTCGCGATGACGCTGTCGGTGGTGATCGGCACGCTCATCGCCGTCGCGCGCCTCTCCCTGGGCCGGTACGCCCGCATCCCGCTCATCGGGGTCGTCGAGGTGTTCCGCGGCCTGCCGGTCGTCGTCCTCGTGTACCTGAGCGTCCGGGCACTGCCCGACGTGGGCGTGGACCTGAGCGGATGGCCGGGTGGCCAGGTGTTCTGGGGCCTGATCATCGGGCTGACGGCATACAACATGGTCATCTTCGCGGAGGTCGTCCGCGCGGGGGTTGCCTCGCTGCCCCGCGGGCAGCGCGAAGCCGCCCTGGCCACCGGCCTCACCAACGGGCAGGCCATGCGGTTGATTCTGCTGCCGCAGGCGTTCCGCGTCATGCTGCCGGCGATCATCAGCCAGCTGGTGGTCGTGCTGAAGGACACCTCGCTGGTGGTCTTCGTGGCCAACTTCGACGAGCTGCTGAGCCAGGGCGAGAGCATCATCCGGAACCTGGACAACCCGATCCAGACCTTCACCGTCGTCGCGCTGCTCTACATCGCCATCAACTACACGCTCGGGCGGCTAGCCCAGTGGGTGCAGGCCCGCCAGTCCCGCGGGTCGACGGCCAAGGCCACCGGCGGCGACGACCTGGTGCCTGTCCGCGACGGCGCCTGAACGACCGCTGCCAGGCGTCGCCGCCCTGACCAGGCCGTTCTCGTCCGACTCACTCGTCCCAGCCGGGCGCGCCGGACGGCCACCGAGCGGAACGGTCGCGAGACTTCTCCTCAGGATGGAGACGATGCACGCGGCGGGTCGCCGCAACCTGCCCCCGGTCCCCCGGACCTCTGCCGAGACGATCCCGACCGCTGACGAGGCGTCCGCCGAGCAGGCGGCCGCCCCGGCCGTCCTCGACGCGACCGCCCGGCTCGACGCCGGCCAGGAGTTCGTGGCCCGGCTGCGCGCCGCCGCGGCTGCGTTCACCGACGCGGCCGGGGCGGAGAGCGCCGTCGTGCGGGAGGTCGTGCCGCCGGCCCGGCACCGGCGTTCCCGCTGCCGGGTGGTGTTCCGTTACGCCGACGGCGCCGAGTCCGACCTGACCTTCGTCGGGGAACGGCGGCGGCCGGGCGCTCCGGAGACCGACGAGCTCGACGCCGAGATCACCCGGTGGCTCGCCGACGGCCAGCACCGGGACCCGGCCTGGCTGGTGGACGACGAGGAGGCCCCCGACGGGCTGGCCGTCGACGTGACCGCCTGGCTCGCCACCGGCTGAGCGGGAAGAGACGACACGAGGCGGCCCGGAGCATCCGGGCCGCCTCGTGGCACGTCGGGCCAGGTGCGGCCGCTCAGGGGAGCGCGCTCTCCTCGTCGAACTCGGCGAGCGGGTCGTCGGCATCCTCTGCAGCGCCGAGCTCGTCGAGGACCTCGCGGACCACGGCAGCCGCCAGGCCGCCGTTGTAGCCCTTGCGGGCCAGCATGCCCATCAGCCGGCGGGTGGCCGTCTGGCGGTCCAGCCGGCGCATCCCCGGCGCCCGGCGCTCCACCAGTCGGCGGGCCGCCTCCCGCTCGTCGTCGTCGTCGACCAGCTGGACTGCCTCCGCGGCGGTCTCGGGGTCGACACCCTTGGCGCGCAGCTCGGCGGAGAGCGCCCGCCGGGCGAGCCCCCGGCCGGCCTGCCGGCTGCTGACCCACGCCCGGGCGAAGGACGCGTCGTCGATGAGCCCCACCTCGGTGAACCGGTCGAGCACGGCCTCGGCGGCGTCGTCGGGCACCCCGCGCTCGGCGAGGAGGTCCGCGAGCTGCCGCCGGGTCTTCGGTGCCCCTGTCAGAGCGCGCAGGCAGATGTTCCGCGCGACCTGTTCGGGGTCACCGGACTCGTCCTCCGGGGAACCGGGGGCGACGTCCGGGGTCAGGGGCTCGTCGCCGCCCGGCGTCCGCGACCGCCGGGCGGCCCGGGTGTCCCCGAAGCCGCGCCGGCGGGTCGGTGGCCGTTCGTCCACCGGCAGGTCAGAAGTCGGGGGCGTCGACCGGCGCCGGGGCGTCGAGCTTCGGGCCGATGCCGAGCTTCTCCTTGACCTTCTTCTCGATCTCGTCGGCCAGGTCGGGGTTGTCCCGCAGGAAGTTGCGGACGTTCTCCTTGCCCTGGCCCAGCTGATCGCCCTCGTAGGTGTACCAAGCGCCGGACTTCTTCACGAAGCCCTGCTCGACACCGGCGTCGACGATGCCGCCCTCGCGGCTGAAGCCCTGACCCCAGAGGATGTCGAGCTCGGCCTGCTTGAAGGGTGCGGCCACCTTGTTCTTGACGACCTTGATGCGCGTGCGGCTGCCGATCGCGTCGGTGCCCTGCTTGAGGGTCTCGATACGGCGGACGTCGAGCCGGACCGACGAGTAGAACTTCAGCGCGCGACCACCGGTGGTGACCTCGGGCGAGCCGTAGACCACGCCGACCTTCTCGCGCAGCTGGTTGATGAAGATCGCAGTCGTCCCGGAGTTGCTGAGCGCGCCGGTGATCTTCCGCAGCGCCTGGCTCATCAGGCGGGCCTGCAGACCCACGTGGCTGTCACCCATCTCGCCCTCGATCTCGGCGCGGGGCACCAGGGCGGCCACGGAGTCGATGACGATGATGTCGAGCGCGCCGGAGCGGATCAGCATGTCGGCGATCTCGAGGGCCTGCTCACCGGTGTCGGGCTGGCTGACCAGGAGGGCGTCGGTGTCCACGCCGATGGCGCGGGCGTACTCCGGGTCGAGCGCGTGCTCGGCGTCGATGAAGGCGGCGATACCGCCGTTGGCCTGCGCGTTGGCCACCGCGTGCAGGGCGACCGTGGTCTTGCCGGAGGACTCCGGCCCGTAGACCTCGACGACCCGGCCGCGCGGGAGACCGCCGATGCCGAGGGCGATGTCGAGGGCGATCGAACCGGTCGGGATGACCTTGATCGCCTGGGCGGCCTCGTCGCCCAGCCGCATGACCGAGCCCTTGCCGAACTGCTTGTCGATCTGGGCGAGGGCCATGTCGAGGGCCTTGTCGCGGTCGAGCGTTGCTGCCATGGTGCGTCACCTTCGGTTCGCGAGAAGCGGGTCGGGACCGACGCTAGGGCGAGGCACCGACAGTTTTCGGGTTCCGGGGCGGGCTGGGGAGAACCGGCCGCCCTGTGGACGCCACAGTAGGCCGAACACTTGTTCGATCGCCAGGCCGACACGCCGGGCCTGGAACCCGGTCGGTGCTCAGCGATCCTTGGCCGGCACGTCGAAGGCCTCGCAGACGGCCAGCCACACCTTGCGCACGGGCAGGCCGGCCTCGATGGCGTCCAGCGCCGTGCGCCCGCCGAGGTCGGAGAACACGTGGTCGCGAGCGACGCTCTGGGCGCGCATCGGCCCGAACTGACCGTCCAGCCGGGACCAGAACTCCTGCAGGCGCACACCCCGACGCTAACCCGTCCGCACCCGCGCGCGCCGCTGCCGTCCTACGCTCGGCGCATGATCCCGGGCACCGGCTCCGCGACGCTCGACACCGTCCTCGAGATCGGCATCGTGGTCGCGCTCGTCACGCTGATCGTGCTGCTGATCAGGAACTACCGCGGGCGCTGACCCGCGCGCCCAGCCACACCACGACCAGCGGCAGCACCAGCGCCGCGGAGACGCCGGACACCAGGCCGAACCCGCCCCAGGCCAGCAGCGGGCCGCCGACCACCCCGGCCAGCGCCGCCCCGAGGCCCATGAGCATGTCGGTGCCGCCCTGCGCGGTCGGCCGCAGCTCCGGCCCCACCGATGACGTGACGAGCGCGGATCCCGCGATCAGACCGCACGACCAGCCCAGGCCGAGCAGCAGCAGCCCGGCGCCGAGCTGCACCGAGTCCGCGGGCGCCGCCGTCCCCGCCACCGCCGCGGCGGCCAGCAGCAGCCCGGCCCCCAGGGCCACGACCGACGGCGCGCCCACCCGGTCGGCGAGCATCCCGACCAGCGGGGAGAACAGGTACATCCCGGCGACGTGCACGCTGATGACCAGACCGACCAGGCGCAGCACCGTCCCCTCGGGGCCGCCGGCGTGCCCCATGTGCACCGGCGTCATCACCATCACGCCGACCATCACGGAGTGGGCGACCACGACCGAGGTGATCCCGAGCCGCCCGGCCTGGGTCGCCCACACCGCGCGCAGGGCCGTACCGGTGGCCCGCCGCGGCCGGGGACCGTCGCCGCCCCCGCCGAGCGACCGGGCCAGCAGCAGCGGGTCGGGGCGCAGCAGCAGGAGGAAACCGGCCGCCACCAGCCCGAACACGATCGCCGACACCACGAAGACGCCGCCGAGCGCGGGCAGCCCCAGCGCCTCGCCGAGCTCGGCACCGGGCGCGGCCAGGTTGGGGCCGACGACGGAGCCCACCGTCGTGGCCCACACGACCAGGGAGAGCGACCTGCCGCGGCGCTCGGGCTCGGCCAGGTCGGCGGCGGCGTAGCGCGACTGCAGGCCGCACGCCGTGGCGGCACCGAACAGGAAGAGCCCGCAGAGCAGCAGGAGCAGGGACGACGCCGCCGCCGCGACGACGGTCAGCACCGCGCCGACCACGCTGATGCCGTAGCCGACGGCCAGCCCCGTCCGCCGGCCGGCACCGTCGCTGATCCGGGCCAGCGGTACCGCCAGGACCGCCGCACCCAGGACGCCGGCGGTCTGCCCGAGGCCGGCCGCGGAGTCGGTCCCGGCGACGTCGCGGGCCAGCAGCCCGCCGGCCGTGATCCCGACGGTGACGCCGAGCCCCGCCAGCGCCACGCCGCCGCTGAGGACGCCCAGCGTGCGGCGCTGCACGCGGGCGACGTCGACCGTGACCTCGGGCTGCTGCAGCGGTCCCACGTGCGCTCCCTCCCCGGGCGGGTGGTTCCCGCCCGCCGGCGTCCCCGCCGACCAGCGAAGTGTCGTACACGGCGGGGACACTGAGCGCGTGCCCGCCCGCCCGACCTCCGGCCCCTCCTCGGGTCCCGGCGCCCTGGCCCGCTTCTCGGAGCCGACCCGCGCCTGGTTCACCGGCGCCTTCGAGCGGCCGACGAGCGCCCAGGAGGGTGCCTGGCAGGCGATCAGCAGCGGCGAGCACGCCCTCGTGGTGGCGCCCACCGGCTCGGGCAAGACGCTGGCCGCGTTCCTCTGGTCGCTCGACCGGCTGGCCGCCACGCCGCCGGCCGACGAGCGGACGCGGTGCCGGGTGCTCTACGTCTCGCCGCTCAAGGCCCTGGCCGTCGACGTCGAGCGCAACCTGCGCGCCCCGCTGACGGGGATCGGCCAGGCCGCCGCGCGGCTCGGGCTGCCCCGGCCGGAGATCACGGTCGGCATCCGCTCCGGTGACACCCCGGCCGACGAGCGGCGCACCTTCGCGCGACGGCCGCCCGACATCCTCATCACCACGCCGGAGTCGCTGTTCCTCCTGCTCACCAGCCAGGCGCGGGAGGCGCTGCGCGGGGTCGAGACGGTGATCGTCGACGAGGTGCACGCCGTCACCGACTCCAAGCGCGGCGCGCACCTGGCCGTCTCGCTGGACCGGCTCGACGAGCTGCTCGAGCGGCCGGCGCAGCGGATCGGGTTGTCGGCCACCGTGCGGCCGATCGAGGAGGTCGCGACCTTCCTCGCGGGCGGGCGCCCGGTGCAGATCGTCTCCCCCGGCTCGACGAAGCGGTGGGATCTCTCGGTCGTCGTCCCGGTCGAGGACATGGGCGAGCTCGGTCAGCCGACCGGTGAGCTGGAGGGCTCGGCGGCCGGGAACCAGCCGCGCACCTCCATCTGGCCCGCGGTCGAGGAGCGGGTGCTGGACCTGGTGCAGGCGCACCGCAGCACGATCGTCTTCGCCAACTCGCGCCGGCTCGCCGAGCGGCTGACCAGCCGGCTCAACGAGCTGGCCTACGAGCGGCAGACCGGCGAGCCGGTACCGCCCGGCACCAACGCCGCGGCGCTCATGGCGCAGGCGGGCTCGGGCGGTGGCCTGCCGGAGGCGTTCCAGCCGGTGGCGGCCGCCCACCACGGCTCGGTCTCCCGCGAGCAGCGGGCGATCGTGGAGGAGGCGCTGAAGTCCGGCCGGCTGCCCGCCGTCGTCGCGACCTCCAGCCTCGAGCTCGGCATCGACATGGGCGCGGTCGACCTGGTCGTCCAGGTCGAGGCGCCACCCACGGTCGCCAGCGGCCTGCAGCGGGTGGGGCGCGCCGGCCACCAGGTCGGGGCGGTCAGCCGCGGGGTGCTGTTCCCCAAGTACCGCGGCGACCTGGTGCAGTGCGCGCTGGTCGCCGAGCGGATGCAGGCCGGCGCCATCGAGTCCATCCGCTACCTGCGCAACCCGCTCGACGTGCTCGCCCAGCAGATCGTCGCGATCGTCTCCGAGCGACCGCGCACCGTCGACGAGGTCGGGGCGCTGGTCCGCCGGTCCGCGGCGTTCTCCTCGCTGCCGGAGTCGGCGCTGCACGCCGTCCTCGACATGCTCGCCGGGCGCTACCCCTCCGACGCCTTCGCCGAGCTGCGCCCGCGGCTCACCTGGGACCGCGTCACCGACACCCTCACCGCGCGCGCCGGCGCCCAGCGGCTGGCCGTCACCAGCGGCGGCACCATCCCCGACCGCGGCCTGTTCGGCGTCTTCCTCGTCGGGGGCGAGGGCACCGGCGGCCGCCGCGTCGGCGAGTTGGACGAGGAGATGGTCTACGAGTCGCGGACCGGCGACGTCTTCCTCCTGGGCTCCTCGTCCTGGCGGATCGAGGAGATCACCCACGACCGCGTGCTGGTCACCCCCGCGCCCGGCCAGCCGGGGAAGATGCCGTTCTGGCACGGCGACGCCCCCGGCCGGCCGCTGGAGCTCGGTCGCGCGCTCGGCGCCTTCCTGCGCGAGGTCGGGTCGGCGACGCCGGAGGCCGGCCTGGAGCGGGCGCGCGCCGCCGGCCTCGACGAGTGGGGCGCGGCGAACCTGGCCGCGTACCTCGCCGAGCAGAAGGCGGCGACCGGCCACCTCCCCGACGACCGGACGCTGCTGGTCGAGCGCTTCCGCGACGAGCTGGGCGACTGGCGGCTGGTCGTCCACTCCCCCTTCGGCGCCCAGGTCAACGCCCCGTGGGCGCTGGTGCTCGCCGCCCGGCTGCGGGAACGCTACGGCGTCGACGTCGCCTCCATGCACTCCGACGACGGCATCGTGCTGCGGCTGCCCGACACGACCGGCGAGCCGCCGGAGGGCGATCTGGCCGTCCTCGACCCCGACGACGTCGAACGCGAGGTCACCGCCGAGGTCGGCAGCTCGGCCCTGTTCGCCAGCCGGTTCCGCGAGTGCGCCGCCCGAGCGTTGCTCCTCCCCCGGCGTGATCCCCGCCGCCGCACCCCGCTGTGGCAGCAGCGCCAGCGCGCCGCCCAGCTGCTGGGCGTGGCCAGCGAGTTCTCCTCGTTCCCGATCACGCTCGAGGCGGCCCGCGAGGTGCTGCAGGACGTCTACGACGTGCCCGGGCTGATCGAGCTGATGCGCGACGTGCGGGCCCGCCGGGTGCGGGTCGTCGACGTGCAGACGCAAGCCGCCTCACCCTTCGCCCAGTCGCTGCTGTTCGGCTACGTCGGCCAGTTCCTCTACGAGGGCGACGCCCCGCTGGCCGAGCGCCGCGCCCAGGCGCTCGCGCTCGACACCGGCCTGCTCGCCGAGCTGCTCGGCCGCTCGGAGCTGCGCGAGCTGCTCGACGCCGAGGCGATCACCGAGATCGAGGCGGAGCTGCAGCGACTCCCCCAGCCACGGCACCCGCGCGACGTCGACGGCGCCGGCGACCTGCTCCGGGTGGTCGGTGACCTCACCGCGGTCGAGGCCGCGCGCCGCGGGGTGCCGCAGGAGTGGCTCGACGAGCTGGTCGCCGCCCGGCGCGCGCTGGTGGTCCGCATCGCCGGCGAGGAGCGCTTCGTCGCCATCGAGGACGCCGGCCGGCTCCGCGACGCGCTGGGCACGGCGCTGCCCGTCGGGGTGCCCGAGGTCTTCACCGAGCCCGTCGCCGACCCGCTGGGCGACCTCGTCGGCCGCTACGCGCGCACCCACGGCCCCTTCCAGCCGGCCGAGGCCGCCACCCGGCTCGGGCTGGGTGTCGCCGTGGTCACCGCGACGGTCCAGCGGCTCACCGCCACCGGCCGCCTCGTCTCCGGCGAGTTCCGCCCCGGCGGCACCGGCCAGGAGTGGTGCGACGCCGAGGTGCTGCGCTCCGTCCGCCGGCGCAGCCTGGCCAGGCTGCGCCAGGAGGTCGAGCCGGTGCCCACGGGCACGCTCGCCCGCTTCACCCCGTCCTGGCAGGCGGTGGGCAGCCGGCTCCGCGGTGCCGACGGCGTTCTCGCGGTCGTCGAGCAGCTCGCCGGGGCCCTCGTGCCCGCCAGCGCCCTGGAGTCGCTGGTGCTGCCGGCCCGGGTCCGCGACTACTCCCCCGCGATGCTCGACGAGCTGACCAGCGCCGGTGAGGTGCTGTGGGCCGGCGCCGGCGGCCTGCCCGGCGGGGACGGCTGGATCAGCCTGGTGCCCGCGGATCTCGCGCCGCTGCTGCTGCCCGAGCAGCTGGAGGTCGCCGGGGAGGGGCAGCCCGTGCTCGACCTGCTCGCGGGCGGCCAGGCGATGTTCTTCCGCGGCCTCTCCGACGCCCTCGGCGCCACCGACGACGCCGCCCTGGCCGACCTGGTCTGGGACCTGGTGTGGTCCGGCGCGCTGACCAACGACACCCTGGCCCCGCTGCGCACCCGGCTCGGTGGCGGCGGCACCCACAAGCGGGCGGCCGCCCCGCGGGTCACCCGCAGCCGGTACGGGCGCCCGCGGCTGAGCCGCGCCGCCATGCCCACGCGCAGCGGGCCGCCCACGGTGGCCGGGCGCTGGTCGCGGCTCCCCGGCCGGGAGGCCAACGCCACCCGGCGCACCACCGCGCGCGCCGAGGCGCTGCTGGAGCGGCACGGCGTGCTGACCCGGGGCGCGGTCATGGCCGAGCAGGTGGCCGGTGGCTTCTCCGCCGTCTACCCGGTGCTGCGCGCGTTCGAGGAGAACGGCCGTGCCCGCCGCGGCTACTTCGTCGAGACCCTCGGCGCGGCCCAGTTCGGCACCCCGGGCTCGGTCGACCGGCTGCGCAGCTTCGCCTCGCCCGACCGGGTGCCGGCGGGCGCCGTCGTGCTGGCCGCGACCGACCCGGCCAACGTCTACGGGGCCGCGCTGCCGTGGCCGGAGCGGCCCGGGAGCGAGGACGCCGCCGTCGACCTCGGCGAGGGCACCGGCGGCGGCCGGAAGTCGGGGCACCGGGCCGGGCGCAAGGCGGGCGCGCTGGTCGTCCTGGTCGACGGCGACCTGGTGCTCTACGTCGAGCGCGGCGGCAAGACGCTGCTGTCGTGGACCGAGGACGAGCAGGTGCTCAAGGAAGCGGCGACGGCGCTGTCCGGGGCGGTGTCGGCCGGCGCGCTCGGCCGCATGGTGGTGCAGAAGGCCGACGGCGCCTCGGTGCACGAGTCGACGCCGCTCAGCAACGCGCTGCAGGCGGCCGGGTTCGCCGCCACCCCCCGGGGCCTGCGCCTGCGGGGCTGATCAGCCCAGGGTCAGCGGCGCCGGGAGCCCTGCAGCCACGGGGCGCACCAGCGGCTCAGCCGGGGCATGAGCAGGCGCAGCGCGGTGACGACGTAGACGGCCGAGAGCAGCAGCCGCAGCGGCCAGGGCCAGCCCTCGACGAGGGGCAGCGCGAGCAGCTGGAAGCTCGAGGTGAACGCCAGGACGACGGCGACGGTGAGCAGCCAGCTGCGCCAGGCCGGCCCCGGCCGGGGCGGGACGGCGAAGAAGCTCTCCAGCCCCACCGCCCGCGCGACCCGCTCGTCCTCGACCATCTCCGGCAGCCGCGCGAGGAACGCCTGCCGCTCCGGCGAGCGCTCCCACGCGGCGAGCGCATCGGCGTCGGCGAAGCGGTAGACCAGGTGGTACTCGGAGCTGCCCTCGCCCGGGTGGAGCAGCGATGCCCCCAGGTTTCCCGGGTAGTTCGCCGCCTCGGCCAGCACCGCGCCGGCCGCCCGCTCGAACGCCGCCCGCCGGTCGGGCCGCACCACGCGGGCGACGGTGACGGTGACCGGCTGGTGGTCGGGGGCGGTGGGGGCGCTCCCGAGCCGGGTGCGCAGTCGCAGGGGCACGCTCACGGACGGAGCAGCGCGCCGGGCGGCGGGCGCCTTCCCGGTTGTCGGACCTCTCACACCCAGGGGGCAGGTCGGCGCGCCGCCGGGGATCATGGTCGGCGTGCCCGAGGGAGACACCGTCTGGCTGGCGGCGAAGCGGATGAACACCGCGCTCGCCGGCGGCACGCTGCGCCGCGGCGAGTTCCGGCTTCCCCAGCTGGCCGCCCTGGACCTCGCCGGCGCCGCGGTCACCGAGGTGGTCCCCCGCGGCAAGCACCTGCTGGTCCGGCTCGCCGACGGGCGCACGCTGCGCACCCACTTCCGGATGGACGGCAGCTGGCACATCTACCGGCCCGGCGCCCGCTGGCGGGGCGGCCCCGGCTACGACGTCCGGGTCGTCCTGGCCACCGACGAGTGGGAGTGCGTCGGCTACCGGTTGCACGACGTCGACCTCGTCCCGACGGCCGAGGAGGACCGGCTCGTCGGCCACCTCGGCCCCGATATCCTGGGCCCCGACTGGGACCTCGACGAGGCGCTGCGCCGGATCCGCGCCCTCCCCGGCGAGCAGGTGGGCGTCGCGATCCTCGACCAGCGCAACGTGGCCGGGATCGGCAACCTCTACAAGGTCGAGTCGCTGTTCCTGCTCGGCCTGCACCCCTGGGCGCGGGTGGCCGACGCCGACGGCCGGCTGGCGCCGCTGCTGGAACGGGCCCAGCGGCTCATGCGCGCGAACCTCGAGCACCCCGAGCAGAGCACCACCGGCGACCTGCGCCGCGGCCAGGACCACTGGGTCTACGGGCGGAAGGGCAAGCCGTGCCGGCGCTGCGGGACGCCGATCCTCATGGGCGACCAGGGGCCGCACCTGCAGGAGCGGGTCACCTACTGGTGCCCGCGGTGCCAGGTGGCGGACTCCCCCATCGCCCCGACGGCGCGCACCGGCGAACCGGGCCGGCCGCGACCGATCGCCACGCCCGGCTGAACGCCCTCCGCCCCGCCGCCCGGGCAGGGGCGGCGGGGCAGAGGAGTCGCCGCGTCAGGCGGGTCCGAGGGGGGTCGACCCGGTCAGGCCGGGTCGGGCCGCTCCGCGGGCTGGGCCTGGGGCTGGGTGGCCTGCTCCGGTGCCGGCGTCCCCTGCTCGATCGCGCCCGCCGCACCGCTGCCCTCGACGGCCGGCGTGCCCGCCCCGCCCATCGATGCGCGGATCTGGTCCAGCCGCGAGGCGCCGGCCACGTCGAGCGTCGCCTTCTGCACCTCGAGCATGCGGCCCTCGACCGAGGACTGCGCCAGCTCGGCCTGGCCGAGCGCGTTGGCGTAGCGCGCCTCGATCTTGTCGCGCACCTCGCCCAGGCTCGGGGTGTTGCCCGGCGCGGAGAGCTCGTTGACCTGCTTCATGGAGGCGGCGACGTGCTCCTGCATCTTCGCCTGCTCCAGCTGGCTCATCAGCTTGGTGCGCTCGGCCAGCGTCGTCTGCAGCCGCATGCGGGACTGCTCCACCGCGCCGCGCGCCTGCTCGGCGGCCTGCAGCGCCTCGTCGTGGCTGCGCTTGAGGTCCTCCATCGACTGCTCGGCGGCCACCAGCTGGGTGGCGAACGCCTGCGCGGCCTGCTCGTACTCGGACGCCTTCGCCGCGTCCCCCTTGGCCCGCGTCTGGTCGGCCAGCACGAGCGCCTGGCGGGCGGAGGACTGCAGCTTCTCGACCTCGCTCAGCTGCCGGTTCAGCCGCATCTCCAGCTGCCGCTGGTTGCCCAGCACGGCGGCGGCCTGGTTCGCCAGCGACTGGTGCCGCTGCTGCTCGGCCTCGATCGCCTGCGCGATCTGGATCTTCGGGTCGGCCCGCTGGTCGATCTGGGCGTTGGCCGAAGCGGTGAGGTACTTCCACAGCTTCACGAACGGGTTGGGCATGGGGTCCTCCTGCTCCGGCGCGGTCGCCGGCCCGGCGATGCTCGTCCCCAGCATCGTCCCAGGTGATCACCCTCGGCAACCGACGCGGGCCGTCCGCGCCGCGGCTAGTGTGCCGGGCGTGCCGCCTGCCACGCCCGTCCTCTGCGTCCTCGGCGAGCTCGTGGTCGACCTGCTGCCCGTCCCCGGGGCCACCGACGGCAGCACCGCGCCGCACTACGTGGCCCGCCCCGGCGGCAACGCGCTCAACGTCGCCGTCGCCGCCGCCCGCCTCGGGGCCCCGGTGCGGCTGCTCGCCCGGCTGGGCACCGGCCCGCTGGCCGCCGACCTGCGCCGGCACGCCGAGCTGGCCGGCGTCGACACGGCCGGTTTCGTCGACGCCGCCGAGCCGGTCAGCCTGGCCGTGGTCGGCGTCGGCGCCGACGGCTCCCCCGACTACGGCTTCCACGTGCTCGGCGCCGCCGACTGGCAGTGGACCGACGAGGAGCTGGACGAGGTGCTGCCCGAGGCAGTGGGCGTGCTCCACGTCGGCTCCATCTCCAGCTGGACCGAGCCGGGGAGCGGGGCGATCGCCCGGCTGGTCCACCGGCTGGCGGGCCGGGCCCTGATCAGCGTCGACCCGAACATCCGCCCGATGCTGGCCGAGGGCCCCGTCGGCGCCTCGCTCGGCAACGACCGGGCCGCCGTGACCGGCCGCCTGGACGAGCTCGTCCGGCAGGCCGACGTCGTGAAGGTCAGCGCCGAGGACCTGGCCTGGCTGGAACCCGGCACCACCGACCTGGACGAGGCGGCACGCCGCTGGGCGGAGCGCGGGCCGGCGCTGGTGGTCCTCACCGACGGCGGCGCGCCGCTGCGCATCGCCCGTCCCGGCCGGCCCGTGCTGCGCCGGGAGATCCCCCGCGTGCCGGTGGTCGACACCGTCGGGGCCGGTGACTCCCTGGCCGCCGGGCTGCTGACCGGCCTGCTGGGTGCGGGGCTCGCCACGAGGACCGCCCTGGGCGCCGCCGCGGACTACCAGCTGCTGCCGCTGGTGGAGGACGCCGCCCTCGTGGCCGCGGTCAACTGCGCCCGGGTCGGCGCCGATCCCCCCACCCGGGCCGAGCTGGCGGCGGCGCGGGGCGACCGGTGACCGCCGGCGCCCTCCGGTTGGTCGGCTTCGAGGAGCTCTCCGCCGGTGCCCTGCGCGGCCGGCTGCTCGCCCGGCGCACCGAGTTCTGGGCTGGCTCGCCGCTCGACGACGACGCCGTCGCGGCGCTGCACGACCCGGTGTTCTTCCACCAGCTCGGCGGCTTCGGCGCGGTCGCCCTCACCCCGGACGAGGAGGACGCCGGCTACCTGCTCGGCGTGGTGAGCGCCGACCGGCTCGCCGTCGTCCAGGCCGTCGCGGTCCACCCGGCCTGGCGCGGCCGCGGGGTCGCGACCCGGCTGCTGGAGCGCTTCGCGGCCCTCGCGGCCGGGGTGGGGGCCCGGGCCGCGCAGGCGGTCGCCCTGCCCGGGGACACCGGCGCCGCCGCGCTCGCCGCCCATCTCGGAGCCTCCCCGGCCCCCTCCCCCGGCCACGCCGGACCCGGAGCCGACCGGGTGGTGCTCACCCGCCGCCTGCCGCTGGCGCCCCCGGTTCAGCCGGCGGATCCCAGGAGCTGAGCCAGCAGCGCCGCCTGCCGGCGCCGCTGCGTGGTGAGCCCCGGCTGCAGCACCACGCCGAGGAGCCACCGCCCGGCCAGCTGCGCCCCGTCGTCGTCGGTGCCGAGCACCGCAGCCAGCCGCCCGGTGAGCTCGGCCCACGCCTCGGCGTCCGGCGCCAGCAGCCCGAGCAGCCGGTCCGGCTCGGTGCCGGCGAGCCGGCGCAGCACCGGATGGGTGCCGAGCTCGTCGGCGAGCGCGGCGAGCCCCTCGGCGGGAGGCAGGGCCGCGGTGAGGCCGGTGAGCCGCTGCAGCTCCGCCGCCAGCAGGGCCCGCGCCACCTCGTCCTTGGTGCGGAAGTAGTTGTAGAGCGTGGCCTTGGCGACCCCGGCCGCGGCCGCGACCGATTGCATGGTGGTGCGCCGGAGCCCCTCGGCCGCGAAGGCCCGGGCAGCGCCCGCGAGGAGCTCCGCCCGGGTGCGGTTCACGCCGCGAAGGGCCTCAGGCGGCGAGCGACACCGCGTCGCGCCGTCGGGCGGTGCGCCCCTGCGCGGCACCGACGAGGGCCAGCGCGGGCTCGGCCGCCGCGTCGGACGGCTGCGGCGCCGCCGCGGTCTCGGCGGTGGCCGCGGCCTCGCCGGAGCTCGCCAGCGGGCGGACGTCCGCACCGGCTCCGGCACCACGCAGCTCGAGGCTCACCTCGGCGAGCAGGTCGGCCAGCTCCACCTCGAGGGCGTCGCAGATGGAGGCGAGCAGCTCCGAGGAGGCCTCCTTCTGCCCCCGCTCCACCTCGGAGAGGTAGCCGAGGCTGACGCGGGCGGCACCGGAGACGTCGCGCAACGTGCGGTGCTGACGCAGCCGGTGGCCGCGCAGGGTGTTCCCGAGCTGGGTGCGCAGCAGCGTCATGGCCGTCTCCTGTCCTGCGAGCGGGGAAGCGGCGGTGCCATCGGGCACCGTGCGCTCACGGTACGCGGCGCGCGCGCTGTCAGCTCAGCGACGGGGCCGAGTCCGCTCATGGCGTAACGCCGTCACCCGGGTGGGCGTTCCCGTCGAGGCGGTCCCGGAGCGCGGCGAACGCGCTGGCCACCGCGCCGGAGCGCACGGCGGCGCGGTCACCCGGGAGGTCCAGCCGGACGACGTCGGTGCGCTGCCCGTCGCTGAGGCCGAGGTAGACCGTGCCGGGGCCGTGCCCGTCGACGGGGTCGGGGCCGGCGACACCGGTGAGCCCCACGCCGAAGGACGCCGAGCACCGGGTGCGGATCCCCTCGGCCAGCGCCGCCGCCGTCTGCGGGCTCACCGGCCCGTGGGCGGCGAGCAGGTCGGCGGGCACCCCGGCGAGCGCGGTCTTCAGGTCGGTGGCGTAGACGACGGCACCCCCGCGCAGCGTGGCGCTGGCGCCGGGCACCGAGGCGAGCGTGGCGCAGAGGAGTCCCGCGGTGAGCGACTCGGCGGCCGCCACGGTCGCGCCGCGGGCCAGCAGCGCCCGGTGCACCTCACCGGCGAGCGCCTCGAGCGCCGGCCCGGCGACCGGGTCCGCCATCAGGCCGCGGTGTCGCGGCGGGTTCCGGGGCCGGCGCCCGCCGCCCGGCGCGCAGCGGCCGCGCGCATGGCGCGGGCGCTGGTCTGCCGCAGCGTGATGGCGCGGTAGACGTAGTCCAGACCGGTCAGCACGGTCAGCAGCACGGCCGCGGCCATGACCCACCAGCGGGTCGTCGCGAGTGCGCCGCTCAGCGGCAGGATGTACAGGCCGATCGCGAGCGACTGGAGCACGGTCTTGGCCTTGCCCCCGCGGCTGGCGGCGATGACGCCGTCCCGGATGACCCAGAAGCGCAGCAGGGTGACCCCCACCTCGCGCACCAGGATGACCGCGGTGACCCACCAGGGCAGCAGGGCGAGCACGGAGAGCCCGATCAGCGCGGTGCCGGTCAGCGCCTTGTCGGCGATCGGGTCGGCGAGCTTGCCGAACTCGGTGACCTGACCGGTCCGCCGGGCGATGAGCCCGTCGTAGCGGTCGGTGAGGATCGCCAGGCCGAAGACGAGCGTGGCCCAGTAGCGGCTGCTGTCGTCGAGGCTCTCGTCCTGCAGCAGGAGGACGGCGAAGACGGGGACCACGGCCAGCCGCAGCACGGTGAGCGCGTTGGGCAGGTTGACCAGCCGCACCGACTGGGGTGGCGTCGCTGCCGGGTCGGGGGCCACGTCGCTCACCTGGGTCACCGCCCGGCCGGGGTGGCGGCCGGCACGCGGGCGGCGGCGACCAGGTCGATGCCCTCGGTGCCGACGACCTCGGCCGGCACCACCTGCCCGGCGGCAGCGCCGGCCGGGACACCGCTGACCGTGGTGGTGCCGTCGGCGTCCGGGTCCTGGTGGGCAGCGTGCCCGAGCCAGACCCCGGGGTCCTCCTCCGCGGAGAGGTCCTCGGTGAGCAGCACCTCGACCTGCTCCCCGATCCGCTCCTCGGCGCGCTGCGCGGTCAGCTCCTCGACGAGGTCGGTGATCCGGCGGACGCGCGCGTCGATCTCGGCCTGCTCGAGCTTGCCGGGCAGCCGCATGGCCTCGGTGCCGTCCTCGTCGGAGTACCCGAACACACCGACCGCGTCCAGGCGGCCCTCGGTGAGGAAGCGCTCCAGTTCGGCGACGTCGTCCTCGGTCTCCCCGGGGAAGCCGAGGATGACGTTGGTGCGGAAGCCGGCGCCGGGTGCCAGGCTGCGGGCCCGGTCGATGGTGCGGAGGAAGTCCTCGGTGCCACCGAACCGGCGCATGCGGCGCAGCAGCGTCGGCGAGGAGTGCTGGAAGGACAGGTCGAAGTACGGGGCGACACCTTCCGTGCCGGCGATGACCTCCAGCAGCCCGGGGCGCAGCTCCGCCGGCTGCAGGTAGGCCACCCGCACCCGCACGATCCCCTCGACGGCGGCCAGCTGCGGCAGCAGCTTCTCCAGCGAGCGCAGGTCGCCGAGGTCCTTGCCGTAGGAGGTGGAGTTCTCGCTGACCAGCACCAGCTCGGTGACGCCCTGGGAAGCCAGCCACTGCGCCTCGGAGAGCACCTCGGCCGGCGGGCGCGAGACGAAGGCGCCGCGGAAGGTCGGGATCGCGCAGAACGCGCAGCGCCGGTCGCAGCCCGACGCCAGCTTGACCGCGGCGGACGGCCCGGCGGCCAGCCGGCGGCGACGCAGCCAGTCGTGGCCGGGGATGGCCGGCCCGGCGTCCTCGACCCGGCCACCGGCGCCGGCGAGGACCGCCGAGCGCTCCACCGGGCTGATCGGCAGCAGCGTGCGCCGGTCCCGCGGGGTGTGCGGCACGAGGGGGCGGCCGGCGAGGACGTCGTCGAGACGCCCGCCGATCTGCGCGTAGTCGTCGAAGCCCAGGACGGTGGCCTCGGGCAGCGCGTCGGCGAGCTCGGCGCCGTAGCGCTCGGCCATGCAGCCGACGGCGACGACGGAGGCGCCGGAGTCGGTCGCGGCGAGGATCGCGTCGACCGAGTCCTTCTTGGCGGTCTCGATGAACCCGCAGGTGTTGACGAGCACCGCGTCGGCACCCTCGGCGTCCTCGACGAGCTCGTACCCCTCCGCGGCGAGCCGGCCGGCGAGCTCCTCGGAGTCGACCTCGTTGCGTGCGCACCCGAGGGTCACCACGGCCACGGTCCGGGCAGGGCTGGGCGTGGCTGTCACCCGCCCATCGTAGGTGAAGGACCCCCGTGCGCCCCGTCACTCACGAGCCCGCGACGGGACCCTGCACGGGGGCCGCCTCCGGTGGCGGTCCGGAACTCGGCCACCGCCCTGATCATTCGCCGCCGCGGAGGGTGAACAGCGTCGCCTCGAGCTCGTCCGGCTTGACCAGCACGTCGCGGGCCTTGGAGCCCTCCGACGGCCCGACGATGCCGCGGCTCTCCATGAGGTCCATGAGCCGGCCGGCCTTGGCGAACCCGACCCGCAGCTTGCGCTGCAGCATCGACGTCGACCCGAACTGGCTGGTGACGATCAGCTCCACGGCCTGCAGCAGCAGGTCGAGGTCACCGCCGATGTCCTCGTCGATCTCCTTCTTCTCGCCGGTGGATCCGGCGGAGAAGACCTCCTCGCGGTACTCCGGCTCGGCCTGCCGCTTGCTGAACTCGACGACCGCCTCGATCTCGGCGTCGGACACGAAGGCGCCCTGGACGCGCATCGGCTTGCCCGCACCGATGGGCATGAAGAGCGCGTCGCCCATGCCGATGAGCTTCTCGGCACCGGGCTGGTCGAGGATGACCCGGCTGTCGGTGAGGCTCGAGGTCGAGAAGGCCAGCCGCGACGGCACGTTGGCCTTGATCAGCCCGGTGACGACGTCGACCGAGGGGCGCTGCGTCGCCAGGATCAGGTGGATGCCGGCGGCGCGGGCCTTCTGGGTGATCCGGACGATGTGCTCCTCCACGTCGCGCGGGGCCACCATCATCAGGTCGGCGAGCTCGTCGACGATCGCCAGGATGTACGGGTAGCGGCGGTAGACCCGCTCGCTACCGGGCGGCACCGCGATCTCGCCCTTGTCGACCTTGCGGTTGAAGTCGTCGATGTGCCGCACCCCGGTGGACTTCATGTCCTGGTAGCGCTGCTCCATCTCCTCGACCAGCCAGGCCAGCGCGGTCGCGGCCTTCTTGGGGTCGGTGATGATCGGCGTGATCAGGTGCGGGATGCCGTCGTAGGGCGTCAGCTCGACCATCTTCGGGTCGACCAGGATCATCCGCAGCTGGTCGGGCGTCGCGCGCAGCAGCAGCGAGGTCAGGATCGAGTTGACGCAGCTCGACTTACCGGCACCGGTGGCGCCGGCGACCAGGAGGTGCGGCATCTTCGCCAGGTTCGCGCAGACGAACCCGCCCTCGATGTCCTTGCCGAGGCCGACCAGCATCGGGTGCGGGTCCTGCTTGGCCGCCTGCGAGCGCAACACGTCGCCCAGGCTGACCTTCTCGCGGTCGGTGTTCGGCACCTCGATGCCGACGGCGGACTTGCCGGGGATCGGCGCCAGGATGCGGATGTTGTCGTTGGCCACCGCGTAGGCCATGTTCCGGGTCAGGGCGGTGATCTTCTCGACCTTCACGCCCTGGCCGAGCTCGACCTCGTAGCGCGTGACCGTCGGGCCGCGGGTGAACCCGGTGACGGCGGCGTCGATGTTGAACTGGTCGAGCACGCCGCTGATCGCCTCGATGGCGACGTCGTTGGCCTTCGACCGCGCCCGCGGCGGGTCCCCGGGCCGCAGCGTGGACAGCGCCGGCAGCACGTAGTCGCCCTCGACCGGCTGGATGGAGAGCTGCTCGGGCTCGGTGATCGGCGGCAGCTCCTCCGGAGGGGAGGTGCGATCGACGACCGGGACCGACGGGCGCGCAGCCGGCACCGGTGGCGGGGCGGCGAGGACCGTGTGCTCCGGGTCGGTGGTGCGGGTGGCCTCGGGCGCCTCGGCGTAGGCACCGTGGTCGATCGGGCCGGTGGTGAGCAGGTCCTCGGACAGGGAGGTGCGGCGCCGGCGGCTCTTCGGCGCGGGCTCCTCGTCCTCCTCGTCGTCGTAGTCGTCCTCGTCGTACTCGTCGTGGTCGTCGCGGCCGAGCAGGCGGTCGGTGAACTCGCGCGTGCGCTCGGGGATCTGGTGCACCGGCGTCGCGGTGATCACGAGCAGGCCGAAGAAGGCCAGCAGGCCGAGCAGCACGACGGTGACGACCGCCCCGACGCCGGCGACGAGCGGCGTGCCGACGGCCCAGCCGACCAGCCCGCCCGAGCCCGGCTCACCGCTCTCGGGGACGGCGGGGGTGCCGACGACGTGGGCGATGCCGAGGACCGAGGCGACGGTGCACAGCCAGCCGATGGCCAGCCGGCCGCGCGCCTCCGGGCGGGGGCCGCGCCGGAGGAGCCGCAGGGCGGCGAAGAGGAGGACGACGGGCAGCACCATCACCAGCGAGCCGATGATCCAGCGCACGCCGTCGGTGAGCGCGGCACCGACCGGGCCGATGCCGTTGCTCCAGGCGGCCGCGCCGAGCACGATCGCCAGCCCGAGGACGGCGAGGCCGACCCCGTCGCGGCGGTGCTCGGGGGCCAGCGGCTCGGCCTCCTCGGGCCGGGCGACCGACCGGGCCAGCCCGCCGGCCCCGCGGGCGAGCAGGTTCCAGCCCCCGCTGGCGATGCGCCAGACCGAGCCGCCGGACGACGGCTTCTTGCGGGTCGGCTGCCGCCGGTTGGGCGCCCGCTTGGCGGCGGGGCGCTTCTTGCTCGCCGCCGTCGATCCCGATCGGCTGCGGGTGGCGGCCGGCCGGCGGTTCGGCGTGGTGCGGGCAGGCATGCGTCAGACCGTAAGCCCGGGAGGGGTCCCCGGCAGGCAGGCCGGACGTCGTGTCCCGCGCACCGCCGTCCCATAACGTCACACGCATGAGCACCCCGCTCCCCCACGGCAGCTGGCCGACCCCCGTCACCTCCGAGCTCGTCGTCCGGGCGGCGGCCCGCCTCGGCGAGGTGGTCGTGGACGGCGCGGACGTCTGGTGGGCCGAGTCCCGCCCCGCCGAGGGCGGCCGCACCACGCTCGTGCGGCGCACCGCCGACGGCGAGGTCACCGACGCGCTCCCGGCGCCGTGGAACGCCCGCACCCGGGTGCACGAGTACGGCGGTGCCGCCTGGACGGTGTCCGACGGCGTCCTCTGGTTCACGGACTTCTCGGACCAGCGGCTGTACCGACTGCCACCCGGCGACGGCTCCCCCGTCGCGGTGACCGCCGAACCGGGGATCCCGTCGGGCGTCCGGTACGCCGACCTGACCGTCGTCCCGGGCGGGGTGCTCGCCGTGCGGGAGACGCACGCCGCGTCCGGGGCAGCGGCCGACGTGGTGAACGAGATCGTGCGCGTGGGCCACGACGGCGCCATCGAGGTGCTGGTCTCCGGTCCCGACTTCGTCTCCGACCCGCGGCCGGCTCCGGACGGCGTCACGCTCGCGTGGCTGCAGTGGAACCACCCGCACATGCCGTGGGACAGCGCGCAGCTCGTCGTCCGCGCGGCCGACGGCACCGACCACGTCCTCGCGGGCGGCCCCGGCGAGTCCGTCGTCCAGCCCATCTGGGGCGGGGACCTCGCGCTGTGGTGGCTGGACGACCGCACGGATGTCTGGTCGCTGTACCGGAAGCGGCCGCACGAGCAGCCGGAGCTCGTCGTCGACGTCGGGAGCGACATCGCCGGCCCGCAGTGGGTCTTCGGCCAGTCCCGCTACGCCCACCTCGCCGACGGGCGCGTCGTGGTGGCCTACGGCCGGGACGGCCGCGACCGCCTGGCCGTGCTGACCCCGGGCGGCGAGCCGCGCGAGCTGGACCTGCCCTACGGCACCTTCCGGTACGTCACGGCGCAGGGCACCGGCGTCGTCTGCGTCGCCGGCGGCCCGGCGAGCGAGCCGGTGGTGCTGCGCGTGGACGTCGACAGCGGCGCGGCGGAGGTGCTGCGGCCGGCGCGGGAGCTGGGGCTGGACCCGGCCTGGTTCTCCCGGCCCGAGCACGTCACCTTCCCCACCGAGGACCGCGGCACCGGGATCGGCGTCGCGCACGCGCTGGTTTACCCGCCCACGAACCCGGAGGCGGCGGCCCCGGCGGGGAGCCTCCCGCCGCTGGTGGTCGTGGTCCACGGCGGCCCCACCGCCGCCGCCGTCCCAGTGCTGAACCCGGAGGTCCAGTACTGGACCTCCCGCGGGTTCTGCGTCGCGGACGTCGACTACCGCGGCTCCGTGGGATACGGCCGCCGCTACCGCGACGCGCTGCAGGGCCGGTGGGGCGTGATCGACCTCGACGACGTCGTGGCCTGCGCGCGCTGGCTCGCGGACGCCGGGCGGGTGGACCCGGCGCGCATGGCCATCCGCGGCGGCTCGGCCGGCGGCTACACGACCCTGGCCGCGCTCTCCATGCGCCCGGGGGTCTTCACCGCCGGGGCCAGCCACTACGGCGTCGCGGACCTGGGCGCGCTCGCCGCCGAGACGCACAAGTTCGAGTCGCGCTACCTCGACGGGCTGGTCGCACCGTGGCCCTCGGGCCGGGCGGTCTACGACGAGCGGTCACCGATCAACCACGTCGACGCCCTCGACACCCCGCTGGCGGTGTTCCAGGGCGACGAGGACGCCGTCGTCCCGCCGTCGCAGGCCGAGGCGATCGTCGCCGCGCTGCGCGCCAAGGGCGTGCCGCACGCCTACCTGCTCTTCCCCGGCGAGCAGCACGGCTTCCGCAAGGCCGGGAACATCCGCGCCGCCCTCGACGGCGAGCTCAGCTTCTACGCGCAGGTGTGGGGCTTCGATCTGCCGGCCGGGGAGGGCATCGAGCCGATCGAGGTGGTCCGCGGCCGCTGAACCGATCAGGCTCACCGTGCGTATGCCCGCGGAGGACGGTCCCAGGGAAGGAATGCCGATGAGGCCAGGCCGGGGCCGTGCCCGCACGGGGCAGCTCGACGTGGGAGCGGCGTACGCCGCGCACGGGCCGGAGCTGTACCGCTTCGCGCTGCGCCAGCTCGGGGACGGCGGAGCAGCCCAGGACGTCGTCCAGGAGGTCTTCCTGCGGGCCTGGCGCGCCGCCGCCTCCTTCGACCCGCAGCTGGCCAGCCTGCGCACCTGGTTGTTCGCGATCGCCCGCAACGTGGTGGTCGACGAGTTCCGGCGGCTGTCCGTCCGCCCGTGGCAGGCTCAGCTGACCGAGCCGCGGGCCGACCAGCACCCCGCCCGCGACGGCATCGACGAGCAGCTCGTGGACGCCTGGGTGGTCGAGGAGGCGCTCCGCCGGATCGCGCCCGACCACCGGACCGCGATCGTCCAGACCCACCTGCGCGGCCGCCCGCACGACGAGGTGGCTGCCGAGCTGGGCATCCCGGTGGGCACACTGCGTAGCCGGGTGTTCTACGGGCTGAGGTCGCTGCGCCTCGCGATGGAGGAGATGGGGGTGGAACCGTGACCGGGCCGAGTTCTCCGGAGCACCGCGAACTGCGTGAGCAGCTGGGGGTCTACGCCCTGGGGCACGGCTCGGCCGCCGAGCGCGCGGCCGTGCGCGCCCACCTGGACGGTTGCGCCGCGTGCCGTGCCGAGCTGGCGGAGCTGACCCCGCTCGTCCCCCGGCTGGCGAGCATCGACCCCGACCGCCTGGACGAGGCACCCGCTCCGCCGGCCGGGCTGCGGGAGGCCGTGCTGGCACGGATCGCCGCCGAGGAGGCACCACCGGGAGGCCGCCGCCGGACGGCCCTGCTCGCCGCGGCGGCCGCCGTCGGGGTCGCCGCCGCCGGCTTCGGGGCGGGCTGGCTGGCGCGGCCGGTGCCCGCGGCGGTGCCGCAGGAGGAGGTGGCCGTCGAGGTGACCGAGCCCGGCATCGACGCCTCCGCCGCACTGGTGGCGCACACCTGGGGCGTCGAGGTGAAGCTGACCGGCGAGGGGTTCACCGCCGGGGAGGTCTACCGGGTGACGGTGACCGAGGAGGACGGCGCCGTCGTCCCGGCGGGGCAGTTCCTCGGGGTCGGGCCGGCGGAGCTGCTCTGCAACCTCAACTCCTCGGTGCTCCGCGAGGACGCCGCGGGGTTCGTGGTGACCGACGCCGACGGCGAGGTCGTGCTCCTCTCGCGGTTCTGACCGACCGGGCACACGCGACCGCGCCGGGGAGCAGCAGCCTGCTCCCCGGCGCGGTCGTGGTCGTGCTGGGGTCAGCTGCCGTCGGTGGGTGCCACGGTCTCGCCGTCGATCGTGAAGCCGGTGCCGGCGCCGTCCTGGTACACGTTCGGGCCGACGGGCGCATAGTTGCGCCGGATGTCGGTCCGGGTGACGGTCATCGTGCCCGTCGCGGAGTTCCAGAGCCCACCGCCCTCGTTGGCCGCCGCGTTGCCGGTCACCCGGCTGCGCTCGATCGTCACGGTGCCCGCGCCGGTGAGGTGCAGCCCGCCGCCGTTGCCGGGAACGGCGCCGGTGGTGTTGTCGTTGAGCTCGGTCCGCGACAGCTTGGTGGTCCCGACGTTGGCCTCGATGCCGCCACCGGCCCGCTGCGAGGAGTTGCCGCTGATGATGCTGCGCTCGACGACCACGGTGCCCTGGTCGTTGAGGATGCCGCCGCCCGATCCGGCCGCCCCGTCGGCCACGTTATGCCGGATCTCCGACCGCGTGACGGTCAGCGTGCCGCTGCCCGCGTCCTGGAACAGCCCGCCGCCGCCCATGGTGGCGTCGTCCCCGGAGGCGGTGTTGCCGACGACCTTGGTCCGCTCGACCGTCATGGTGCCCGCCCCGGAGTTCCAGAGCCCGCCGCCCTCGGCAGCGGCGGTGTTGCCGCTGACGACGCTGCGGGTGACGTGCACGGTGCCCGCGCCGGTCAGGTGCAGCCCGCCGCCGTTGCCCGGGCCCGCACCGGTGCTGTTGTGCGACAGCGTCGAGCGGTTGATGGTCGTGGTGGAGCCGGGGCTCGCCTCGATGCCGCCACCGGCCCGGGTCGCCGTGTTGCCGGTGATCGTGCTGCGCTCGACCTCCAGCACGCCGGCGTTGCGCACACCGCCACCGGAGGCGGGCAGCCCCTCGCCCAGCGCGGCGCCGCCGGTCACGGTGAGGTGGTTCAGCTTCAGCCACCCGCCCGCGAGCACGTCGAAGACCCGGTGCTCGCCCCGGGCGTCGACGGTCGCGCCGTTGCCCTCGATGGTCACCGCCGAGCTCACGTCCAGGTCACCGGCCGCGCCGGTGTCGTCCTCCCCGTGCAGCGTGAGGGCGTAGGTCGCCTTCTTGGCCAACACGACCGTCCCGCCACCGGAGGCGTCGGCCTGCTGCACCGCGGCACGCAGCGAGCACTGCCCCCAGGCGTCGGCGCACTCCCCGTCGCCGAGGTCGTGGTCGGCGGTGTCCTTCGTCGTCGTGACCCGGAGGTCCTGGCTGCCCTGGCCGTGCCGGGACCGGTCGTCGGCCTGGGCCGGAGCGGTGGCCAGCAGGGACAGTGCCAATCCGGTCACGCCGGCGCCCGCGAGCGTCCTCGTGCGCATGAGTCGTCTCCCTCGTCGTTGAGGTCCGGCGCTGGCGCGCCGGCCGATGGTGCTTACGCACCACCGGCACCGGCGTTCGACGCCTGACGAGGGAATCCGCCGACGCGGCGCGCGCTCACCCGCGCGACCCGCACCGTCACCATCTGTCGCTAGCGGCTCAGGACCTGTTCCCGCAGGATGTCGGCGTGCCCGCAGTGCTGGGCGAGCTCGCGCAGCACGTGGAGGTAGACCCAGCCCAGCGGCAGGGGCCCACGGCGGTTGCCGTGCACCAGGTCGTCGAGGGCCAGCGGCGCCGTCGCCCGGCGGGAGGCCGCACGCCTCCCGGTGCGCTCGCGTCACCGAGGCGACGGTGTCGTCGTCCAGCAGCACGAACGACTCGTCCGGCGTGGCCGGGATGCCGATCTCGGCGCGGGAGCGCCCGGTGAGCGCCTCGTCGAACCACACCTGCTCGACGAAGGTCGCGTGCTTGACCAGGCCCAGCAGCGTGGTGCGGGAGGGGACGAGCGAGCGAGCGACGCGATGACGCTGTCGCCCTCCGGGCGACCCCGCGACCAGGTGCCGTCCCCCTGGACCGCTGAGCCGCTGCGCCGCGCCTGCGCGGACCCCTCCTGGGCCCACTCGGCCCGGCAGCTCCCCGTTGCCTAGACCTCCAGGACCGTCGGGATGATCATCGGGCGTCGGCGGTGCTTGTCCGACACCCACTTGCCGACCGTGCGCCGGATGATCTGCGAGAGCCGGTGCGCGTCGACGCCCTCGTCGGCCAGCGCCCGCTTGAGGTTGTCCTCGACCAGCCGCAGCACCTCGTCGAAGGCCGACGGGTCGTCGGAGAACCCCTTCGTCGAGAGGTGCACCGGGCGCACGATCGTCCCGGTGGACGGCTCGATGACCACGGTGAGCGCGACGAACCCCTCGTCACCCAGGATGCGCCGCGCCTGCAGCGCCTCCTCGCCCACATCACCGACGTTGAGCCCGTCCACGTACACGTTGCCGATGGGCACGGAGCCGACGATCGTCGCCTTGCCGTCGACGAGGTCGACGACGACGCCGTCCTCGGCCAGCAGGATCCGGTCGGTCGGCATCCCTGTCTCCTCGGCGAGCTTGGCGTGCGCCCGCAGGTGCCGCCACTCCCCGTGCACCGGCATCAGGTAGCGCGGCTTGGCCACGTTGAGCAGCGTGCGCAGCTCGCCGGCCGGAGCGTGGCCGGAGACGTGCACCCGCGCCGTCTCCTTGTGCACGACCGTGGCACCGAGCCGGGCCAGGCCGTTGATCACCTTGTAGACGGCGGTCTCGTTGCCGGGCACCAGCGACGAGGCGAGGACGACGGTGTCGCCGGCCTCGATGGTCACCTGGTGGTGGTCACCGCGGGCCATGCGGCCGAGCGCCGACAGCGGCTCACCCTGCGAGCCGGTGCTCACCAGCACGACCTGCTCGGGCGGCATCTTCGCGGCGTCGTCCAGGGAGACCATCAGCCCCGGCGCGACCCGCAGCAGCCCCAGGTCGCGGGCCACGCCCATGTTGCGGACCATCGAACGGCCCACGAGCGCCACCTTGCGGCCGTGCTTGTCGGCGCAGTCGAGGACCTGCTGGATGCGGTGCACGTGGCTGGCGAAGCTGGAGACGATCAACCGCTGCGAGGCGCGGGCGAACACGTCGTCGAGCACCGGGCCGATCGACCGCTCGGGGGTGACGAAGCCGGGCACCTCGGCGTTCGTGGAGTCCGCCAGCAGCAGGTCGATGCCCTCGACCCCGAGCCGGGCGAACGCGCCCAGGTCGGTGAGGACGCCGTCCAAGGGCAGCTGGTCCATCTTGAAGTCGCCGGTGTGCACGAGCACACCCGCCGGCGTGTGCACCGCCACCGCGAGGGCGTCGGGGATCGAGTGGTTCACCGAGATGAACTCGCAGTGGAACGGCCCGGCCAGGTGGTCGTCACCGGCGGCCACCTCGACCAGCGTCGCGTCCAGCCGGTGCTCCCGCAGCTTGGCCGCGACCAGCGCGAGGGTGAACCGCGAGCCGACGAGCGGGATGTCCTCGCGCAGCCGGAGCAGGTACGGGATCGCGCCGATGTGGTCCTCGTGCCCGTGGGTGAGGACGACGGCGGCGACGTCGTCGAGCCGGTGCTCGATGACCCCGAAGTCCGGCAGGATCAGGTCGACGCCGGGTTGCTCGGCCTCCGGGAAGAGGACGCCGCAGTCGATGATCAGCAGCTTCCCGTCGAACTCCAGCACGGCCATGTTGCGGCCGATCTCGCCGAGCCCGCCGAGGGCCATGACCCGCAGGCCACCCTCGGGCAGCGGCGGGGGCGCCTTGAGATCGAGGTGCGGTTGGGTGACCTGACCACTCACGAGGTCTCCTCGCCGGCGCTCGTCGAACACGTTCGTTGCACTGCTCTGCTCCTTGGTGAGCTCGCACGCTCGTTCACAGGGTGACGCCTCCAGCGGCGAGGTCGTCACGCAACTGCGCGAGCTGTTCGGGGGTGGCGTCGACCAGCGGCGGCCGGACCGGTCCGGCCGGCAGGCCGAGCGCGTTGAGCGCGGCCTTCACCGTGATGACGCCCTGGGTGCGGAAGATCCCGGTGTACACCGGGAGCAGGCTGTCGTTGATCTCCCTGGCCTTGACCAGGTCGCCGGCCTCGACGGCGGCGATCAGCTCGACCAGCCGGGGGCCGACGAGGTGGCTCACGACGCTGACCATGCCGACGCCGCCCATCGCGAGGATCGGCAGGTTCAGCATGTCCTCGCCGCTGTAGTAGGCGAGATCGGTGCGCGCGAGCGTCCAGGCCATCGCGCCGAGGTCGCCCTTGGCGTCCTTCACCGCGACGATCCGCGGGTGCTCGGCGGCGCGCACGAGCGTCTCGACCTCGATGGGCGTGGCGGTGCGGATCGGGATGTCGTAGAGCATCACCGGCAGGTCGGTGCCGTCGGCGATCGAGGTGAAGTGGCGGAGCAGGCCGGCCTGGGGCGGGCGGTTGTAGTACGGCGTGACGACCAGCAGCCCGTGGACGCCGAGCTCCGCCGCCGTCCGCGCCTTCTCGATCGAGTGCGCGGTGTCGTAGGTGCCGACGCCGGCGACGACCGTGGCGCGGTCACCGACGGCGTCCAGCACCACCTCCAGGACGGCGCGCTGCTCGGCGTCGCTGGTCGTCGGCGACTCCCCCGTCGTCCCGAGGACGACCAGCCCGTCGCTCCCGCCCCGGTCGACCAGGTGCGCCGCCAGCTCCTGGGCCCCGGCGAGGTCGATCGACCCGTCCTCGGCCAGCGGGGTGACCATCGCCGTGAGGAGGCGCCCGAACGGCCGGGCGGGGTCGGAGGTCATGGGGAGAATCTACCCAGCGGAGGCGACGGGTTCCCGCACGTACTCCGACACCGCGAACCGCAGCCCCTCCGACGCCGACACCGACCAGCCCTCCGCCGGCGTGCGGGCGGCGCGCACCCAGCCGTCGTCCAGGGACGGCGCGAAGGTGTCCCCGGCGACGTCGGTGTCGACGTCGGTGACCACGACCCGGCCGGCGTGCGGCAGGAACGCGGCGTAGACGGACCCCCCGCCGATCACCCAGGCCGACGGGTGCTCGGCGAGCACCTGGTCGACCGAGCGCGCGACCAGCGCCCCCCCGGACGACCAGCCCGGGTCGGACGTCAGCACGACGTTGACCCGCTGCGGGAGGGGACGGAAGCGTGCGGGCAGCGACTCCCAGGTGCGCCGCCCCATCACCACCGTCGACCCGGTGGTCAGCCGGCGGAACAGCGCGAGGTCCTCGGGCAGGTGCCAGGGCAGGCCGCCGTCGACGCCGATGACACCACCGCGGGCCTGCGCCCAGATCATCGCGACACCGGTCCGGCCGGCTCGCGGGCTCGCCGGGCCGGTCACACCGCCACGGCTGCCTTGATGGCGGGGTGGTGCCGGTAGTCGCGCACGGTGAGGTGCTCGTAGGTGTAGTCGAACAGCGACGACGCGGGCGCCAGCTCCAGCGCCGGGAACGGGTAGGGCTCCCGGGACAGCTGCTCGCGCACCTGGTCGACGTGGTTGCTGTAGACGTGGCAGTCGCCGCCGACCCAGATGAACTCGCCCGGCTCCAGCCCCACCTGGGCGGCGATCATGCGGGTGAGCAGCGCGTAGCTGGCGATGTTGAACGGCACGCCGAGGAACATGTCGGCGCTGCGCTGGTAGAGCTGGCAGGAGAGCTTCCCGTCGGCCACGTAGAACTGGAAGAACGCGTGGCAGGGGGCCAGTGCCATCTCGGGCAGCGCGGCCACGTTCCAGGCCGAGACGATCATGCGGCGCGAGTCGGGGTCGGTGCGCAGGGTGTCCAGCAGCTGGGCGATCTGGTCGACGTGCCCGCCGTCGGGCCTGGGCCACGACCGCCACTGGACGCCGTAGACGGGGCCGAGCTCACCGTCGGCGGACGCCCACTCGTCCCAGATGGTGACGCCGTTCTCCCGCAGCCAGCCGACGTTGCTCTCCCCGCGCAGGAACCACAGCAGCTCGACGGCGATCGACTTGAAGTGCACCTTCTTCGTCGTCACCAGCGGGAAGGTCTCGGCCAGGTCGTAGCGGAGCCGCTCGCCGAACAGGCTCAGCGTGCCCGTCCCGGTCCGGTCGTCCTTGGGCGTGCCTTGCGCCAGGATGCGCCGCAGGAGGTCCTCGTACTGGGTGTCGATCGGGGCTGCCACGGGCCCGAGCCTACGACCGGCCGTGCGCCCGCCGGGAACCGCGCGGCAGCGGTGACCGGAGGGGCCGGTGGTGCTCAGCCCTCGGTGACGAAGGGGCTCGCGGCGACCTCGGTGTCATCGGTCAGCCGGCTGATCCGGAAGTCGCCGAAGACGTTGCCGGCCACCCGCTGCAGCTCGCGGAGGCAGGCGATCGCCAGCTCGCGGAGCTCGACGTCGGCGTGCTCGCTGGCCCGCATGGCCACGAAGTGCCGCCACGCCCGGTAGTTGCCGGTGACGACGATGCGCGACTCGGTGGCGTGGGGCAGCACCGACCGGGCGGCCTGCCGGGCCTGCTTGCGGCGCAGCGTGGCGTTGGGCACGTCGGCGAAGCGCCGCTCCAGCCCTTCGAGCAGCTCGGCGTAGGCGGCCGCCGCCGCGTCGGTGGCAGCGACGAAGCGCGCGTGCAGCTCCGGGTCCTCGGCGATGACCGCGGGCTCCACGACGGCGGCGTCCGGCTCCGGCACGTAGCGCTGGGACAGCTGGCTGCAGGAGAACTGCCGGTGCCGCACCAGCTCGTGGGTGAGCGACCGGGAGACGCCGGTGAGGTACATGCTCACCGTCCCGTGCTCGAGGACGGCGAGGTGCCCGACCTCGAGGATGTGCCGCAGGTAGCCCGCGTTCGTCGCGGTGGCGGGGTTGGGTTTGTCCCACGACTGGTAGCAGGCCCGGCCGGCGAACTCGGCGAGCGCCTGCCCTCCGTCGGCGTCGGTCTCCCAGGACACGTCCGCGGGTGCGGTGAACTGCGTCTGCGCGACGACCTGGACGCGGAGCGGCGCGATCTCTGGCACCCGTCGAGCCTACGGCGGGCGGCCGGGCAGACTGGGTGCGTGGAGTGGTGGCGTCTCCTGCTCGCCGTGGCCGGCGGCCTGCTGCTCGTCTGGCTGCTGCTCCTGGCCGCCCTGTGGCGCGGCCGGCCCGACGGGCTGACGGTGCGCGACGGGCTGCGCCTGCTGCCCGACGTCGTCCGGCTGGTGCGCCGGCTCGCCGCCGACCGCGCCCTCCCGGCGGGCCTGCGGGTGCGGCTGTGGCTGCTGCTGGCCTACCTGCTGTCCCCCGTCGACCTGGTGCCCGACGTGGTGCCGGTGCTCGGCTACGCCGACGACGTCGTCGTCGTCGCCTGGGCGCTGCGGTCGGTGGTGCGCCGGGCGGGCGACGACGCCCTGGTCCGGCACTGGCCCGGGGAGCCGGCCGGTCTCGCCGTGGTGCGCCGGCTCGCCGGGTTCACGCCGGGACGGCCAGCGCGCGGCTGAGCTCGGGCCACAGGTCCCCCCGCTCGGCGACGGCGACGTGGTCCAGCCCCATCCACCCGGCCATGAGCCAGAGCTCGGCACCCAGCTCGGCGGCGACCAGCGACCGGTCCACGCCCTCCTCGGTGTGTGCGGCCTGCACCCTGAGGATGCCGGCCTTCCGGTCGGCCTTGAGGTCCACGCGGCCGACCAGGCGGTCGCCGAGCAGGAAGGGCAGCACGTAGTAGCCGTGCACCCGCTGGTGCGCCGGCGTGTAGATCTCCAGCCGGTAGCGGAAGCCGAAGATCCGCTCGACCCGCGGCCGTTCCCACACCAGCGAGTCGAAGGGGCTGAGCAGTGCCCGCGCCCGGATCCAGCGCGGCCGTCGCGCTGCGGGGTCGAGCCACGCCGGACGTCCCCAGCCCTCCACCTCGACCGGCAGCAGTTCGACGGTGTCGGCCAGCTCGGCGATCGCCGTCCGGGCGTCGGCGGGGGTGAGCCGGAAGTAGTCGCGCAGATCGGTCTCGGTGGCCACGCCGAGTGCCCGGGACGCCGTGCGGACCAGCTCCCGCACCGCGTCGGGACGCTCCGGCGTGGGAGCGTCCAGCACGCCGGCCGGCAGCACCCGTTCCGGCAGGTCGTAGACGCGCTCGAACCCCGCCGTCCGGCGCGTCGCCGTGAGCGCGCCGGTGAAGAAGAGGTACTCCAGTGCCGCCTTGCCCGCGTGCCAGTTCCACATGCTGCCCGGCCGGTTCGGCCGCTCCTCCTGCAGCTCCCCGGCCCGGAGCGGGCCATCCCGGCGCACCCGTTCCAGGAGCGACGCCACGTACTCCGGCCGCTCCCGGTGCACCCTCGTCATGCTGCCCCAGGCCTCCTGCTGCACGGCCGCCATGCGCCAGCGCAGGAACGGGTGCAGCCGGACGGGCAGGAACGATGCCTCGTGCGCCCAGTACTCGAACACGTCGTGCCGCCGGTTCGCCAGTGCGTCCAGCACCTCGCGCGGATAGGGCCCCAGCCGGCTGAAGGCGGGCAGGTAGTGGGACCGGGACAGCACGTTGACCGAGTCGATCTGCACGACGGCGAGGCGTTCGGTGAGCCGGCGCAGCTGGCGGGTCCCCACCCCGGTCACCGGGCGTGGATCGGCGAAGCCCTGCGCGGCCAGGGCGATGCGCCGGGCCTGCGCGGCCGGCATCCGTTCGACGGGCGTCACGACCGGAGATCCTGCCCGCCCGGTACGACACCCGCCGCGCCGGCCGGCACCCCTACGCTGCCCGGGTGACGTCGAACCCGTTCCCCCGCCTCACGGGCTCCGCCGACGTCTCTGTGCGTCCGGCTCGGGCCGGGGACGCCGCCGCCATCGCACGGGTACAGGGCGTCACCTGGCGGACGGCGTACCGGACGCTCCTCCCCGCGGCAGTGCTCGACGAGTGGGACGAGGCCGCCGTCGCGGACTCCTGGCTGGCCGCCGTCACGGCACCGCCGTCGGCGGGCCACCGCGTCCTGGTCGCCGTCGAGCGGGAGGCGGTGGTGGGTTTCGCGGCCGTGGCGACCGGACCGGAGGCCGCGGAGATCAGCACGCTGCTGGTCGAGCCCCGCTGGGGCCGGCGCGGCCACGGCAGCCGGTTGCTCGCCGCGGTCACCGACCTCGCCTCCGCCGACGGGACGACCCGGCTCGAGGTCTGGCTCGCGGAATCGGACCAGGCGTCCGCCGACTTCTACGAGTCGGCCGGCTGGGCCCCGGACGGCTGGGCACGCACCCTGGACACAGGGTCGGCACCGCTGCGGGAGCTGCGGTGGCACGTCGAGCTGGGCGAGGAGGACACGGATCGATGACCTTCGACGGGTTCCCGGACGAGGGACTGGTCTTCTACGAGGGGCTGGAGGCGGACAACAGCAAGGCTTACTGGACCGCACACCGCGCCGGGTACGAGGCCCACGTCCGCGCGCCGATGACCGCGCTGCTCGAGGAGCTCGCCCACGAGTTCGGCACCGCCAAGGTCTTCCGGCCGTACCGCGACGTCCGCTTCAGCCACGACAAGACCCCGTACAAGACGCACCAGGGCGCCGTCGTGAACCCGGAGGGTCGCGGTGCGGGCGCCTGGTACGTCCAGATCTCCGCGGACGGGCTCACCGTCTCGGGTGGCTGCTGGCGGCTGGAGTCCGACCAGGTGGCCCGGTACCGCCGCGCGGTGGCCGATCCGCTGCAGGGCCCGCGCCTCGAGCAGGAGGTGGCCCGCCTGCGCGGTGCCGGCTGGGAGATCGAGGGCGACCGGCTGGTGCGCGTGCCCGCGGGGTTCTCTGCCGACGACCCACGCCTCGACCTGCTGAAGCACAAGGCGCTGCACGCCACGCAGCGCTGGACGCCGGAGGACTGGCTGCACACGCGTGCGGCCGTCGACCGGGTGCGGGACGCATGGCGCGACCTGCAGCCCCTCAACGAATGGTTCGCCGCCAACGTCGGAGCCACGACGAAGGAACCGCGCCGGCGCTGATCGCGTCCACGGCACCCACTGTCGTCCGCGCCTCTCCTGAGCCTGCACCGAGCGCTGCCCAGAGACCGCCGGTATCCGCCCGCCCGAGAACGATGGGCATGTTTCTCGAGGACGACGAGGGCGCCCGTCGAACCGGCCGGGGACGCATTCTCCCCGGGGACGACGAAGGGCCCCAGCCTGGTGGCTGGGGCCCTTCGTGAATGGTTGTCCGGCGGCGTCCTACTCTCCCACCCCGTCTCCAGGGCAGTACCATCGGCGCTGAGAGGCTTAGCTTCCGGGTTCGGAATGTTGCCGGGCGTTTCCCTCTCGCCATGGCCGCCGTAACTCTGTGAACTTCGAACTTCCCCGGCGGGGGGGCTGGTTCGTGCGTTCAGAACCGCACAGTGGACGCGACAATCTTCGTTGATGACTTGGTACACAGGGCCCTCGTGGAGGAGGTGTGTGTGGTCAAGCCCTCGGCCTGTTAGTACCGGTCAGCTCCACACCTTGCGGTGCTTCCACTTCCGGCCTATCAACCCGCTGGTCTGGGCGGGGGCCTTACCCGGTTGACCCGGTGAGAGACCTCATCTTGAAGCGAGCTTCCCGCTTAGATGCTTTCAGCGGTTATCCCTGCCGAACGTAGCCAACCAGCAGTGCACCTGGCGGTACAACTGGCACACCAGAGGTTCGTCCGTCCCGGTCCTCTCGTACTAGGGACAGCTCTTCTCAAGTCTCTTACGCGCACGGCGGATAGGGACCGAACTGTCTCACGACGTTCTAAACCCAGCTCGCGTACCGCTTTAATGGGCGAACAGCCCAACCCTTGGGACCTACTCCAGCCCCAGGATGCGACGAGCCGACATCGAGGTGCCAAACCATCCCGTCGATATGGACTCTTGGGGAAGATCAGCCTGTTATCCCCGGGGTACCTTTTATCCGTTGAGCGACACCGCTTCCACATGCCGGTGCCGGGTCACTAGTCCCAGCTTTCGCTCCTGCTCGACCCGTCGGTCTCGCAGTCAAGCTCCCTTGTGCACTTGCACTCGACACCTGATTGCCAACCAGGCTGAGGGAACCTTTGGGCGCCTCCGTTACATTTTGGGAGGCAACCGCCCCAGTTAAACTACCCACCTGACACTGTCCCTGATCCGGATCACGGACCGAGGTTAGACATCCAATTCGACCAGAGTGGTATTTCAACGGCGACTCCACGAACACTGGCGTGCCCGCTTCGCAGTCTCCCACCTATCCTACACAAGCCGAACCGAACACCAATATCAAGCTATAGTAAAGGTCCCGGGGTCTTTCCGTCCTGCCGCGCGTAACGAGCATCTTTACTCGTAGTGCAATTTCGCCGAGCCTGTGGTTGAGACAGCTGAGAAGTCGTTACGCCATTCGTGCAGGTCGGAACTTACCCGACAAGGAATTTCGCTACCTTAGGATGGTTATAGTTACCACCGCCGTTTACTGGCGCTTGAGTTCTGAGCTTCGCCTTGCGGCTAACCCGTCCCCTTAACGTTCCAGCACCGGGCAGGCGTCAGTCCGTATACATCGTCTTACGACTTCGCACGGACCTGTGTTTTTAGTAAACAGTCGCTTCTCACTGGTCTCTGCGACCCCCTCCCGCTGCCCCACGCTAGGTGGTTCACGGGCTGGGGCCCCCCTTCTCCCGAAGTTACGGGGGCATTTTGCCGAGTTCCTTAACCACAGTTCGCTCGATCGCCTCGGTATTCTCTACCTGACCACCTGAGTTGGTTTGGGGTACGGGCCGCTCGGAACTCGCTAGAGGCTTTTCTCGGCAGCATAGGATCATCCAATTCGCCTCAATCGGCTATGCGTCGGGCCTCACCCTCATGTCCGACGGATTTACCTATCGGACGGGCCACACCCTTGCACCGGTACTACCACTCACCGGTAGGACTACCTTCCTGCGTCACCCCATCGCTTGCCTACTACCAGTCCGGGTCCCCAGCTTCCCCGGTTCACCTCACAAGGAGGCTCCCCGGCGTCGGTGGGTCAGCATCGCTGGGTTCAGCATGGGCGTTCCTTCGCGGGTACGGGAATATCAACCCGTTGTCCATCGACTACGCCTGTCGGCCTCGCCTTAGGTCCCGACTCACCCTGGGCGGATTAGCCTGGCCCAGGAACCCTTGGTCTTCCGGCGGGGGAGGTTCTCACTCCCCTCTCGCTACTCATGCCTGCATTCTCACTCGTGTGGCGTCCACGGCTGGATCACTCCGCCGCTTCCACCGCCACACGACGCTCCCCTACCCATCCACACACCTGGCCGGCACCCACGAAAGATGCCGGCGGGTTGTTGTGTGAATGCCACGGCTTCGGCGGTGTGCTTGAGCCCCGCTACATTGTCGGCGCGGAACCACTTGACCAGTGAGCTATTACGCACTCTTTCAAGGGTGGCTGCTTCTAAGCCAACCTCCTGGTTGTCTCTGCGATCCCACATCCTTTTCCACTTAGCACACGCTTAGGGGCCTTAGCCGATGATCTGGGCTGTTTCCCTCTCGACTACGAACCTTATCGCCCGCAGTCTCACTGCCACGCTCTCACTTACCGGCATTCGGAGTTTGGTTGACGTCAGTAACCTTGTGGGGCCCATCGGCCATCCAGTGCTCTACCTCCGGCAAGAAACACGTGACGCTGCACCTAAATGCATTTCGGGGAGAACCAGCTATCACCGAGTTTGATTGGCCTTTCACCCCTACCCACAGCTCATCCCCCAGGTTTTCAACCCTGGTGGGTTCGGTCCTCCACGCGGTCTTACCCGCGCTTCAACCTGGCCATGGGTAGATCACTCGGCTTCGGGTCTAGAGCACGCGACTGGAGATCGCCCTGTTCGGACTCGCTTTCGCTACGGCTACCCCACACGGGTTAACCTCGCCACGTACCGCTAACTCGCAGGCTCATTCTTC
Source organism: Blastococcus carthaginiensis (assembly GCF_030731085.1). NCBI lineage: Bacteria > Bacillati > Actinomycetota > Actinomycetes > Geodermatophilales > Geodermatophilaceae > Blastococcus > Blastococcus carthaginiensis. The sequence continues at coordinate 2,818 of NZ_JASNFN010000013.1, read as the reverse complement.
AAAAGGCACGCAATCACCCCCGCCACACGAAGTGGCATAAGGCTCTCACGGCTTGTAGGCACACGGTTTCAGGTACTATTTCACTCCCCTCCCGGGGTACTTTTCACCTTTCCCTCACGGTACTTGTCCGCTATCGGTCACCAGGGAGTATTCAGGCTTAGCGGGTGGTCCCGCCGGATTCACACCGAATTTCACGGGCTCGGTGCTACTTGGGAAACAAGTTCGGGAGGGACCGTGTTTTCGTGTACGGGGCTCTCACCCTCTACGGCGACCCTTTCCAGAGGCCTTCCACTAACACAGATCCTTTATGACTCCCCGCACCCCCGGCAGAGGATGCAGAACTGTCCCACGACCCCGACCACACAACGCCTGCCGGCTATCACATGCGATCGGTTTAGCCTCTTCCGCTTTCGCTCGCCACTACTCACGGAATCACTGTTGTTTTCTCTTCCTGTGGGTACTGAGATGTTTCACTTCCCCACGTTCCCTCCACACGCCCTATGTGTTCAGGCGCGGGTCACACCACATGACTGGTGCGGGGTTCCCCCATTCGGAAATCCTCGGATCAACGCTCGGTTGACAGCTCCCCGAGGCTTATCGCAGCCTCCTACGTCCTTCATCGGCTCCTGGTGCCCAGGCATCCACCGTGTGCCCTTAACAACTTGGCCACACAAAAATCCCGCCCCACACCCCCGGAAGGAAGCGTGCAGCGGGCCTACAACACTTGAAACTCTGCTACCAGAGTCAGAAGATGCTCGCGTCCACTGTGCAGTTCTCAACGTACGACCAGCCACCGCCTGCACCGACCCCGCCAGACCCGACCCCACCCACAGGCGGCGATCAGCGGTACGAGACCCAGACGGCCCTGACACGAGAAACCAGAACCAGAACCCCCCTTCACGGGGACCCCGGGTCCGCTCCCTCAGGACCCAACAGCGTGCCTACCACCAGCCACCCGACCCCACCCCGCTCCACGCACACACCAGATGTGTGCAGTACTAGGGGCAGCACCAGGCTGCCGGTGCGAACTGGTCAGCGTTCCACCCTCGAGCACCACCCCAGACACGACGCGACCCCCCGAGACTGAGGGGCCGTCACGGCCTGGGCGCGGCTCTGCACCACCCCCGCGAAGCGGAGGTAGTGAGATGCTCCTTAGAAAGGAGGTGATCCAGCCGCACCTTCCGGTACGGCTACCTTGTTACGACTTCGTCCCAATCGCCGATCCCGCCTTCGACGGCTCCCTCCACAGGGGTTGGGCCACCGGCTTCGGGCGTTACCGACTTTCGTGACGTGACGGGCGGTGTGTACAAGGCCCGGGAACGTATTCACCGCAGCGTTGCTGATCTGCGATTACTAGCGACTCCAACTTCATGGGGTCGAGTTGCAGACCCCAATCCGAACTGAGACCGGCTTTTTGGGATTCGCTCCACCTCGCGGTATCGCAGCCCTTTGTACCGGCCATTGTAGCATGTTTGCAGCCCTAGACATAAGGGGCATGATGATTTGACGTCATCCCCACCTTCCTCCGAGTTGACCCCGGCAGTCTCCTATGAGTCCCCACCATCACGTGCTGGCAACATAGAACGAGGGTTGCGCTCGTTGCGGGACTTAACCCAACATCTCACGACACGAGCTGACGACAACCATGCACCACCTGTGCACGGCCCTTACGGACCCCCCATCTCTGGAGGATTTCCGTGCATGTCAAGCCTAGGTAAGGTTCTTCGCGTTGCATCGAATTAAGCAACATGCTCCGCCGCTTGTGCGGGCCCCCGTCAATTCCTTTGAGTTTTAGCCTTGCGGCCGTACTCCCCAGGCGGGGCGCTTAATGCGTTAGCTGCGGCACGGAGACCGTGGAATGGCCCCCACACCTAGCGCCCAACGTTTACGGCGTGGACTACCAGGGTATCTAATCCTGTTCGCTCCCCACGCTTTCGCTCCTCAGCGTCAGTTTCGGCCCAGAGACCCGCCTTCGCCACCGGTGTTCCTCCTGATATCTGCGCATTTCACCGCTACACCAGGAATTCCAGTCTCCCCTGCCGAACTCAAGTCCGCCCGTATCGACTGCAGGCCTGAGGTTGAGCCTCAGGTTTTCACAGCCGACGCGACGAACCGCCTACGAGCTCTTTACGCCCAATAATTCCGGACAACGCTTGCACCCTACGTATTACCGCGGCTGCTGGCACGTAGTTGGCCGGTGCTTCTTCTGCAGGTACCGTCACTCTCGCTTCGTCCCTGCTGAAAGAGGTTTACAACCCGAAGGCCGTCATCCCCCACGCGGCGTCGCTGCGTCAGGCTTCCGCCCATTGCGCAATATTCCCCACTGCTGCCTCCCGTAGGAGTCTGGGCCGTGTCTCAGTCCCAGTGTGGCCGGTCACCCTCTCAGGCCGGCTACCCGTCGTCGCCTTGGTAGGCCACTACCCCACCAACAAGCTGATAGGCCGCGGGCCCATCCCCAGCCGATAAATCTTTCCACCACCAGACCATGCGGTCAGCGGTCATATCCGGTATTAGCCCCAATTTCTTGGAGTTATCCCAGAGCCAGGGGCAGGTTGCCCACGTGTTACTCACCCGTTCGCCACTGATCCCCACCGAAGCGGTTCACCGTTCGACTTGCATGTGTTAAGCACGCCGCCAGCGTTCGTCCTGAGCCAGGATCAAACTCTCCGTAGATGATTTGATACCGGCTGAGAACCGAGAGCTGACACTCTCGATATCAATCAACCAAAGGAATCCCAGCCGATCCGAAGACCGGCACGGGGTATTACTTGGCACTGACTTTCGGCACGCTGTTGAGTTCTCAAGGAGCGGACGCGCA
>NZ_JASNFN010000012.1:0-177847 GCF_030731085.1 Blastococcus carthaginiensis | reverse complement strand
CACACACACCTCCTCCACGAGGGCCCTGTGTACCAAGTCATCAACGAAGATTGTCGCGTCCACTGTGCGGTTCTGAACGCACGAACCAGCCCCCCAGCGGGGAAGTTCGAAGTTCACAGAGTTACGGCGGCCATGGCGAGAGGGAAACGCCCGGCAACATTCCGAACCCGGAAGCTAAGCCTCTCAGCGCCGATGGTACTGCCCTGGAGACGGGGTGGGAGAGTAGGACGCCGCCGGACATACTTCACCGAACGGGGGTCAGAGCTAGTGCTCTGACCCCCGTTCGCTTTTTCCATGTCCGCCGCCGGCCCATCTCGGTCGTGTGCGGCGTCGAGCAAAGAGGTACTTAGAACAGATGACTGCTCCGCGACGTGGCCCTGGTGGGTCCGACTCCGGGCGAGGGCGACCGGCGTCCCGCGGCTCTCGTGCGCAGGGGGTTCGCCGAGCTGGCGGAGGCGCCGCTCCTCGTGGCGGATCCCAGGGCGACCGACCCCGCGGGGATTGGCAGGATCGCCGTCCTCAGGGTGACCGTCCGCAGCGCTCGGACCGCCCGCAGGGTGACCGTCCGCGTGGCGACTGGCAGGACCGCCGTCCTCAAGGGGATCGTCCCCGTGGCGACTGGCAGGACCGCCGTCCTCAAGGGGATCGTCCCCGTGGCGATTGGCAGGATCGGCGTCCCCAGGGTGACCGTCCGCAGCGCTCGGACCGCCCCCAGGGGGATCGTCCGCGCGGGGACTGGCAGGATCGGCGTCCCCAGGGTGGCCGTCCGCAGCGCTCGGACCGCCCGCAGGGTGACCGTCCGCGTGGCGATTGGCAGGATCGGCGTCCCCAGGGTGACCGTCCGCAGCGCTCGGACCGCCCGCAGGGTGACCGTCCGCGTGGCGATTGGCAGGATCGGCGTCCTCAGGGTGACCGTCCGCAGCGCTCGGACCGCCCGCAGGGTGACCGTCCGCGCGGGGACTGGCAGGATCGGCGTCCCCAGGGTGACCGTCCGCAGCGCTCGGACCGCCCCCAGGGCGACCGGCCCCGCAGTGACTGGCAGGACCGCCGTCCTCAAGGAGATCGTCCCCGTGGCGATTGGCAGGACCGGCGCCCCCAGGGTGGCCGTCCGCAGCGCTCCGATCGCCCCCAGGGCGACCGGCCCCGCAGTGACTGGCAGGACCGCCGTCCTCAAGGAGATCGTCCCCGTGGCGATTGGCAGGACCGGCGCCCCCAGGGTGACCGTCCGCAGCGCTCCGATCGCCCCCAGGGCGACCGGCCCCGCAGTGACTGGCAGGACCGCCGTCCTCAAGGAGATCGTCCCCGTGGCGATTGGCAGGACCGGCGCCCCCAGGGTGGCCGTCCGCAGCGCTCCGATCGCCCGCAGGGTGACCGTCCGCAGCGCTCGGACCGCCCGCAGGGCGACCGACCGCGCGGGGATTGGCAGGACCGGCGTCCCCAGGGTGACCGTCCGCAGCGCTCGGACCGCCCGCAGGGCGACCGACCGCGCGGGGATTGGCAGGATCGGCGTCCCCAGGGCGACCGCCCGCAGCGCTCGCAGGGCGACTGGCGCGAGCGTCGTACTGCCGGGGACCGGCCCACGCAGGACCGGCGACCGCCCGTGCCCGCTGGTCCGGAGATCCCCGAGTGGGCGGACCCACGGGACCTGGACCCGGCGATTCGCGCTGCCCTCCGTGGCTTGGACCCGCGGAATTCCGCGAAGGTGGCCGGCCACCTCGTGGTCGCCGGCACCCTGGTCGACGAGGACCCGGAGACCGCGCTCGCCCATGCCCGGGCGGCCCGCGACCGGGCCTCGCGCCTGGCCGTCGTGCGTGAAGCGGTGGGCGTCGCGGCTTACCACGCCGGGGACTACGCCGAGGCCGCCCGGGAGATCCGCGCCTACCGCCGCATGAGCGGGGACCAGGGCTACCGTGCGGTGCTGGCGGACTGCGAGCGGGCGCTCGGACGTCCCGAGGTCGCCATCCGCCTGGTGAACGAGGCACTCGCCGCGCCCGTCGACGACGAGGAGAGCGTGGAACTCCGCCTGGTCGAGGCCGGGGCCCGGCAGGACCTGGGCGAGGCGGCCGCTGCCCGCCTGGTCCTCGAACGCGCCCTCGGTGGCCGTCCCGACCCCTCGGCCCTGGACGCCGGCGATCCGGGGAAGCTGCGGGTGGCCGCCGCCTACACCGAGCTGCTGCGGGCCCAGGGCGAGGAGGTAGAGGCCGACCGGTGGCTCGAGGCGATCGCGGCGATCGACCCGGAGCTGGCAGGTGAGGACCTGGGTGTGGAGTTCACCGAGGTCGACTTGAGCGAGGGGCTCGGCGACCCGCTCGCCCGCGACGAAGCTTCCGAAGACACCGTGTCCGGTGGCGAACTCCCCGATGAGGAGCCCCCAGCAGCCGACGCCGAGGGCGACGAAGACGAGAGCACCTGGACGATGAGCTTCGCCGAAGAAGTCGAGGCGGAGGTCGCCGAAATGCTCGGTGAGACCGGCGACGACATCCCGGCCGGCGCCGGACCGAGCGAGACGGCGGACGACCAGCCGGAGCCCTGACACCGACCGGATCGTCGGGCTCATCCACACCCGCGATGGGCATCCACAGATCGGTCGGGCGGGTCACCGTGGCCGATCCCCGGCGAGCAGGCTGCGGTCATGACCGTGGCTGTGATCGATCGCAACGACGTGGTCCTGCGGGGGCGGTTGTCCGCCCCCGCAGAACTGCGCACCCTGCCGAGCGGCGACGCGCTGGTGAGCTTCCGGTTGGTGGTGCGCCGGCCAGGGCCCAGCGTGCGCGGCCGGTCGGTGGACGTCCTCACCTGCATCACCTACGACCGGGGGCTGCAGCGTCGGGTCGCGGCCTGGCAACCGGGTGACGTCGTGGAGGTGGAAGGCGCGCTGCAGCGGCGCTTCTGGCGCACGGGCTCGGGCACCGCGTCGGTGTGCGAGGTCAACTGCCGGCGCGGACGCAAGGTGCCGCGATCGGCCGCGCGGGCGGCGGGGGAGACGGCCTGAAGCGGTGCTCTGCTGCTCAGTCCGCGAGCGGTCGCAGCACCAGGCCCGTGCGCGGCTTCGGCACGAAGAGGGTCGACTTCCGCGGCATGCGGGCGCCGGCACGCGCGACCGCGGCCACGTCCGTGGGCGATGGCGCACGCAGCAGCACGGCGACGCCTGCGCGCTCCACCGCAGTCGCCAAGGCCTCCTCGAGCCCGTGAGCGATCACGACGGCGTCCACGGTGTCCGGTCGCGCCCACAGCACCTGCAGCAGCCCGTGGTGCGCGAGCACCACGTCCAGGTCCCGCCAGGCGGGCGGCTCCTCGGCCGGGACGGCGGCACGGACCTCGGGAGCGGCGGCGGTGAGCCGGACCAGGCGGGCGCCGTCGCTGAGCAGCAGCCCCCGCTCGGCCGGGTCGCCGAGCCACGCCCTCGCGGCCGCGACGACCGCTTCGGGGCCCGCCCCGTCGACCGGCACCCCGGCTGTGACGAAACCCCGGGCGGCCGCCGCTACCGCGGCGTTGAAGGGAAGATCCGGCACCACGCGGTGGATCGGGTCGACCCGCAGGCCACCCGGGCCCATCGGGGTGACCAGGGCGAGCACCGCGTCCGATCCCGCCGCACCGTCCTGCGTGCCGGCGTTCGCGCGTGCCGCCGCGAACCGGTGGTGCCCGTCGGCGATCACCGCGCGGGTGCGGGACAGCGCCTGCGTGGCCGCCTTGAGCGTCGCGACGTCGTCCACCCGCCACAACCGGTGCAGCACCCCGTCCCCGTCGCGCAGCTCCATCGTCGGGGCCGACCGCTGCACCCTCGCGCTCACCTCGGCCACGTCCGGCTCCGGATCGTGGGCGAGCACGATCGGCTCCAGGTCCGTGCGCGTCGCTGCGAGCAGCGCCCGGCGTCCTTCGACCGCTGCGGGGTAGGTGTCCTCGTGGGGCAGCACCGCGGCCGAGCCGGCAGGCGGCAGGGCGACCGCGCCCAGCCAGCCCACCGTGGCCGGCGCACCATCGGCCGGCTGCAGCTCGTACAGCCACAGTGCGGCTGCGGCGTCCCGGACGAGCACCCCATCGGTGACCCACGACCGCAGCGTGGTCGCGGCGAGATCGGCGGACGCGTCCGCGTCTCCCGGTCGCCCGTCGACCTGGGGCAGGATCAGGCGCACGATGTTGTGCGGGTCGGCGTCGGCCAGCCGGGCGCGGCCGGCCGGGGTCACCAGGTCGTAGGCTGGCGAGCTGACGCGGGCCAGGTGCCCGGGATCCCGGTTCCGGTAGGTCAGCGCCCGGAACGGCCGGACCTCCAGGCCCGGACCCGACCCGGGTGGCGTTCGGGGTCCCACCGACGACGAGAGCACGACGAGGATCGTAGGAGCGCCACCGGCGGTCGCCGTCGGTCGCTCCTCCCGGACCGGCGCACGGCGGTGCCCGGCAGTGGTCGAGGAAGGGGGCGGCGGTGCCAGCAGCAGGCGCACCGGAGGATCGCGGCGGAGGCCGCGAGGCGCCTGCCGGCGGCGTCTACGACTGGTACCACCGCGGCCTGGAACTGCTCGCCGACCGGCACCCCGACGCCGCGGCGACCCTCCTGGCCCGCGCGGCGGAGGCCGAACCGGGATCGCGCAGCGTGCGCGAGGCGCTGGCCCGCGCCCAGTACGACGCCCACCGCTACCCGGAGGCGATCGAGAGCTTCACCCGCATCGCCTCCGACCCCGCCGACGACTACGCGCGGTTCGGCCTCGGGCTGGCCGCCAGCCGCGCCGGCGACCTGGCCCTGGCCGCCGAGCAGCTGGCGCTGGCCGTCGCCATGCGCCCCGATCTCGCGCACTACGCGCGGGCGCTCCGCGAGGTCCGGGCCCGTCGGACGAGGGGATCCGCGTGACCGACCAGGCCGGCCCCTCCGCGCTCCCGGCCCTGGCCGCCGGCTGCGCCCAGCCGCCGACGCGGCGGTACGACGTGGCGTTGCTCGACCTCGACGGGGTCGTCTACGTCGGGCCCGACGCCGTCCCCGGGGTTCCCGCGGCGCTGGCCGGGGCCCGCGCCGAGGGGATGCGCCTCGGGTTCGTCACGAACAACGCCGCCCGCACGCCCGAGCAGGTGGCCGCGCACCTGACCGAGCTGCAGGTACCCGCCGGTCCCGGCGACGTGATCACCAGCTCGCAGGCGGCGGCGACCGTCGTGGCCGAGCTGCTCGGTGCCGGTGCGCGCGTCCTCCCGGTCGGCGGCCCGGGGGTCGCCGCCGCGCTGGAGGCGGCCGGTCTCACGGTGGTCGTGCGCGCGGAGGACGGGCCCGAGGCGGTCGTCCAGGGCTACGGACGGGAGGTGGGCTGGACCCAGCTGGCCGAGGCCGTCGTCGCCGTCCGCAACGGCGCCCGGCACGTCGCGACCAACACCGATGCCACGATCCCCTCGCCGCGCGGTCCGCTCCCCGGCAACGGCGCGATGGTCGCGGTGGTCCGGCAGGTCACGGGGCAGGAGCCGCTGGTCACGGGGAAGCCGGATCCGGCGATGCACGCCGAGTGCGTCCGCCGCACCGGTGCGGAACACCCCCTGGTGGTGGGCGACCGCCTGGACACCGACATCGAGGGCGCACGCCGCGCCGGAGCGGCCAGCCTGCTGGTCTTCTCCGGGGTGACCGATCCGGCCACGCTGGTCGCCGCCGGGCCGGATCACCGGCCCGATCTGCTGGCCGCCGACGCCTCCGGCATCCTCCACCCGCACCCGGCGGTGACGGTGGACGGCCCGACCTGGCGGTGCGGCGGCTGGACGGTCCGGCAGGCGGAAGGCGGGGACGCGCTCGAGCTCCGCGGGCCCGACTCCCACCCGGCGGGCACGGCCTCGTCGGGCTCCGACGACCTCGACGGGCTGCGGGCGCTCTGCGTCGCGCACTGGGCGGCCCACCCCGGGGAAGGGGCGCCGGTGCGGGTGCTCGCGCACGGAGCGGCGGCGACCGCGAGCGCCCAGGCCTGGGGTCTGCCGTCGGGCGGCGCGCGCTGACCCGCCGGGGCTCAGAGCAGCTTGCGCAGCCGCAGAAGGTCCCGCAGGCCCGCCTCGAGCTTGACCCGCCCGCTGGCCCACGCCGGACCGAAGGAGAGCCGGCCGTCGGTGAGGGCCACCAGGTCGTCGCTGGTCATCGTCAGCCGGATGTCGGCCTTGGGCACGCCCGCGCCGTCGGGGACGGCGTGCAGGTCCCGCACCGATCCCGAGCTCAGCCGGCCGAGGACCACCTGCTCCAGATCGGTCAGCCGGCAGGACAGGCTGCGGTCGAGCCCGGCCGCCGCGGGATTCGCGGCGAGGTCGCCGAGGATGCCCCTGAGGGCGGTCATGCACTGGTCCATGGTGGCCACGCGGAGCGGTCTCCCCTGGGATCGGCGGCGGGTGCGGTCGCCCGACGCTATCGCGAGGCTCCGTCCAGCCCGTCCACGTCGTGCCCGGCCGGTAACCTCCGCTGCAGACGCCGGCGCGTCCGCGAGCGCCCGTCCCGGCCTGCCCGCCCCGTTCCCCCGAGAGGTGCTCCGTGACCGAGCCGACCGCCCCGCGACCGGTGCCCGGGCCGTACCGCCCGGGGCCCGCGCCGGTCGCCGTCCCCGGGGCTCCGTCGACCGAGCCACGACCGGGGCCGGTCCCCGAGGCGCCGGCGGAGGACCGGACGACGCCCGCGGACGACGGCGACGGCCGGCTGGACGGTCTCGACGAGCTGCCCGTGTCCGAGCACGTCGCCGTCTTCGAGGCCGAGCACGCGCGCCTGCAGCGCGAGCTCGGCACGATCGACCCGCGCTGATGGCCCGTCGCAGCCGGCTCGACGCCGAGCTCGTGCGCCGCGGCCTGGCCCGGTCGCGGGAGCACGCGGTGAGCCTCATCGCCGAGGGACGGGTCGCCGTCGCGGGGCAGGCGGCCACCAAGCCGGCCACCGGCGTCGAGGCGGGCACCCCGGTGGTGGTGCGCACCGACCCGGACGAGCCCTCGTGGGTGTCGCGCGGCGCGCACAAGCTGCTGGGTGCGCTGGAGGCCTTCCCCGTGCCGGTCGAGCGGCGGCGGGCGTTGGACGCCGGGGCCTCCACCGGGGGATTCACCGAGGTCCTCCTGCGGCGCGGGGCGGCCGAGGTCGTCGCCGTCGATGTCGGGTACGGGGAGCTGGCCTGGTCGCTGCGCACCGACGACCGGGTGCAGGTGCACGAACGCACCAACGTCCGCACCCTGACCCCCGAGGCGATCGGTGGTCCGGTGGACCTCGTCGTCGCCGACCTCTCCTTCATCTCGCTGCGGCTGGTGCTGCCGGCGCTCACCGCCTGCGCCTCGCCCGACGCCGACCTGCTGCCGATGGTGAAGCCGCAGTTCGAGGTGGGCAGGGACCGGCTCGGCGCCGGCGGCGTGGTGCGCGATCCGGAGCACCGGGTGCACTCCGTCCTGGAGGTCGGGCGGGCGGCGCAGGCGCTGGGCTGGGGGACCGCCGGTGTGGTGGCCAGCCCGCTGCCGGGGCCGGCCGGCAACGTGGAGTTCTTCCTGTGGCTGCGGGCCGATGCCGCGCCGATCGAGGAGGACGCCGTCCGTCGAGCAGTCCAGGAGGGACCGCAGTGACCGAGCCGAGCACGGCAGCGACCGGTGAGCGGGGCCCACGACGGGTCCTGCTCACGGTGCACACCGGACGGCGGGACATCGTCGAGCTGGCCCGCACCTCCGCCGCGCGGCTGCTCCGCGGCGGCATCGGGGTCAAGGTGCTCGAGGACGAGGCGCCCGACCTGGAGATCCCCGGCGCCGAGGTGGTGCCCTGCGACGAGGGCGCGGCGAAGGACGCCGAGATCGTCATGGTCTTCGGCGGGGACGGCACCTTCCTGCGGGCCGCGGAGCTGGCCCGGTACACCGACGCCGCGCTGATGGGTGTCAACCTGGGCCGCGTCGGCTTCCTCGCCGAGACCGAGCCCGAGGCGGTCGAGGAGACCCTGAGCGCCATCGAGGACTGCGAGTACTCGGTCGAGGAGCGGCTGGCGATCCGGGTCGACGTCGTCGACCGCGGCGGCATGGTCGTCGGTGGCACGTGGGCGCTCAACGAGATCTCCGTGGAGAAGGCCGAGCGCTCCCGGGTGCTCGACGTCGTCATCGCGATCGACGGGCGGCCGCTGACCAGCTTCGGCTGCGACGGCGTGCTCTGCGCGACCCCCACCGGCTCCACCGCCTACGCCTTCTCCGCCGGCGGGCCGGTCGTCTGGCCCGACGTCGAGGCCCTGCTGCTGGTGCCCAGCAACGCCCACGCCCTCTTCGCCCGGCCGCTGGTGACCTCGCCCCACTCGGTGGTCACCGTCGCGGTCCCCGCCGACGGCAACCAGGCCCGCGTCTCGGCCGACGGGCGCCGCACCCTCGACGTCCCCGACGGCGGCCGCGTGGAGGTCCGCCGGGCGAGCCGGCCGGTGCGCATCGCGCGCGTGCACGCCGCCGCGTTCGGCGACCGTCTGGTGGCGAAGTTCGGGCTGCCCGTCCGCGGCTTCCGCGACGCCCGGCACGCCGGTCCGGGGCACGAGCTGTTCACCAGCCGCAACGTGCTCACCCGCGAGGTGGTCTCCGTCGACGACCCGGACCAGACGGCGCGGGAGGTGAGCGGTGGCGGCACGCACGACGACGTCTGAACGGACGGCGCCGACGACGGCGACCGGCCGGCTGTCCGAGCTGCGCATCCGCGGGCTGGGGGCCATCGACGACGTCACCCTCGAGCTCGGCCGCGGCCTGACGGTGGTCACAGGCGAGACCGGCGCCGGCAAGACCATGGTGGTCACCGGGCTGACCCTGCTGTTCGGCGGCCGGGCCGACCCCGGCCGGGTCCGGGCCAACGGCCGCGCCGGGGTGGAAGGGCGGCTGGAGCTGCCGCCGGAGTCGCCGGCCTGGGCGCGGGCGGCCGACGCCGGTGCCGATCCCGACGACGACGGCAGCTTCATCCTCGCCCGCACCGTCAGCGCCGAAGGCCGGTCGCGCGCCTACCTGGGCGGGCGCAGCGTCCCCGTCGGCGTCGTCGCCGAGCTCGCCGAGAGCCTGCTCGCGGTGCACGGCCAGACCGACCAGCTGCGGCTGTCCCGCCCCGCCGAGCAGCGCCGCGCGCTCGACCGGTACGCCGGTGCCGACCACCTCGCCCTCCTGGACCGCTACCGCGCCGCCCACCAGCGGTGGCGGGAGCTCGCCGCCGACCTGGACCGCCGGCGGGGGCAGGCCCGGGAGCTGGCGCAGGCCGCCGACGTGCTGCGGCACGGGCTGGAGGAGATCGCCGACGTCGCCCCCGAACCGGGTGAGGACGAGGCCCTGGACACCCAGGCCAAGCGGCTCAGCGACGCCGACGCGCTGCGGGCCGCGGCCGACGAGGCGCGGATGGCCCTGGTCGGCGACGTGACCGGCGACCTGGGCGCCGGCGAGGTGCCGCAGGATGCCACCGCGGCGCTGGCCATCGCCGAGCGCGCCCTGGCCGGCTCCGACGACCCGACGCTGGTCATGCTGGCCCAGGATCTCGCGGACGCCGTCGCCGTGGTCTCCGACGTCGCGGGCCAGCTCGCCGGCTACGTGGCCGACCTCGACGCCGACCCCGCCCGCCTGGCCGAGGTGCTCGACCGGCGGGCCGCCCTGACGGCGCTCGTGCGCAAGTACGCCGACCCCGGTGCAGGTGTCGCCGGCGTGCTGGTCTGGGCCGAGGACGCCGCGCGCCGGCTCTCCGAGCTCGACGTCTCCGACGAGGCGCTCGAGGCGTTGGCGACCGAGCGGGACGCCGCCCGCGCGGAGGTCGATCGGCTGGGCGCCGGGATCTCGGCGGGGCGGCGCGCGGCCGCGGAGGGATTCGCCACCGAGGTCGGCGACGAGCTGGCGGGCCTGGCGATGAAGAGCGCCCAGGTCTCCTTCAGCATCGACAGCCACCCCGACGACCCGGGCCCCGAGGGCATCGACGAGGTCGCGCTGCTGCTGGCCGCCCACCCGGGGGCGCCGCCGCGGCCGGTGCACAAGGGCGCCTCCGGCGGTGAGCTCTCCCGCGTCATGCTCGCCATCGAGGTCGTCTTCGCCGGCGCCGACCCGGTGCCGGTCATGGTCTTCGACGAGGTCGACGCCGGGGTCGGCGGCCAGGCCGCCGGGGAGATCGGGCGGCGGCTGGCCCGGCTGGCCCGCGACCACCAGGTCGTCGTCGTCACCCATCTCGCCCAGGTCGCCGCCTTCGCCGACACCCACCTGGTCGTCGACAAGGCGCCGGACACCGGCGCCGGGGTCACCGCCACCGACATCCGGTCCGTCGACGGCGAGGACCGCGTGCGGGAACTGGCCCGGATGCTCTCCGGCCTCGCCGACAGCGACACCGGGCAGGCGCACGCGCGGGAGCTGCTGGCCGTGGCGGCCGCCGCCCGCTGACCGGCGTTCCCCGGAGCGGGTGAGCGGGGGAGTGCCGCGCGATCCACCGGGGTAGGGGGCGTCGGTGACGTGCTTCTCCTCGACCGACGAGTCCGCGCACTACGGCTTCTCGGTGTGCATGCTGCTCAGCCAGTACCGCGACCAGCTCGGATGGGTCGAGGAGGGGGTCGACGAACTCGGGACCGGTGACGCCACGGCCATCTCCGACGTCGTCCGCGCGCTGCCCGGACTCCGGGTGCGCAGCTACGACATCAGCGCCCCGTCGGTGGCGCAGGCCCGCGCGAACATCGCCGCGCGGGGCGTCGCCGACCGGTACACCGTCGAGCTCGGCGACTTCTTCGACCAGGCCGATTCCGCGGGAGGCCGTCCGGCCCGGACCGTGATCGCCAACCCGCCCTACATCCCCGCGCCCGACCGCGACATCCTGATGCCCGAGCTGTGGGGCGGGGTGCGCGGCAACGACCTGGTGCTCCAGCTGCTCAAGGTCGGCTACACCGACGTGATCACCGCCGTCGCCAGCTACTCCGACCCCGAGACGACGGTGCGCACGGCCGAGGAGCTCGGCTACCGGGTGGCCAACTTCCTGGCCATGGGGCTGGACTACGGCCCCTACAGCAGCGAGCCCAAGGTCCGCGAGCACATCCACCGGCTCTGCGCGGACGGGCACGGCTGGGCCGGCGACGACGGCTACATGGTCGCCATCGCGCTGTTCACCCGCGACCAGGCGCTCCCCGGCGACCGCGGCGACCAGCTGCTGTGCTCACTGCAGATCGCTGCGTGATCTGGACCGCGGCTGTGACCTGGTGATCCTCCGGATCACACCGCGGCCAGGTGCCGTGCCCGACCTGCCTTGAGCCGATCCCTGCGCCGGCTCGGGGAGCCTCCGGCTCCCGCTCGCCGGCTTGCCTCGCAGGGGCGGCTCTGTGGCCACCTCGGGGACCCTCCGGGCCCCCTCGTCGGTCACCTCCGCTTGGCGTAGCCGGCGAGGCCGAACTGCAGCAGGGCCAGGCCGCGCCGGCCCTGGTGGCGCAGCTCGGCCGCCAGCTCGGGGCCGCTCACCCCGGCGAGGACCCGGTCGCGCGCGAGCTCCAGCAACGAGGCGTACAGGCCCAGCACAGCGTGCGCGGCCAGCCACGGCTCGATCTGGCCCAACCGCGCAGCGGTCTCCTCGGCGATCAGGTCGGCCAGCGAGGTGGTGAGCTCGCCCAGGATCTCCCGCTCGCGCACCTGCAGCGTGCGGCTGCCCCGGATCACCCGCGCCATGCGGGCCACCCCGTCGGCGGCCTCGGGCGTGCCCAGCAGGCTCACCGCGGCGACGACGAAGCTCCCGGCGGCCGCGGCCACCGACTCACCGGCCGGCCGCCGGCGCACCGCGTCCAGCAGAGCCGCGCGCATCGGCGGGTCGGCGTCGAAGACCAGCCCCTCCTTGACCGGGAAGTGGTTGAAGACGGTCTTCTCCACCACACCGGCGCGCTGGGCGATCTCCACCACGCTGACCGCGTCGAACCCCCGCGCGTCGAACAGGTCCGTGGCGGCGTCGACGATGCGCGCCCGGGTCTGCTGCCGGCGGTGCTCGCGGATGCCCTGCCCCCGCGGCTTCCGGCGACCGCGGGGCCGGTCCCCGGCGTCCCCCTCGGCGGGCTGCCCACGCGGGGGAGCGGGGGGCGCGACCGGCTCGGGCGCCGGCACGGCCCGGATCACCGCCGCACCGGCAGGCGCGGGAGCGCTCTCCTCGACCTGCGGGAGGGACGCTGCGGTCGTCAGGGCTCCGGCCACTCCAGTCACACGCGCAACGCTAGTCACGACTCGGTAACGGTTCCGCGCAAGCGGCCGACCCGGCGCGCCCGGCGTGTCGGGCAGAGGTGGTGTCGGACACGTTGCGTGACCAGGGGGTTGCCGAGGCGCGTCGGAGGATCGGCCCGTCCGCCGAGCGTGGCAGCATGCGATGTCATGCGCATCGGCACCGTTCGCCGCGGCCGGGCTCAGGAGGCGGGTCCCGGCACCGCCGGCACCGTCCGCCTGGACCGGCGCACCAAGAACCTGACGAAGCGGTTGCGCCCCGGCGACATCGCCGTCATCGACCACGTCGACATCGACCGCGTGAGCGCCGACGCGCTGGTGGGCTGCAAGGTCGCCGCCGTGGTCAACGCCGCGCCCAGCATCTCCGGCCGCTACCCGAACCTGGGCCCGGAGATCCTGATCAACGCCGGCATCCCCCTGCTCGACGACGTCGGCAAGGACGTCTTCGCGAAGGTCAAGGAGGGCGCCGAAGTCCGCGTCGAGGACGGCCGCCTGCTCGACGCCGAGGGCGCGGTCCTCGCCGAAGGCGCCGAGCACGACGCCGACACCGTCGCCGCCGCGATGGCCGACGCGAAGGCCGGTCTCTCGGTGCAGCTGGAGGCGTTCGCCGCCAACACCATGGAGTACATGAAACGCGAGCGCGCGCTCCTGCTCGACGGCGTCGGCGTCCCGGACGTGGCGACGACGATCGAAGGCCGGCACGTGCTCGTGGTCGTCCGCGGCTACGACTACAAGGAGGACCTGCACGCCCTCCGCTCCTACATCCGCGACTACCGCCCGGTCCTCATCGGCGTGGACGGCGGCGCCGACGCGCTGGTCGAGGCGGGCTACTCGCCGGACATGATCATCGGCGACATGGACTCGGTCAGCGACGACGTGCTGCGCTCCGGCGCCGAGGTGGTCGTGCACGCCTACGCCGACGGCCGCGCCCCCGGGCTGGCCCGCGTGCAGGACCTCGGCGTCGACGCCATCACCTTCCCCGCGGCCGCCACCAGCGAGGACATCGCGATGCTCCTGGCCGACGAGAAGGGCGCCACGCTCATCGTCGCCGTCGGCACGCACGCCACGCTCGTGGAGTTCCTGGACAAGGGGCGCGGGGGCATGGCGTCGACATTCCTCACCCGCCTGCGGCTGGGCGGCAAGCTGGTCGACGCCAAGGGCGTCAGCCGGCTCTACCGCAGCCGCATCTCGACGACCGCACTCGTGGTCCTGGTGATCGCCGCCTTCGTCGCGATCGGGTCGGCGCTGGCCCTGTCCGCGGCCGGGCGCGTCTACCTGGACCTGCTGCTCGACCAATGGAACAGCTTCATGTTCTGGCTGGAGAACCTCATCGCGTGATCGACTTCCGTTACCACCTGGTCTCTCTGATCGCGGTCTTCCTCGCGGTCGCCCTGGGCATCGTCATCGGGACGACGGCGCTCAACGAGCCGATCCTCGCCGACATCGAGAACCAGGTGGCCGACCTCGAGCAGGACAAGCGGGACCTCGAGGACCGCACGCAGGAGCTCGAGGCGCAGCTGGACACCTCCGCGGAGTTCGAGGAGGCCGTGGACGACGCGCTGGTCCAAGGCACGCTCACCGACCGCTCGGTGCTCCTCGTCCCGACCAACGACACCGTCACCCCCGAGACGGTCGAGGCGGTCACCGCCCTCATCGGCGAAGCGGGCGGGTCGGTCAGCGGTGTGGTGCGGCTCCAGCCGGAGTACAGCGACCCGGCCACCGGGGCCGCGCTGCAGAGCTTCGTGACCGGCCCGGGACGGCCGGCCGGCCTGCAGCTGCCCGAGAGCGGTGACACCGGCGTCCTGGTGGGCTCGCTGCTGGCGCAGGTGCTCATGATCCCGCCGGACGGGCCGGCGCCCGACACCGCCGCGGTCTCCTCCGTGCTGGCCGGCCTGGCCTCCCTGGACGTGCTCGTCCCCGAGGGCGCCTCGGTCACGCCCGCCGACCACGCCGTGCTGCTCACCGGCAGCGGGTTCACCGGTGACGACGCCGACGCCCGCAACGCCGCCCTGATCGCGCTGGCCAGCGCCCTGGACGAACAGGGCCGGGGCGCGGTGATCGCCGGCGACGCCCCGTCGGCCCGCCCCAACGGGCTGATCGGCGCGGTGCGCGCGGACCCGGCGCTCGCCTCCGCCATCTCCACGGTCGACAACGTCGGCACCGTCGTCGGCCGGATCAGCACCGTGCTCGCGCTCGGGCAGGAGTCGCAGGGCACCTCGGGCATGTACGGGACCGGCGAGGACACCCAGCCGGTGCCGCCGCTGCCCGCCGCCGCCCAGTGAGCGCGCGGCGCACCGCGCTGCTCGCCGTCGCCGGGGCCGGAGCGGCCCGCGGCGCCCTGGCGGCGGCCGCCCGGCTGGCGGCCCGCCCCGCGGGTGCGCCGTGGCGGCGCACCAACTACGCCGGCCGCCCGGTCAGCCTCCTCGGCGGGCCGGCGCTCGCGGCCGCTGCGACGGCGTCCGCCGCGCTCGGTGCTCCGCCCGGCACCCGGGCCGCCGCGGTGGTGGTCGGCGCCGCGTCCGGCCTCGTCGGCGGCTACGACGACCTCGCCGGCGCCCGGCCGGAGCAGGCCCGCGACAAGGGGCTCGCCGGCCACCTGCGGGCGCTGCGCGAGGGCCGGGTGTCCGCCGGCGCGGTGAAGGTCGCCGGGATCGGGGCCGCCGCCGCGACGGCGGCCCTGCTGACCCGCGGGAGCGGTCGCGGCGCCGGTGCGCTCGTCGACGGCGTGCTCACCACCGGTCTCGTGGCCGGGACGGCGAACCTGCTCAACCTGCTCGACCTGCGGCCGGGGCGCGCGGCCAAGGTGGGCGTCCTGGCCGCGGCCGCCGGCCTCGGCGGGCCCGCCGGGAGGCTGGCCGCCGGGCCGCTCGGGGCGACTCTCGCCGTGCTGCCCGAGGACCTCGGCGAGCGGGTCATGCTCGGTGACAGCGGGGCCAACGCCCTCGGCGCGCTGCTGGGGCTGCGGCTCGCCGCCGTCGGCTCGCGCGCCGTCCGGGCCGGCGCGCTGGTCGCGGTCAGCGGCCTCACCCTCGCCAGCGAGCGGGTCAGCTTCACCCGCGTCATCGAGGCCACGCCGGGCCTGCGCGAACTGGACCGCCTCGGCCGCCGTCCCTCGTGACCGGGCGGCAGGTGGCCCGCGGGGTGGCCGGCGCCGCCGCGCTGATCGCGGCGCTCACCGTCCTGTCCCGGCTGGCCGGCTTCGGGCGCACGCTGGTCTTCACCAACACGGTCGGCCCGGGCAGCACCGGCGACACCTACCTCGCGGCCAACAACGTCCCGAACATCGTCTTCGAGGTGGTGGCCGGTGGTGCGCTGGCCAGCCTCGTCGTCCCCATGCTCGCCGGCGGCATCGCCGCCGGGGACCGCGAGCAGGTGCGGCGCACGGCGTCGGCCCTGCTGGGCTGGACGCTGCTGCTGCTCGTGCCGCTGTCGGTGCTGGTGGCGGTGCTGGCCGAGCCGATCGCGCGGCTGCTGCTCGGCGCCGAGGATCCCGAGCAGGTGGAGCTCGCCGCCCGCTTCCTGCTGGTCTTCGCCCCGCAGGTCCTCCTGTACGGCATCGGCATCGTCCTCACCGGCGTGCTGCAGGCCCACCGGCGCTTCGCCGGCCCGGCGCTCGCGCCGCTGCTGTCCAGCGTCGTCGTGGCGGCGGCCTACCTCGCGTTCGCGGCCATGGGCGGCGGGACGGAGGTGGCGGGGTTGTCCACCCCGGCCGAGCTCGTGCTCGGCGTGGGGACGACGCTCGGCGTGGTGGCGCTCAGCCTGAGCCTGCTGGTGCCGCTGCGGGGGCTGCGGCTCGGGCTCCGACCGTCGCTGCGCTTCCCGGTCGGCGCCGCCCCGCGGGTCCGCCGGCTCGCCCTCGCCGGCGTCCTCACCCTCGCCGGCCAGCAGCTGGTGGCCGCCGTCGCCATCCGGCTGGCCAACAGCGGGGCGCCCGAAGGCACCCAGGTGGTGTACGTCGCCGGCCTGACCGTCTTCCTCCTGCCGTGGGCGGCGCTCGCCGTGCCGCTGGCCACCTCGGCCTACCCGGGTCTGGCCGAGCGCGCCGAGGTCGGTGACGAGACCGGATACCGCCGCGCGCTGGCGCCGGTCGTCCTGCTCACCGTCGCCGCCTCCGCCGTCGCCACCGCGGCGCTGGTCGCCGCGGCCGGCCCGGTGGCGCGGGTGTTCTTCGCCGGCGGCACCGATCGCGAGGTGGCGGCGCTGCGGGACACCGTGGTGGCCTTCGCGCCCGGCCTGCTCGGCTACGCGCTGGTGGCCGTCCTCACCCGTGCGCTCTACGCCCGTGGGCTGTGGAAGGCACCGACCGTGTGCGTCCTCGGCGGCTGGCTGCTCGCCGTCGCCGCCGACGTCGTCCTGGCCGCCGTGCTGCCCCCGGCGGACCGGGCCGCGGCGCTGGCCCTCGGCCACACGCTGGGGGTCACCGTCGCCGGTGCCGGGCTGCTGGTCGTGGTGCTGCGGGTGGCCGGCCGGCCGGCGCTGCACGGCCTGTCCCGGGGCGGCCCGTCCGCGGTGGCGGCGGCGGTCCTGGCGGGTGGGGCCGGTCTGTGGCTGGCCCGCGTCCTCGGTGCGGACCCCGTGCCCGACGGGGTGCTGGCCGCGCTGGGCGCCGGCGTCGTCGTCGGGGGCGTCGTGCTGGTCGTGGCGCTGGCCGTCATGATGGGCACGGCCCGCGCGCAGCTGGTGGGGGCGCTCCGGGAGTTGCGGTCGACGGGTGAGCAGGAGGTGCGCAGTGGCTGAGACGCCCCTGCGGGACCGCTGCATCACCGAGGTGCTGGCCACCAGCACCGGAGGCGTGGGCACCCACGTCCGCTCGCTCGTGGCGCCGCTGCGGGCATCGGGTGCCGAGGTCGACGTGTGCGGCCCGGCCGCCACCGACGTGCTGTTCGGCTTCAGCGGCCGCGGCGCCCGGTTCACCCCCGTGGAGATCTCCGCCGGGCTGGCGCCGGCCGCCGACGCGCGCGCCGTGCAGTCGCTCCGCCGGGCGCTGGCCGGCAGCGACCTGGTGCACGCCCACGGCCTGCGCGCCGGGCTGGTCGCCGCGGCCGCGCGCCGGCTGGCCGACGGCACGGTGCCGCTGGTGCTCACCCTGCACAACGCCCTCCCCGAGGGCGGCGGGCTGCGGCGCCGGGTGCTCGAGCGCGCCGAACGGGCCACCGTGCGAGCCGCCGACGTGGTCCTCGCCGCCTCGGCCGACCTCGCCGAGAACGCCCGCCGGCTGGGCGCCCGCGACGTGCGGGTCGCGCCCGTCTCCGCACCGCCGCTGCCCGCGGCCACGCGCACCCCGGCGGAGGTCCGCGCCGGCCTCGGGCTCGACGACGACCGTGCGCTGGTCGTCGCCGTCGGCCGCCTGCACCCGCAGAAGGGCTACGACGTCCTGCTCGACGCGGTGGCGCGCTGGTCGGCCGACGAGCGGGTGCGCCCGGTGCCCTCGGTGGTCATCGCCGGCGACGGGCCGCTGCAGGACGAGCTGGCCCGGCGCATCCGCGCCGAGGCGCTGCCGGTCACGCTGCTGGGCCGCCGGGACGACGTCGCCGACCTGCTGGGCGCCGCCGATCTCTGCGTGCTCCCCTCGCGCTGGGAGGCGCGGTCGCTCACCGCGCAGGAGGCCCTCCGCGCCGGGGTGCCCCTGGTGGCCACCCGCACCGGCGGGCTGCCGGAGCTCCTAGGCGACGCCGCCGAGCTCGTCCCGGTCGGGGATGCCGTGGCCTTCGCCGAGGCCGTGGTGCGGGTGCTCTGCGACAGCGCGCACGCCGCGGACCTCGTCGCGGCCGGGCTGCGGCAGGCCGCCGGCTGGCCCGACGAGGCGGGCACCGCCGCGCAGCTGGTCGGGGTCTACCGGGAGCTGCTCGGCACGCCACCGGCCCGGCCGGCGACATGAGCGGGCCGGCCGCGCGGGGGGGCCGCTGCGCAGCGGCGCTCGTGGCCCTGGTCCTGCTGCTGCTGGTCGGTCTCCCGTCCGCCGCGGGGGCGGCGGCCGGTCCGGAGGGTCACGCCGCCGACCGCGTCGTCGTCGTGGGCGTGCCGGGGCTGACCTGGGCCGACGTGGACCCCTCGTCGACGCCGCAGCTGTGGGCGCTGGCGGAGGAGTCGGCGATCGGGGCGACGTCGGTGCGCGCGGCCCGGTCCACCAGCTGCCTGCTGGACGGCTGGGCCACGCTCGGGGCCGGCAACCGGGCCCGGTTCCCGGGCACCGACGAGGGGCTGCCCCCGGTGCCCCTGCCGACGCTGCCCGACCCCGAGGCCCCCGACGGGGACACGGCTCCCGAGGAGGAGGCGCCCCAGGAGCCCCGGCTGGACACCTCCCTCACCCGCTGCGGTCTCCAGGAGCGGGTGGCGGCGGTGGCGCTGGGCGACCCGCAGGCCACCGTCGCCCGGACCGCCGAGGACGAGGGCACCGTCCGCTTCGGCGCGGAGCCCGGCGCGCTGGGCGAGGCCGTCGGCTGCGCCTCGGTGTCCGGTCGGGCCGCAGCCCTGGCGGTGGCCGCGGACGGGGTGCCCCTCACCACGGTGCCCGTGCTGCCGGCGGACCCCGGCGAGCTGGTGGAGCTGCTGACCGCCTGCCCGCTGACCCTGGTCTCCCTCGACCAGCTCGCCGACGCCGGCGCGCCCGGTGCCGAGCCGACCGACGACGGCACCCGGCCCGAGCCGCGGGCCTCCGCGCTGACCCGGATCGACGACGCGCTGGGCCGGCTGCGCGCGGGCCTCGACGCGCTGCCCGGCGACACCCTGCTCCTGCTGGCCGGCATCTCGGAGGTCAACGACGGCCGGCCGCAGCTGCACGTCGGCATGGCCGCAGGGCCGGGGTTCGACGTGGGCTGGCTGACCTCGGCGAGCACGGGCCGGGTGCCGTTCGTGCAGCTCATCGACGTGGCCCCGACCGTGCTGCGCGCACTGGGCCTCGACCCGCCGGCGTCGATGAACGGCCAGCCGTGG
The DNA here is from genome assembly GCF_030731085.1 of Blastococcus carthaginiensis. Taxonomy (NCBI): domain Bacteria; kingdom Bacillati; phylum Actinomycetota; class Actinomycetes; order Geodermatophilales; family Geodermatophilaceae; genus Blastococcus; species Blastococcus carthaginiensis. The sequence goes on along the minus strand of NZ_JASNFN010000012.1, from coordinate 158,782 downwards.
CGGAGCACGGGCGAGCGGCCGCCGCTGCCCGAGGCCGTGGCCGAGCTGGAGCGGGTCAACGTCGCGGCGATCACCCACTACCGCAACACCGGGGTCTTCTTCTGGACCTTCGTGGTCGTCGGTGCGGCCGTCGTCGGGCTGGGCGTGCTGGTGGTCGGTAGCGGACGGTGGGGCGCCCGCCCGGGCAGCTGGCCGCCGATCCGGCGGGCCCTGCGCCTGCTGTGCCTCGCCGCCGCCGGGCTGCCCGTGGCCACCTTCCTGGCGGGGGCGGTGTCCTGGGAGCGGGCCCCGGCGCCGCTGGCCGCCCTGGTCACCGCCGTGGTCGTCGCCGACCTGGGAGTGCTCGCGGTCGCCGCCCTGGGCCCCTGGCGCCGGCGCCGGCTCGGCCCCGCGCTGGCGGTCCTCGCCCTCACCCTGGTCACCCTCGTCGGCGACGTGCTCACCGGCTCGCCGCTCGAGCTGAACGGGCCGCTGGGGTACGACGCGATCGTCGCCGGGCGGTTCACCGGCTACGGGAACCTCACCTTCGGGCTGCTGTCGGTGAGCGCGCTGACGGTCACTGCGGCGCTGGCCGCCGCCGTCGGGCGCCGGTCACCGGCCGGGCGGGCACGCCGCCGCACCGCCGCCGTGGTGCTGGGTGCCGGGCTGCTGACCGTCGCCGTCATCGGGGCCCCGCCGCTGGGCCGCGACTTCGGCGGCGTCCTCGCGGCCCTGCCCGGGTTCCTGCTGCTGGCGATGCTGCTCGCGCGCGTGCGGGTCACCGTCGTCCGGCTCGGGGCGATCCTCGCTGCGGCGGTGGTCGCCGTCAGCACGGTCGCGGTGCTGGACTGGGTCCGCCCGCCGACGGAGCGCACCCACCTGGGCAGGTTCGTCGAGCAGGTGCTCACCGGGGAGGCGTGGACCGTCGTCAGCCGGAAGGCGCAGGCCAACATCGGCATCCTGCTGGGCAGCCCGCTGGCCTGGATGCTGCCGGTCGCGCTGGTCGCCGCCGTCTGGTTGCTGCGGCCCGGCGGTCCGCTGCGCAGCGTGCCGGCGGGGCCGGGGCGCGCACCGCGGGGCCCGGCCGGCCTGCCGCTCGAGGACGCCGCCGTGTTGCGCGCCGCGCTGGTGTCGGTCGCGCTGAGCCTGACGATCGGGGCGGTGGTCAACGACTCCGGCGTCGCCCTGCCCGCGACCGCGGCGGCCCTGCTGGTGCCGCTGCTGGTGTGGCTGGCGGTCGGGCCGGACCCCGGCTCCACCGGGGCGGGCGAGTCCGCGGGTGGCGCTCCGCACTCCGGCCGGGCCGACGGCCCCGACCGTGTTACGGTCGTCTCCCGTGGGTCGACCGTCGGGAACACGTGATCACTCGGGTAGCAGCCTCCTGCTCCACAACAACCAGCCGACGAAGTTCGTCTTCGTCACCGGCGGGGTCGTCTCCTCGCTCGGCAAGGGGCTGACCGCCAGCTCGCTCGGCACGCTGCTGGCCAGCCGTGGCCTCCGCGTCACGATGCAGAAGCTCGACCCCTACCTCAACGTGGACCCGGGCACGATGAACCCGTTCCAGCACGGCGAGGTGTTCGTCACCGAGGACGGCGCGGAGACCGACCTGGACATCGGTCACTACGAGCGCTTCCTCGACACCGACCTCTCCGGCCGGGCGAACGTCACGACCGGGCAGGTCTACTCCGACGTGATCGCCAAGGAGCGGCGCGGGGAGTACCTGGGCGACACCGTGCAGGTCATCCCGCACATCACCAACGAGATCAAGGCCCGCATCCTCGCCGGCGCCGACTCCGCCGAGCGGGTGGACGTCGTCATCACCGAGATCGGCGGCACCGTCGGCGACATCGAGTCGCTGCCCTTCCTCGAGGCCGCCCGCCAGGTGCGCCACGAGATCGGCCGGGACAACTGCTTCTTCCTGCACATCTCGCTGATCCCGTTCATCGCCCCCTCGGGTGAGCTGAAGACCAAGCCGACGCAGCACTCGGTCGCCGCCCTGCGCAGCATCGGCATCCAGCCCGACGCGCTGGTGTGCCGGTCGGACCGGGACATCAACGAGGGCCTCAAGCGCAAGATCAGCCTGATGTGCGACACCGACGCCGAGGGGGTCATCTCCTGCCCCGACGCGCCGTCGATCTACGACATCCCGAAGGTGCTGCACCGCGAGGGTCTCGACGCCTACGTCGTCCGCCGGCTGGGCCTGCCCTTCCGCGACGTCGACTGGACGGTGTGGGGCGACCTGCTCGACCGGGTCCACGCGCCCAAGCAGACCGTCACGATCGCGCTCGTCGGCAAGTACATCGACCTGCCCGATGCCTACCTGTCGGTCACCGAGGCGTTGCGGGCCGGCGGTTTCGCCCACCGCAGCCGGGTGCAGATCCGCTGGGTGCCCTCCGACGACTGCGAGACGCCCGAGGGCGCGGAGAAGGCGCTGGCCGGCGTCGACGGCGTCTGCATCCCCGGCGGCTTCGGGGTGCGCGGCATCGAGGGCAAGCTCGGTGCCATCCGGCACACCCGCACCAACGGCATCCCGACCCTGGGGCTGTGCCTGGGGCTGCAGTGCATGGTCATCGAGACCGCCCGCAACCTGGCCGGCATCGAGGGCGCGAACTCCACCGAGTTCGACCCCGAGACGCCGGCCCCGGTCATCTCCACCATGGCCACCCAGCTCGACGTCGTCGCGGGCCGGGGCGACATGGGCGGCACCATGCGGCTGGGCAGCTACCCGGCCAGCCTGCAGCACGGCTCGGTGGTGGCCGCCGCGTACGGATCGACCGAGATCACCGAGCGGCACCGGCACCGGTACGAGGTCGCCAACGCCTACCGCGACCGCCTCACCGAGGCCGGCCTGGTGTTCTCCGGTACCTCGCCCGACGGCACGCTGGTGGAGTTCGCCGAGCTGCCCCGCGAGGCGCACCCGTTCTTCGTCGGCACCCAGGCCCACCCGGAGCTGAAGAGCCGCCCGACCCGGCCGCACCCGCTGTTCGCGGCGTTCGTGCAGGCCGCCGTCGACTACCAGGAGTCCGCGCGCCTCCCGGTGCCGGTGGACGAGGCGGAGAAGGTCGGCATCTGATGGGCGCGGGGGAGCCGGACGCCCACGAGTACCACGTCCTGGCCTCCGAGCCGGTGTACGAGGGCCGGGTCATCAGCCTGGTCAAGGACACCGTGGCGATGCCGGGCGGCGGGGACAGCGTCCGCGAGGTGGTCCACCACCCGGGGGCGGTGGCGGTCGTGGCCCTCACCGACGCCGGCGAGGTCGTCCTCCTGCGGCAGTACCGGCACCCGGTCGGCGGCTACCTGTGGGAGTTGCCGGCCGGGCTGCGGGACGCCGACGGCGAGCCGCCGCTGGAGACGGCCAAGCGGGAGCTCGCCGAGGAGGTGCGGCTCTCGGCGGCCCGCTGGTCGCTGCTGACCACGCACTACAGCTCGCCCGGCTTCTGCGACGAGCAGGTGCTGGTGTACCTGGCCGAGGAGCTCACCGACGTCGACCGCCCCGAGGGCTTCACCGTGGAGCACGAGGAGCTGGACATGACCGTGGAGCGGGTGCCGCTGGCCGACGCGGTCCAGCGGGTGTTCGACGGCGGCATCCGCAACGTCGCGGCCGTCGTCGGGCTGCTGGCCGCCGCCCAGGTGCGGGCCGCCGGCCCGCGGCTGCGCCCGGTCGACGCCGGCTGAGCCCCCGGCCCGAGGGTTTAGCCGGACCACCTGACGTGCAGCCTCGCCGTGGTCCGGCTGCACGTCGGGCGACGCGGGTGGACCTCCCTCAGCGCGGGCTTCCCGGGTCCACGGGCGGCAGGCGCAGGCCGAGCCGGGCCAGCTCGAGCCCGGCCAGGGCGCGCACGGCGGCCGGGTCGCCGCGGCGCCACGCGGCACCGGTGCCGCCCGGGAGGGCGGCCAGGTCCGGCAGGGGGGCGGTGGCGAGTGCGCGCGCCCCGAGCAGCTCCAGGTCGCCGGGGGCCGCGAGCATCCCGCGCACCGCCCCGGCGTCGCGGGCATAGCGCAGCCGCCAGGGCAGCCAGCGCAGCAGCATCCAGCCCACGGGCAGCAGGACGAGGACGACGGCGAGGATCGTCGCCAGCGTGCCGACGGCGTCCTGCGCCGACTGCCCGGCGCCCCGCACCGAGCCGCTCGCACCCGAGAGGGCGTCGAAGGGGGCGGCCAGCTCCCCACCGACCAGCGGGACGCCCTCGGCCGCCGACGCGGCCGAGTCCATGGAGCCGGCGACCGACCGGCCGAGGTCCTCGACCGCCCGGCCTGGGCCGGCGAGCAGCAGGACGGCGCCGTGCGCGGCCCGGGCCACCAGCACCCAGACCACCGTCCACGCCAGGAAGCCCAGGTCGGCGGCCAGCTGGCGCGCCCGGAGGGCGGGGTGCTCGGCGTAGAAGCGCATGGGGTGGCGTCCTCCGGGAGGGGCGGGCGGGCCCCGCCATCGTCGGCCAGTCGGCCGGTCGCGGCAGCCCGGCACCGGCCGCGACGGCGGGGACGGAGGGTCACGAAACGGCTTCCGGCCCGGGACGGAACCGGTCGGCGTGCCTACACTCCGCGGCGAGGCCCGCCCCGACCGGGCGGCCCACGACGTGGTGGGCCGGCCCGTCACCCTCGGGAGCGGCCGCCGGGACCAGGAGAGCCAGCGATGCGGGTCGGAGTTCCCCGAGAGGTCAAGAACCGGGAGTACCGGGTGGCGCTCACGCCGGCCGGCGTGACGGAGCTGACGCGCGCCGGGCACGAGGTGCTGGTGGAGCAGGGCGCGGGGGAGGGCTCCTCCATCCCCGACGCCGACTTCACCGCCGCCGGTGCCCGCATCGTCGCCGAGGCCGACGACGTCTGGGCCGACGCCGACCTGCTGCTGAAGGTCAAGGAGCCGATCGCCGAGGAGTACGGCCGCCTCCGCGCCGGCCAGACGCTCTTCACCTACCTGCACCTGGCGGCGTCGAAGGAGTGCACCGACGCGCTGGTCACCTCCGGGACGACGGCGATCGCCTACGAGACCGTGCAGAAGGCAGACGGCACGCTGCCCCTGCTGGCCCCCATGTCGGAGGTGGCCGGGCGGATGGCGCCGCAGGTGGGCGCGCACTGCCTGGAGCGGGCGCACGGCGGGCGCGGGGTGCTGCTCGGCGGGGTCTCCGGGGTCTACGCCGCCAAGGTCGTGGTGATCGGCGCCGGCGTCTCGGGCATGAACGCGGCGGCGATCGCCCTCGGCATGCAGGCTGAGGTCGTCGTCATGGACCGCGACATCGACAAGCTGCGGGCCGCCGACCGGATCTACCAGGGGCACCTGCAGACCGTGGCCTCCAACGCCTACGAGGTCGAGCGCGCCGTGCTGGACGCCGACCTGGTGATCGGCGCCGTGCTGGTGGCCGGGGCCAAGGCGCCCGTGCTGGTCAGCAACGAGCTGGTGTCCCGGATGAAGCCGGGGTCGGTGCTGGTGGACATCGCCGTCGACCAGGGCGGCTGCTTCGAGGACACCCGGCCCACCACGCACGACGACCCGACCTTCCGCGTGCACGACTCCGTCTTCTACTGCGTGGCGAACATGCCGGGCGCGGTGCCCAACACCTCCACGCACGCGCTCACCAACGTCACGCTGCCCTACGTCATGGCGCTGGCCGCCGAGGGTACGACCGCCGCCGTCCACCGCGACCCGGCGCTCGCCCACGGGGTGAACGTCGTCTCGGGCAGCGTGGTGCTGCCCGAGGTCGCCGAGGCCCACGGCATGGCCGCGGTCCCGCTCCAGGAGGTGCTCCGCTGACCAGCACGCTGTCCGCCGGCCCCGACGTCGACCGGGTCGTCACCGGCTACCTGGACCACCTCACCGTGGAACGGGGGCTGGCGGCCAACACCATCGCCTCCTACCGCCGCGACCTCCGCCGCTACTGCGAGTACCTGGCTGCGGCCGGGGTCCGCGGCGTGCGGGAGGTGGCGGAGTCCGACGTCGCCGGTTTCCTCGCCGCGCTGCGCCGGGGCGACGACGACCACCCGCCGCTGTCGGCGACCTCGGCCGCCCGCGCGGTGGTGGCGGTGCGCGGCCTGCACCGGTTCGCGCTCCTGGACGGCCTGGTGCCCGACGACGTCGCCCACGAGGTGCGGCCGCCCACCCCGGCGCGGCGCCTGCCCAAGGCGGTGCCGGTGGAGTCGGTCGTCGCGCTGATCGAGGCGGCCGGCTCGCTGGAGGGGCCGCGCGGGCTGCGCGACCGGGCGCTGCTGGAGGTGCTGTACGGCACCGGGGCCCGCATCTCCGAGGCGGTCGGGCTGGCCGTCGACGACCTCGACCGCGGGCAGAGCACCGTGCGGCTGGCGGGCAAGGGCGGCAAGGAGCGCGTCGTCCCGGTCGGCAGCTACGCCCTGCGGGCCGTCGAGGAGTACCTCGTGCGGGCGCGGCCGGCGCTGGCCGCGAACGGCCGCGCGGGGGTGCGGGGCGGCGCGCTCTTCCTCAACGTGCGCGGCGGCCCGCTGTCCCGGCAGAGCGCCTGGTCGATCCTCCGGACGGCGGCCGAACGCGCCGGGCTGGACGGGGAGATCTCGCCGCACACCCTGCGGCACTGCTTCGCCACCCACCTGCTCGACGGCGGCGCCGACGTGCGCGTGGTGCAGGAACTGCTCGGCCACGCCTCGGTGACGACCACCCAGGTCTACACGCTGGTCACCGTAGAGCGCCTGCGCGAGGTCTACGCGACCAGCCACCCCCGCGCGCTGACCTGACATCCGGAACCCGCTCAGTCTGTCAGTAGTTGCGTCTAGCTCGGCTTGAGCGGTCACACTGGTTGGCATTCGTCGCCATGTCGACACGTCGACGGCGTGCCGCCTTGGGAACCTTCCTCCATCTCCCTAGCGTCCTCATCACCCGAGCGGACAGGACGGCTGGCCGCACCCGGAACGTCCGGACGGGCACCGAGCTGGAGGCGACAACCCATGGCGATCCGAGCGGACGCGGCCTCTGCCGTCGCGCGCCCGCACGACACCGACCCCGAGATGGGGGCGGCCGCGCTGCGACAGGACCCGGCCCGGGCGCGCCAGCGGCGCCTCCCGGACCCCAAGCCCCTGACCGAGCACGGGCCCGCCCGCGTCATCGCGATGTGCAACCAGAAGGGGGGCGTCGGCAAGACGACGTCCACCATCAACCTCGGTGCCGCGCTGGTGGAGTTCGGCCGGAAGGTGCTACTCGTCGACCTCGACCCGCAGGGGGCGCTGTCGGTGGGGCTGGGCGTCCCGGCGCAGAACCTGGACCGGACGATCTACAACGCCCTCATGGAGCGGCAGACCAGCCTGCGCGACGTGCGGGTGGCCACCGACATCCCGGGCCTGGACCTGGTGCCGAGCAACATCGACCTCTCCGCCGCAGAGGTGCAGCTGGTCAGCGAGGTCGCGCGGGAACAGACGCTGCTGCGCGTGCTCGCCGACGTCGTCGACGAGTACGACTACATCCTCATCGACTGCCAGCCCTCGCTCGGCCTGCTCACGGTCAACGCGCTCACCGCCGCCCAGGGCGTGGTGATCCCGCTGGAGTGCGAGTTCTTCTCCCTGCGCGGGGTGGCCCTGCTCGTCGACACGATCGACAAGGTCAAGGAGCGGCTCAACCCGTCGCTGGAGATCAACGGCATCCTCGCCACCATGTACGACTCCCGGACCGTGCACTGCCGGGAGGTGTTCAGCCGCGTCGTCGAGGCGTTCGGCGACACCGTGTTCCAGACCGTCATCCAACGCACCGTGCGGTTCCCGGAGACCACCGTCGCCGGCCAGCCGATCACCACGTGGGCGCCCACGTCGACGGGCGCCTCGGCGTACCGCGACCTCGCCAAGGAGGTGCTGGCACTGTGATCGAGCGTGCGAGATCACACGGGTACGCAGCGACGTGGGTCATGCTGCCGACGAGCGCCAGCGAGGAGGTGTCGGCATGACGCGGAGGCCCGTCCTGCCCGGTGCCTCGGAGCTGTTCCGCCGCACCGACACCGCCTCGGGGCCCGAGGTCCCCGAGCGCCCCCGCCCCCCCCCCCCGGCGCGCGCGCCGGCGCGGCGCAGCGCCGCCCGCCGGGTGGGGGAGTCCGCCGCCGAGGCGGCCGCGTCGCTCACCCTCGTGCCCGGCGGTGCCCAGCCGGCCGACGACGACCTCGCCGCGTTCCGAGCCGCCCCCGCCGAGCCCGCGCCGGCCCCGGTGCTGCAGCCCCGGGTCGCGACCCGCGGCCGGCCGGCCCGCCGCACGGACCGGACCAAGCACGACGAGAAGATCACCGTCTACATCTCCGCGGACGAGCTGCTGGCCCTGGAGTCCGCGCGGCTGACGCTGCGCGCCCACCACGGGCTGGCCGCCGACCGGGGTCGCATCGTCCGCGAGGCGGTGTCGGTGCTGCTCGCCGACCTGGCCGAGCGCGGCGAGGACGCGATCCTGGTCCGCCGGCTCAAGGAGAAGTAGGAGGACCCCCCTGCCCCCCACCGCTCGCATGCTCGCGGCGGGTCCCTGCACGGGGGCCTTACCCTCGGCGTCCGTGAGCGGGAGCACCGGAGCGGTTCCGCCGGCCGACCAGGCCGGCGGGGCCGCTCCTGCCCGTTTCACCGTGCGACTGACCAACTTCGAGGGCCCGTTCGACCTCCTGCTGCAGCTGATCGGCAAGCACAAGCTCGACGTCACCGAGATCGCGCTGTCGCAGGTCACCGACGAGTTCATCGCCCACCTGCGGGCGCTCGGCGACGAGCTGGACCTCGACCAGGCCAGCGAGTTCCTCGTCGTCGCCTCCACGCTGCTGGACCTCAAGGCGGCCCGCCTGCTGCCGGCGGCGGAGGTCGACGACGAGGACGACCTGGAGCTGCTCGAGGCGCGCGACCTGCTGTTCGCCCGGCTGCTGCAGTACAAGGCCTACAAGCAGGCCGCGGCGTTCCTGCGCGAGCGCGAGGCCGACGCCGTCCGCCGCTTCCCGCGCGAGGCGGCGCTGGAACCGCGCTTCGCCGAGCTCGTCCCCGAGGTGCGGCTGGACATCACGCCGCAGCAGTTCGCGGCCCTCGCCGCGCGGGCGCTGGCCCCGAAGGCCCCCGAGACGGTCAGCGTCGCCCACCTGCACGCACCCCCGGTGAGCGTCTCCGAGCAGCTGCTGCTGGTGCGCAACCACCTGGTGCGGTCGGGAACGGCGAGCTTCCGGGCGCTCACCGCCGACTGCGGCCACACCCTCGAGGTGGTGGCCCGCTTCCTCGCGCTGCTGGAGCTGTACCGCCAGCAGCGGGTGGTCTTCGAGCAGCTGACGCCGCTGGGCGAGCTGCACGTGCGGTGGACCGGCGAGTCCGTCCCCGACCCGGCCGGCGCCCCGGCCCCCGACGCCGACGAGGAGTACCGGTGACCGACGACCGTGCCGGCCAGGTCCCCGCCCCGATCTCCTGGGAGGCGCTCGCCGCCGAGCTGGCCGCCACCCGCGAGCAGGCGGCCGAGCGCGGCGACGCCGACCCCGCCGCCTGGGACGCCGTGGCGGCGGAGCTGGCCGCCCGCGTGGCGGAGCGGCCCGTCGACGAGCAGCCGGTGCCGGCGGTGCCCGTCGAGGACGTCGCCGCCGTCCTGGAACCCGCGCCGGAACCGGAGCCCGCACCGGAGCCGGCCCCGGAACCCGAGCCCGCGGTGCTGCTGGACCCGGTGGAGCTGCGCGGCGGCCTGGAGGCCCTGCTCTTCGTGGTCGACGACCCGGTCGACGAGGAGACGCTGGCCGCGGCGCTGCGCTGCCCGCGCGAGCAGGTGCGGCAGGGGCTGGCCGACCTGGCCGCGGGCTACGACGAGCGCTCGGCGGGCATCGCGCTGCGCCGGGTGGGGGAGGGGTGGCGGCTCTACACCCGCGAGGACCACGCCGGTGTCGTCGAGCGGTACCTCGGCGAGGGCCAGCGCAGCAGGCTCACCCAGGCCGCGCTGGAGACGCTCGCCGTCATCGCCTACCGGCAGCCGGTCACCCGGGCCCGGGTGTCGGCGATCCGCGGCGTCGGGGTCGACGGCGTCATGCGGACGCTGATCGGGCGCGGCCTGGTGCGGGAGGTGGGTAGCGACCCCGACAGCGGCGGCGGGCTGTACGCGACCACGCCGCTGTTCCTGGAGCGGCTCGGGCTGGCCAGCCTCGCCGAGCTGCCCGAGCTCGCGCCGCTGCTGCCGGAGACGGCGACCTTCCTCGAGGAGCACCCCGACGCCTGAACGCGTCCGGGAGCGTTGTCCCCTCGAGGAGCTCCCGGACGCGCCTGAACGCGTCCGGGAGCGTTGTCCCCCTGGCGGGCAGTCGAGCGCCCGGGATGTCCGGCAGGGGGACACCGCCCGCCGTCTGCGCCGGGTGCTGGCTCGCCGCCGCCGCCGCCTGTGCCGGGCCCGCCGCCGTCCGCCGGGAGACCGCTGCAGCCGCCGCCCGCGCCGGACGCTGCCGACGGCGGGGTCGCGGGGAACGGGGGCGCCCGACGGATCCCCGCGGGCGGGCGGGCCCCGCCACCGCGGGATGGGACACTGGTCGGCGATGAACACGCCGACCCCGAACGACGAGAGCACCACCGCGGCCGGCGAGGGCTGGTCGGAGGACATGGAGCTGGCCCCGGCGCACCCCGGTGACCGGCCCGCGCCCGACGAGCCGGGCGAGCGGCAGGGGGAGCGGCTGCAGAAGGTGCTGGCACGGGCCGGCGTCGCGTCGCGCCGGGTCGTCGAGGAGATGATCGATGCCGGCCGGATCAGCGTGAACGGCGAGCAGGTGCGCGTGCAGGGCATGCGGATCGACCCCCTCCAGGACAGGATCGCGGTCGACGGCGCCCGCCTGGAGATCCGCGACGACCGCGTCACCTACGCGATCAACAAGCCCGCCGGGGTCATCACCGCGATGAGCGACGACCGCAACCGCCCGACCATCGGTGACATGGTGGGCGACCTGGCCCCCGGTCTGGTGCACGTCGGCCGCCTCGACCAGGACACCGAGGGCCTGCTGCTGGTCACCAACGACGGCGAGCTGGCCCATCGGCTGGCGCACCCCTCCTACGGCGTGCGCAAGACCTACCTGGCGCAGGTCTCGGGCTCGGTGCCCCGGGACATGCACCGCCGGCTGCGCGCCGGGGTGGAGCTCGAGGACGGCCCGGTGACGGTCGACTCGTTCACGGTGGTCGACACCCACGCCGGCCAGTCCGTGGTCGAGGTGGTGCTGCACGAGGGGCGCAAGCACATCGTCCGCCGGCTGCTCGCCCACGTCGGGCTGCCGGTCTCGCGGCTGACCCGCACCGCCGTCGGCCCGGTGCAGCTGCAGCGCATGCGCAGCGGCTCGATCCGGAAGCTGTCCCGCCAGGAGGTCGGCGCGCTGGAGGAGCTCATCGGGCTCTGACCGCGCCGCGACGGGCTCAGAGCGCCGAGGACAGCAGTCCCAGGCCGAGGGCGGCCATCACGACGGCGATGCCGGCGTCCAGGACGCGCCAGGCGGCCGGCCGGGCGAAGAGCGGGCGGAGCAGCCGCGCGCCGTACCCGAGCGCGCCGAACCAGACGAGGCTGCCGACGACGGCGCCCCCGGCGAACCACCACCGCCGGTCCCCGTGGCTCTCGGCGACCGACCCCAGCAGCAGCACCGTGTCCAGGTACACGTGCGGGTTCAGCCAGGTCAGCGCCAGGCAGGTGACGACCGTGGCGGCCAGGCCGGTCCGCCGGCCACCGGTGTCGACGGCGATCGAGGACGGGCGCAGCGCGCGGCGGGCGGCCAGCACGGCGTAGCCCAGCAGGAAGGCGGCGCCCGCCAGGCGGACGACGGTGATCGCGTCGGGGAGGCGCGCGCTCAGCCAGGAGTTGCCCGCGACCCCGGCGAGGATGAGCACCGCGTCGGACACCGCGCACACGGCGACGACGGCCGGCACGTGCTCGACGCGCAGACCCTGCCGCAGCACGAAGGCGTTCTGCGCGCCGATGGCCACGATCAACGAGAGGCCCAGCCCCAGCCCGGCCACCGCGGCCAGCAGTCCTGTCGTCACGTGCAGCCACGCTAGGCAGGGCCGTACCAGCAGTCCAGCTCATGTTTCTCAGGCGCCATTAGCATCGCTGTCCGTGGACGTGGACCTGGCGCAGCTGCGCACCCTGGTCGCGGTGGTCGACGAGGGCACCCTGGAGGCGGCGGCGCGGCGGCTGCACGTGACGCCGTCGGCGGTGTCCCAGCGGCTGCGCGCGCTCGAGGAGGCCACCGGCCGTGTGCTGGTGCGGCGCGGGCGGCCGGCGGCGGTCACGGCCGCCGGTGAGCCGGTGCTGCGCCTGGCCCGCCAGGTCGGCCTGCTCGTCGCCGACACCGGGCGGACCCTCGACCCGGAGGGCGCCGGGCCGCCGGTCGTCCCGCTGGCGCTGAACGCCGACTCGCTGGCCACCTGGGCGCTGCCGGCCCTGGCGCCGCTGGCCGGCGAGTTGCGCCTGGACCTGCACAGCACCGACCAGACCCGCACCAGCGCGCTGCTGCGCGACGGCACGGTGATGGGCGCGGTGACCTCCGACGCCGAGCCGGTGGCCGGCTGCCGGGTGACCCCGCTGGGCACCATGCGCTACCTGCCGTGCGCGGCGCCGGGCTTCCTCGACCGCTGGCTCCCGGACGGGCCCGACCCCGCGGCCCTGGCGCGGGCGCCGGTGGTCGTCTTCGACCGGAGCGACGACCTGCAGCACGCCTACCTGCGCCGCCACCTGCCGACGACGGCGGACGTGCCGGTTCACCACGTGCCCTCGTCGGCGGACTTCCTCACCGCGGTGGCCCTGGGCTTCGGCTGGGGCATGCTGCCGGAGCTCCAGCTCGAGGCCGCGGCGAGCGGGGACCGCGCCGTCCGGCCGTTCGACCCGGCGGGCGCCGTCGACGTGGAACTCCACTGGCAGCAGTGGCGGCTGGAATCCGAGCCGCTGGACCGGGTGGCCGACGCCCTGGTCCGGTCGGCGCGCGCCCGGCTGCGGGGCACGCGCTGACCGGACCGGTGCTCAGCGGACGGGCGCGACCTGCACCGGCGTGGTCAGGACCCGGTCGGGGCCGGCCTCCCGCACCGGCCCGGTCAGCCGCACCCGGGCGCGCAGCGGCAGGTCCTCGCTGGAGGTGCCCACCGAGAGCACCAGCTCGCCGGGCTCGACGACGCGGCGCAGGTCGCGGCCGGTGAACGCGGCCCGGTCGGCGTGCACCCCGAAGGTCAGGCGGGCCGATGCACCGGCCGCGAGCTCGACCCGCGCGAACCCGATCAGCCGGCGGACCGGCTGCACCACGCTCGCCACCGGGTCCGAGAGGTACAGCTGCACCACCTCGGCGCCGTCCCGGTCGCCGGTGTTGGTCACCGTGCACGACAACTCGACGGACCCGTCGGTGGCCACCTCGGCCGGGACCTCCCCGAGGTGCGCCCCGTCCAGCCGGACGTCGTCCACGGCGAAGGTGGTGTAGGACAGCCCGAACCCGAACGGGAACAGCGGCGTGGGGTCGGCGGAGCTGATGCCACCGGCGCGGCCGAGGGCCGGGCCGAGGTAGGTGGCGGGGGAGCCGCCCGGCGTGCGGGCGACCTGGACGGGCAGCTTGCCGGAGGGGTTGACCCGGCCGGAGAGCACACCGGCGACGGCGCCGGAGCCCTCCTCACCCGGGAAGAACGCCTGCACCACGGCGGCCGCGCGCCCCGCCACCTCACCCAGCGCGTACGGGCGGCCGCTCAGCACGACGACCACCACGGGGGTACCGGTGCCCAGCAGGGCGTCGAGCAGCTCCGCCTGCGCCCCGGGCAACCGCAGGTCGTCGGCGTCGCACCCCTCCCCGGAGGTGCCGCGGCCGAAGAGCCCCGAGACGTCGCCGACGACGGCGATGCAGACCTCCGCCGCCGACGCGGTGGCGACCGCCTCGGCGATGCCGCTCCGATCGGGCTCCTGCACCGGGCAGCCCTGCGCGGTGGTGACCGTGGCGCGGGGGTACTCGCTGCGCACGGCCTCGAGCAGGGTGGGCAGCTCGATGCCCAGCGGGACGTCGGGGTGCTGGACGCCGACGTGGTTGGGGAAGGCGTAGCAACCCATCAGCGAGAGGACATCGTCGGCGCACGGACCGACGACCGCCACCGATGACGGGTCGCGCAGCGGGAGCACGCCGCCGCCGTTGTCCAGCAGCACCACCGAGCGCTCGGCCATGGTGCGGGCCAGCGCGCGCAGCTCCGGGGGGTCGAGGTCCAGCCCGCCGTCGCGCAGCGCCGGCGGCTCGGGGTCCCACCCGGCGTCGAGCAGCCCGAGCTCGCCCTTCTGCCGGAGCACCCGCTCCACCGCCCGGTCGACCAGCGCCTCGGGCACCGCACCGGTGCGGACCAGCTCCAGCAGCGGCTCGCCGTAGCAGCGCACCGTGGGCAGTTCGACGTCGACGCCGGCGGCCAGGGCCTGCGCCGCGGCCTCGCCGGGCGAGCCGGCCACGCCCTGCGTCGACTGCAGGAAGGAGACACCGAAGTAGTCGGCGACGACCACGCCGTCGAATCCCAGCGTGCCGCGGAGCAGACCGGTGAGCAGCGCCTCGTCGGCGGCCGGGGGCACGCCGTCGACCGCGGAGTAGGAGTGCATCACCGAGCGGGCGCCGCCCTCGCGCAGCGCCATCTCGAACGGCGGCAGCACGACGTCGGCGAACTCGCGGGGCCCCAGGTGCACGGGGGCGTGGTTGCGGCCGGCGCCGGAGGCCGAGTACCCGGCGAAGTGCTTGAGGGTCGCGACGACGCCGGCGCCCTCCAGCCCGCGGGTGTAGGCGGTGCCCAGGACGGCGACGAGGTAGGGGTCCTCGCCGATGGTCTCCTCCGTGCGCCCCCAGCGGGCGTCGAAGCTGACGTCGAGGACGGGGGAGAGGCCCTGGTGCACCCCGACCGAGCGCAGCTGGGCCCCGATGGCGCCGGCCATCCGGTGCACCGTCGCGGGGTCGAACGAGGCGCCCCACGCGAGCGGGACGGGGAAGACCGTGGCCTGCCAGGCGGTGAACCCGGCCAGGCACTCCTCGTGGGCGATCGCGGGGATGCCGAGCCGGGAGTTCGCGACCAGGTCGCGTTGGGTCTGCGCGAGCACCCGCGCCCCGGTGGCGGGCTCCACCGGACCGGTGCCGAACACGCGGGTGAGCTGGCCCAGGCCCGGCTTGGTCAGCTCCTCCCACGGCGGCAGGGGCTCGCTGAACTCGTGCTGGTTGGGTGCGACGTCCTCGCCCTCGCCGATCGCCGTCCAGATGCCGTAGAGCTGGGCGACCTTCTCCTCGAGCGTCATGAGCGCCATGAGGCAGCGGATGCGCTCGTCGAGCGGGCGGGACGGGTCGGTCCAGTCGGCGGGCGGGGGGCCGGGCAGGGTGGCGGGCTCCGGGACGTCGGCGGCCGGGGGCTCGATCAAGGAGAGGGCTCCAGGGGGTGCGGGGGGAGGTCAGCGCGGGCGCGCTGCGGTCGAGGCGCGGGGGACCAGGGAGGTGGCCAGCTCCATGCGCTGGCTGTCCAGCTGCCCACCGGTGATCAGCTCGTGCAGCATCCGGCCGGCCATCCGCCCCATGTCGGCCAGCGGCTGGCGCACGGTGGTCAGCGGCGGGGAGGACCAGCGGGCCATGGGCAGGTCGTCGAAGCCGACCACGGAGAGGTCCGCGGGCACGGACAGGCCGGCCTGGCGGGCCGCCTCCAGGACGCCGAAGGCCTGCTCGTCGCTGCCGGCGAAGACCGCCGTCGGCGGGTCGGGCAGCTCCAGCAGCAGGCGGGCCTGGTCGTAGCCGCCCTCATGGTGGAAGTTGCCGTGCCGGACGAGCTCGGGGTCGACGCCGATGCCGGCGCGCTCGAGCGCGGCGCGGTAGCCGTCGATGCGGGCGCGGCTGCACAGGAAGTCCTGCGGCCCGCCGATGACCGCGATGCGCCGGTGGCCGAGCTCGACCAGGTGCTCGGTGGCGGCGAGCCCGCCGGCCCAGTTGGTCGCGCCGACGCTCGGCACGTCCTGCCCGGGCATGTCGACCGGGTCGATGACGACGACGGGCAGGTGCGAGCTGCCCAGGCGCCGCTGGTCGGCGGCGGTGATCCGGGAGGTGACGACGAGGGCACCCTGCCGGCCGCCGCTGATGACCGACTGCACCCAGTCTGCGCCGGGGTCGCGGGCGAGGGTGCCGACCACCACGTCCAGCCCGCTCTCGGTGATCCCGCGCAGGATCTCCACCGCCCAGGGGCTGTCGAGCGCGGTGAAGACGACGTCCACCAGCGGGCGGGGCGGCGCCACGGACCGGCGGGTGACGGGGACGTAGTTGTGCTCCTCGAGCAGGGCGAGGACGTGCGCCCGGGTGGCCGGCGAGACGTCCTGGCGGCCGTTGACCACCTTGGAGACGGTGGGGAGCGAGACGCCGGCCGCGGCCGCGATGCTCGCCAGCGTCGGCCGGCCCAGCTGGGGTGTCGCCACTGCCGTCCTCCTGAGGGTGTGCGCCTGCGTCCGATCCCACCGGACCACCGCCGGCGCGGCCCGTCCAGTGGCGCACGTCACCGGACCGGGAGCGGCGATGTTAACGAAACTTTCGGAGGGACGGTAGCCCGTCCGGTCGATCCGGGACGGTAGCCGGGCACCCTAAGATCCCGCTAGAGGTCGATCTCCGTAGCCAGATCAAGGCGCAGGAGCGGCGCCGTTGACACCGATGGTGACCTGCCTTACGTTCTCGCAACTGCTCGAAACTTTCGGTTTTCAACGACGAAACAGGAAGGTGGCGGTGGGATGTCCCTCCGGCGTCTGACCCGCGTGACCACTCAGGCGGGCGCTCTGGTCCTGGCAGGCGCGCTGGTCGCGGCCTGCGGCTCCTCCGGCCCCGCGGGCGGGGGTGGCGAGGGCGGCACCGGGCAGGTGTGGGCCCTCGAGGACGCCGCCCTCAACCCGATCGAGGAGGCCTCGATCGACCGCTTCAACGAGGGTTCGGACTCCGGTGAGCTGGAGCTGGCCACCTTCGGCAACGACCCCTACAAGCAGCGGCTGCGCGTCGCGCTCGGCTCGCCCAACGCGCCCGACCTCTTCTTCAACTGGGGTGGCGGCAACCTCAAGGAGTACGTCGACGCCGGCCAGGTGGAGGACCTCACCGGGCTGCTCGACGAGAACCCGGAGCTCCGCGACGCCTTCCTGCCCAGCGTCCTCGCCGGCGCCGAGCTGGACGGCAAGAACTACGGCCTGCCCATGCGCGGCATGCAGCCGGTGATGCTCTTCTACAACCAGGCGGTCCTCGAGTCCGCCGGCGTCGAGGTCCCGCAGACCTGGGACGAGCTGCTCACCGCCGTCGACACCCTCTCCGCAGCCGGTGTCACGCCGGTCGCGCTGGCCGGGACCCAGGCCTGGACCGAGCTGATGTGGATCGAGTACATCCTCGACCGCGTCGGCGGCCCCGAGGTCTTCCAGGCCATCCGCGACGGCGAGCCGGGCGCCTGGGAGGACCCGGCGGTCCTGGAGTCGCTGGAGATGCTCCGCGAGCTCATCGACCGCGGCGCCTTCGGGGACGACTTCGCCTCCGTCGGCTACGACGTCGGCGGCGCGTCGACGATCCTCGCCCAGGGCGACGCGGCGTTCCACCTTATGGGGTCCTGGGAGTACACCAACCAGCTCAACGACAGCCCCGAGTTCGTCGAGACCGGTGACCTGGGCTGGACCACCTTCCCGGCGATCGAGGGCGGCGCTGGCGACCCGTCGAACCTGGTGGGCAACGTGTCGAACTTCTACTCGCTGACCAGCTCGTCGGAGAACAAGGAGGCGGCGCGCGAATACCTGTCGACCGCGCTCACCGACGACCAGTACATCTCCGACCTCATCGAGGCCGGTGACGTGCCGCCGGTGCAGGGCATCCGCGACCAGCTCGCGGAGACCGAGAACGGCGACTACGCGACGTTCATCTACGACGCGACGGCCGACGCGGAGAACTTCCAGCTCTCCTGGGACCAGGACCTCCCGGCCGACGAGGCCACCGAGATGCTGACCCAGCTGGAGCAGTTCTTCCTCGGCAACCAGACGCCGCAGGGCTTCGTCGAGGCGATGTCCGGCGTCTGACCGGCACCGGCACGGCATGCAGAGCACGGCACAGCGGACCAGGACAGGGGCACCACGCATGGCGGTCACCCGGCAGGACCGGCCCTCGGGCTGGTACCTGGCACCGGCGATCACGTTCTTCGGGGCGTTCGCGGTGCTGCCCATGGTCCTGGTCATCTACCTCAGCTTCACCTCCTGGAACGGCTTCGGGTTCCCCGCGCTGTCCGGGGCGGAGAACTGGACCCGGCTGATCGAGGACGGCCGGGCCTGGGACTCGCTGTGGCTGACCCTGCTGTTCATGGTGCTGACCTGGCTCGTCCAGACCCCGATCGCGATGCTGATCGGGGTCTGGGCGGCCGGGCGCCAGCGCAACCGCGCCGTGCTCAGCTCCTTCTTCTTCCTGCCCCTGCTGCTGTCCACGGCGGCGATCGCGCTGCTGTGGGCCGCGGTGCTCGACCCGAACTTCGGCGCCACCCAGGCGCTGCCGTTCCTGGGCGGCGTCAACTTCCTGGGCGACACCGAGCTCGTCGTCTACACCGTGGTCTGGGTGATCAGCTGGCAGTACATCCCGTTCCACACCCTGCTGTACCAGGCCGCCGCCCGGCAGGTGCCGCAGAGCCTCTACGAGGCCGCCACCCTCGACGGCGCCGGCCGCTACCGGCAGTTCTTCACCATCACGCTGCCGCTGCTCAAGTACACCGTCATCACCTCGACGGTGCTCATGCTCGTCGGCTCGGTGACGACGTTCGACACGATCCTGATCCTGACCGGGGGCGGGCCGGGCACGGCGACGCGCATCCTGCCGCTGCACATGTACATCACCGGCTTCAGCGGCTTCGAGTTCGGCTACGCCAGCGCCATCGCGGTCCTGCTGCTGCTCCTCGGTGCGGGGCTCTCCCTCGCCGTGACCAGCGCGACCGGCTTCCGCAGGATGCAGAGCCAGCAGGAGGGCATGTGACCGACCGGGCACCGCTGGGCATGGACGACGGCCGCACGGGTGGCGTCGGCGTGCGGACGGCGGAGGCGCCGCCCTCGCCGATCGCACCGGTTCCCGAGGTGCCGGAGAACCAGCGCCGGCGGATCTGGCGACGGCGCCGCGCGCACGGCCGCCCGAACGTCCTGGCCGGCGTGCTGGCGACCGTCTGGCTGGCGCTGGTCGCCGTCCCGCTGTACTTCCTGGTGGCGGCGAGCTTCCGCACGCGGTCGGAGTACCTGTCGGACAACCCGCTGGCCCCGCCGCCGAACCCGACGCTGGAGAACTACGCGACCGTCCTCACCGGCGACTTCCCGACCTACCTGCTCAACACGGTGGTCGTCACGGTGGCCACCGTCGCGATCGTCGTGGGGCTGACGCTCCCGGCCGGCTACGCCGTCGCCCGCAACGCCGGACGGGTGGTGCAGCGCGGCTTCTCGCTGATGCTGGTCGGCCTGGCCATCCCGGCGCAGGCGGCGATCATCCCCGTGTACCTGATGATCACCCAGCTGCACCTGTACGACACCCTGCTCGCGGTCATCCTGCCGACGGCGGCGTTCGCGATGCCGGTGGCGCTGCTGGTGATGACCAACAGCCTGCGCGACATCCCCCGGGAGCTGTACGAGGCGCAGACCCTCGACGGCGCCGGGCCCTTCCAGGCGCTGCGCCACCTGGTGCTGCCGCTGGCCAAGCCGGCGATCACCACGGTCGCGGTCTTCACCTCGCTGACCGCGTGGAACGGGTTCCTCTTCCCCCTGGTGCTCACCCAGTCCGTGGACACCCGGGTGCTCACCCTCGGGCTGTGGGACTACCAGGGGCAGTTCGGCACCAACGTCCCGGCGCTGCTGGCGGCGGTCACGCTGTCGGTCGTCCCGATCTTCGTCCTGTACCTCGTCGGCCGCCGGTACCTGCTCAGCGGCCTGACCGCCGGCGCCGGCAAGTAGCCCGGCCCGCTCCCGAGAGGAAACCCATGGCCTCCGTCACCTACGAGGGCACCAGCTGCGTCTACAGCGGCGCGGGACGACCGGCGGTGGACCGGCTGGACCTCGCGATCGAGGACGGCGAGTTCCTCGTCCTCGTCGGCCCGTCGGGCTGCGGCAAGTCGACGTCGCTGCGGATGCTCGCCGGCCTCGAGGACGTCACCGACGGCCGCATCCTGATCGGCGACCGCGACGTCACCGAGGTGGCGCCCAAGGACCGGGACATCGCGATGGTGTTCCAGAACTACGCGCTCTACCCGCACATGACCGTCGCCGACAACATGGGCTTCGCGCTGAAGATGGCGGGGCTGGGCAAGCCGGAGATCGCCCAGCGGGTGCAGGAGGCGGCGAAGCTCCTGGACCTGGAGCCCTACCTGGACCGCCGGCCCAGGGCGCTCTCCGGTGGCCAGCGGCAGCGGGTCGCGATGGGGCGGGCCATCGTGCGCCAGCCGCGCGTCTTCCTCATGGACGAACCGCTGTCCAACCTCGACGCCAAGCTGCGGGTGCAGACCCGCACCCAGATCGCCGCCCTGCAGCGCCGGCTCGGCATCACCACCGTCTACGTGACCCACGACCAGACCGAGGCGATGACGATGGGCGACCGGGTCGCGGTGCTCAAGGACGGCCTGCTGATGCAGGTCGGCCGGCCGCGCGAGCTCTACGACCGGCCGGCGAACGTGTTCGTCGCCGGCTTCATCGGGTCGCCGGCGATGAACCTCTTCACGCTGCCGGTGGCCGAGGGCGGCGTGCGCCTCGGCGACGAGGTGCACCCGGTGCCCCGGGATGTGCTCGGCGGGGCGTCCGAGGCGCTGGTCACCGTGGGCGTCCGCCCGGAGGACCTGGAGCTGGCCGGGCACGGCCTGGCCGTCGAGGTCGACGTCGTCGAGGAGCTCGGGGCCGACGCCTACGTCTACGGCCGCACCACCGCCGGCGGCGAGGAGCACCTGATCACCGCGCGGGTCGACGGCCGCACGCCGCCGCGGAAGGGCGAGCGGGTGCACGTGCGCCCGCGCGCCGGCCACGTGCACCTGTTCGACGGCCGCAGCGGCGCCCGGCTGGGCGGCTGAGACCCCCGTCCGGCGGCCCGGACGCGGGCCGCCGGGCCGGGCACGGCGCGCGCGGGGGAGAGGGACCGGCGGGGCGCTCCCTAGACTCGTGTGGTCCCCGGGCAGACGGGGCGGCGCGAACGAGGAGTGTGCATGGCCGTCCGAGCCATCCGCGGTGCGACCCAGGTCGACGCCGACGACCGGCAGCAGGTGCTCGAGGCCACCCGCGAGCTCGTGAGCGCGGTGCTGGAGCGCAACGGGCTCGAGCACGACGACGTCATCAGCATCCTCTTCACCGCCACCCCCGACCTGGTCTCGGAGTTCCCGGCGCTGGCCGCCCGCGAGCTCGGCATGGGCGGGGTGCCGCTGATGTGCGCCTCCGAGATCGGCGTGCCGCACGCCCTGCCGCGGGTGCTGCGCCTCATGGCCCATGTCGAGACGCCGCGGTCGCGCGCGGAGATCCAGCACGTCTACCTGCGCGGCGCCGTCGCGCTGCGGCGGGACATCGCGCAGTGACCCGAGAACAGCGAACGAGCAGGAGCACATGAGCACCCCCCAGACCCCCTTCCGCGGGTCGGTGACCCTCGACGGCCCGTCGGGGACCGGCAAGTCCACCGTCGCCCGCGGCGTCGCCGCCCGGCTGGGCGCGGCCTACCTCGACACCGGGGCGATGTACCGCGCGGCCACCGTCGCCGTCCTCGACTCAGGGGTCGACCCCGCGGACGCGGAAGCCGTGGCCCGCACCGTCGCCGAGGCGGGGATCGTCGTCGGCACCGAGGCCGGCACCGAGCGGGTCGAGGTCGGCGGCGCCGACGTCGCCACGCGGATCCGCGGTGCCGAGGTGACCCGTGCCGTCTCCGCGGTCTCGGCCGTCCCCGCCGTCCGTCGCCAGCTCGTCGCCCAACAGCGCGCCCTGGTGGCCGGTGCGGAGGCGGTCGTGGTCGAGGGCCGCGACATCGGCACCGTGGTGCTGCCCGACGCGACGCTGAAGGTCTACCTGACCGCCGCTCCCGAGGTGCGGGCCCAGCGCCGGGCCGGCCAGCTCGGCGTCACCGACGCCGCGGAGATCGCCGCACTCGCCGTCGACCTGCGCCGCCGCGACGAGTACGACAGCAGCCGGGCCGACAGCCCGCTGCGCCCGGCGGCCGACGCCGTCGTCGTCGACAGCAGCGACCTCTCCCAGGCGCAGGTGGTCGACCGCATCGTGCTGCTGGCGGAGACCGCCGTGCCCGCGGGGGACCGGACGTGACCGAGCCGCAGAGCGGGCCGCTGCCCGTCGTCGCCATCGTCGGCCGCCCCAACGTGGGCAAGTCGACGCTGGTCAACCGCTTCCTCGGCCGCCGTGCCGCCGTCGTCCAGGACACGCCGGGCGTGACCCGTGACCGCATCGCCTACGAGGCGCTGTGGAACGGCAAGCGGTTCACCGTCGTCGACACCGGCGGCTGGGACCCGAAGGCCGCCGGCCTGGGCGCCTCCATCACCCGGCAGGCCGAGTACGCCATGAAGACCGCCGACGTCATCGTCTTCGTCGTCGACAGCCAGGTGGGCGCCACCGAGACCGACCTGGCCGCGGCGCGGGTGCTCCGGCGCAGCGACCGGCCGGTGATCCTGGTGGCCAACAAGGTCGACGACGAGCGCAGCGAGGCCAACGCCGCCGAGCTGTGGAGCCTGGGTGTGGGGGAGCCGCACGCGGTGAGCGCGCTGCACGGCCGGGCCAGCGGCGACCTGCTCGACCTCGTCCTCGACGCGATGCCCGAGGCGCCGCGCGAGCAGGAGGAGGAGGGCGGCCCGCGCCGGGTGGCCCTGGTCGGCCGGCCCAACGTGGGCAAGTCCAGCCTGATCAACCGGCTGGCCAAGGAGGAGCGGTCGGTCGTCGACTCGGTCGCCGGCACCACGGTCGACCCCGTGGACTCGCTGGTCACCCTCGGCGGCGAGGAGTGGCGGTTCGTCGACACCGCGGGGCTCCGCCGGAAGGTCAACACCGCCAGCGGGATGGAGTACTACGCCAGCCTGCGCACCGAGGCCGCCATCCAGGCCGCCGAGGTCTGCGTCGTCCTGCTCGCCGCCGACGAGGTGATCAGCGAGCAGGACCAGCGGGTCATCACCCAGGTCGTGGAGGCCGGCCGCGCGCTGGTCCTGGCCTTCAACAAGTGGGACACCCTCGACGAGGACCGGCACCACCAGCTCGAGCGGGAGATCGATCGCGACCTCGCGCACGTGAAGTGGGCGACGCGGGTCAACATCTCGGCGTCCACCGGCCGTGGCGTGGGCAAGCTGGCCGATCACCTCCGCGCCGCGATCGCCTCGTGGGAGACCCGCGTGCCCACGGCCGAGCTGAACACGTTCGTGCGGGCCCTGGTGCAGGAGACGCCGCCGCCGGCCCGCGGTGGGCGTGCGCCGAAGATCAAGTACGTCACGCAGGCCGACGTCCGGCCGCCGCGCTTCGTCGTCTTCTCCACCGGCTTCCTGGAGGCCGGCTACCGCAGGTTCCTGCAGCGCAGGCTGCGCGAGCAGTGGGGCTTCCAGGGCACGCCGATCGAGATCTCGGTGAAGGTCCGCGAGGGGCGGGACAAGGACGGCAAGCGCGGCTGACCACCGTCGAGGCCGGTGACGGCCGTGCGGTAACCTACTCGGGCGGTCGTTCGCGGCCCGGGGAACTCCGGGGCGTCGGCGGCCGGCGGGCTGTAGCGCAGCTTGGTAGCGCACTTGACTGGGGGTCAAGGGGTCGCAGGTTCAAATCCTGTCAGCCCGACAGTGTGATGTCTCAGGACATCGGCATAGCCCGGACCCACGATTCGTGGGTCCGGGCCAGCGCTTTTTCGGGGTGGGGCCGGGTGGTCGGCCGGTGGGCTGGTAGTCGCGGGTGGGGTCGATGGTGAGCTCGCGCAGCAGTTCGCCAGTGGCGGCGTCGATGACGCGGGCGTGCAGGTCCTGCACGAGCAGCAGGGCGTGGGTTCGGCCGATGCCGATGTGGGGGAGTCGGCCGGCCAGGCGCAGGGTGACGCAGCCGGTCGGGTCGACGCGGTCGGGTGCGTGTGCAAAGTGATCGGCACGCCCGTCCGGAGGTGCGCCTTCGCCACGGCACGCAGGACCCGTTCCACCCCGCGGATCATGCCCTGGCGGTCGATGGCGCACGTGGGCATGCCGGCCTTGACGCCGGTCCCGGCGATGCCGTCGGTGATCAGGAGACGGGACGACGTCGTCGGGTCCGGCGGTGCCTGCTCCGAGGCGTCGCCGGACCCGATGGTGCACTCAGCCGCGGAGTCGGCCGGCGAGCATCTTCTTGCCCTCCTCGGCGCCCTTGCGGCTCTCTGCCTGCGCGCGACGGAACAGGTCGACGAGGTCGCTGTCGCCGGCCCGTTCGGCGTCCTGGATGTAGAGGTCGAGCCGCAGGACGTTGCTCAGACACGACTCGGTGAACCAGATGAGGTTGTAGTCCTTGTCCGTGGTACCGGTGACGTCGCCCGTCTCGGACGTGCTCGTGGTCATGACGTTCCCTTCCCTTCGGGTCCAGCCCTACCGGTCAGCGCCCTTCCCCTGGCGCGGTCGGCTGGTCGTGGTCGTGGACGTGTGCCTCGCCGGCGTGCTCGTGCTCGAAGTCGCGGTGCGGCACGTGCGCATGGTGTAGCGGAGCGTGGTCGTGCTCGTGCTCGTGCGCGGAACTCAGGTGCTCGAACCCTCCCGTCATCTCGTTGTGGTTGTGCGTGACGTGGAAGTGCCGGTGCGTGTGCACCAGCCGCTCGTGGTCGTGGTCCTCCCACTCGGCCGTGGGTGCGTTCTCGGTCATCGCGTACCCCTGTTCGATGCGGCGCGGCGGCGGTCGACACGCCGTCCCACGCCTACCCAGCGGCGCCCGTGGTACGCGGCATACCGGGATGCGATGCGAGCCGGTCCGTCGGCGCCCGCTCAGTACCTCGGGTAGGTGGGGTAGCGGTAGCCCGGGCCCCAGAACGGCGCGTAGCCCCACCACCCGTACACGCCGGCGTAGTAGTCCGGCTGGTACTCGAGTTCGGGGTCGTACGGCGGCACCTCGGCCATCCGGTCGCGGTTCCGGCTGATCCGGATCCTGTCTGGCTCGACGGCGACGACGGCGTCGACCGGGATCAGGTAGTGCTGCGCGCCGATGCCGAGGAAGCCGCCTTCCCCGATCCGCAGGAACCGGACTTCGTTCTCCTGGTCGTCGACGAGCAGGTCGTCGACCCTGCCGACGTCGTCGCCGTCGCTGTCCACGACCGCGCGTCCGCGGACGTCGGCAGCGGGATCGGCAACGGTCTGCGCTGTGTCGCCCAGCCGGACGAGCCGGCCGATGTCGTCGGTCATCGTGGTCCTCCTCGAGGTGGACGGGCGGTCGATCGCCACGCTTCCACGCTGCCCGTGAGGCGGCCATCCGAGCGTCGGTGGCGCCCTGCCCAGGGGGAATGCACGGGAGGGCCCGCAGGTGGGGAACCACCGCCCGCCCCAGCTTGCCGCTGCTTCCGGTGACCGCGACCCGCGCCATGGGTCCTCCCGATCCGCTCGACCACCGGGGAACCAGGAGGTCATCCCGCGTGGTGCGTCGCGCGGTGGCCGGCCAGGACGTCGGCGCCGAAATCCGACGCCGGATCGCGCCACACCGAGTGCGCGTGGTTGCCGTCGTTCTGGGTGTTGTCCCACTCGGCGAGCAGGCGCGGGCCGTGGAGGCGGTAGTAGTGCGGCCGGCCGGGCTCGGTGGAGCCCGCCCACGCCAGGTGGACCGCATCGAGGTCGACCGACGGCCTCAGTCCGTCCGGGACGCGACCGGTGTAGGCCGAGACCAGGTCACGCAGCAGCTCGCGCCGGTTCCCTTCGAGCTCGCTGCCGGGCAGCCCGATCGGCCGGGCCGTCAGCGCCAGCGTGCCGTCAGGCCCCGGCTCGACCTCGTCGCCGGTCGGAAGCTGCGGCCGGTTGCGGCTGACGAGGTCCGAGGGAGCACGATCGAGCAGCACCGCCTGTGCGGCCAGGGCCGGCGGCAGTGAACGCACAAGCTCGCGGGCCAGGTCCTCGGTCGCGCCGAGCAGCCGGAGGGACCCGTCGCCCAGCAGCGGGCTCGCGGCCGGATTGGCGCCGAGGAAGCACGGGGTGACGGCGACCACCCGGCCGTCGACCACCAGGTTGTTGAGGGACACGTGATGACCGCCCAGCCGCCAGCCCCACGGTTGCGCGCCGCCCGGCTCCCCGAAGATCCGCAGGTAGTAGCGACCCGGATCCCGGCGGCGGTCGTGCCCGGCGCCCCGCGGGAAGCCCTCCGTGCGGTCGAGCACGTTCTCCAGGCACATGACCCCGGAGACGGTCACGTAGCCGGCGGTGGACAGCCCGGAGGCGACCAGCTGCATGGCCAGCGACTGCTGCGCCGGGTGCTGCTGACCCAGGGTCAGTCCGCCGTGGTCGGTCGGCGTGTAGTGCCAGCGCCGGCGGTCGGCCTCGGCCTCGGGATCGCTGCGCGGACCGTCCCGCTGGGCGAGTCGGTGTTGTCCGCGGTCGAGCGAGGCCAGCCAGGCACTCGCCGCCGCCGCCATGCGCCGGGCGATGGCACGGTCGGCCGGCTCGGGCGATCCGGCAGGGAGATCGCCCATCACGCCCGGCCGGTGGAGGACACGCCGGTCCGAAAGCCGCTCACCGGCACCTCCTGCTCGTCGATTTCGAGTCCGGCGCGGTCGTTCTCTTCGACGTCGGGCCTTGCTCGACCGAACGCCTCGGGACTCCGGCGCGCCACGTTCTTGTTCATGCTCGCCGGCCGGGCTGCGTCCACCACCCAGGATCCAAGGATCAGGACGAGGGCTCTGGCGGCGATCCAGACCCACATGTCGGGGGAACCTCGTCGCGTTCGGTGAACCGAATGGTCCGGTGATGCGGGTGCACACCGGTCGGGTGTGGTCTGCGAGGCCCGGTGTCCGTTCGGCGTCGCGGTACGCCCACCCGGCCGGTCGTCCCCGCGATCCCGCTCATCAGGCCGGTGGCGGACCCTCGGGCGGCGGCGCGAGGGGGTCGGCGGGGCCCGGCTGCGGTACGGGGGCCGGAGCGGGTGGCGACACCGGATCCGTCGGCGAGGGCGAAGGGGAGGGCGGCTGGGGAGCCGGAACCGGGGGCGTCGTCATGGATCGACGCTAGACCCCTGCGGCGAGGACGGCCGGTCGGGGCAGGCGGACGAAGAACTGCTGCTCGTCGGCGGTCGCGGTGGACAGCAGGCCGGTGACGACGGCATCCCGGCGGCTCGCCGAGCCGGCGCTGTCCGGTTCCACCGGCCAGCCGGTCGGTCACGGGCTCCACCTCGTCGGTGCCTGCCCGGTGCAGCAGTCCGGCGATGACGCCGGCCTCGGCGGTGCGCGACCTGTGCCGGCGACCGCGGCAGAGGTGGCGACCATGTCGGAGTGCGCCGCTGCCGCGGGTGTGACGCCGGTGCCGTGTGACCGTCCGTCCCCCGGGTAGGGCGACCGGGTGCCTGCCAACGTCTTCGTCCTGGGCCTGGACCAGTTGAACCTCGACACGCTCGCTCATCTCCCGCAGGAGGATTACGCCTTCCACGAGCTGCTCCACAAGGACGAGCTCATCGGGATCGACGACATCGACATCCCGGCTCTGCTGAATCGCGCCGAGGAGCGGCTCGAGAGCTTCGCGGGGCCGATCGACGCCGTCATCGGGTACTGGGACTTCCCGGTCAGCTCGATGGTGCCGATCCTGTGCCGGCGACGCGGACTCCCGAGCGCTCCGCTCGAGGCCGTCGTGAAGTGCGAGCACAAGTACTGGAGCCGGCTGGAGCAGCGGAAGGTGATCGGCGAGGTTCCCGCGTTCGCGCTGGTGGACCTCGAGGGGGACGGCGAGCTGCCGCCGGATCTGGAGCTCCCCGTCTGGCTCAAGCCGGTGAAGTCGGTGTCGTCGGAGCTCGCGTTCCACGTCGGCGACCGCACGGAACTGGACGAGGCACTCGGCGCGATCCGCGAGGGGATCGACAAGTACGGGGAGCCGTTCGAGTTCGTGCTCGACCAGATCGACCTCCCGCCCGAGATCGCCGCGGTCGGCGCGACCGCCTGTCTCGCCGAGGAGGCCGCCGTCGGGCAGCAGCTCACGGTCGAGGGCTACGCGCAGGCCGGGCGCGCCCACGTGTACGGGATCATCGACTCGCTGACCTATCCCGACTCCTCGAGCTTCCTGCGCTACCAGTACCCCTCCCGCCTGCCCGCACAGGTCCGGGCGCGGCTGGTGGACATCTCGACGAGAGTCATCGAGCACCTGGGCCTGGAGTCGACCACCTTCAACATCGAGTACTTCTGGGACCCCGACCGTGATCGCATCCGGCTGCTCGAGGTGAATCCGCGGCACTCGCAGTCCCACGCGAAGATGTTCGAGGCCGTCGACGGCGTCTCCAACCACGAGGTCATGGTCGAGCTCGCCCTGGGGCGGGCACCCGGCGAGCGGACCGGCGGCGCGTACGGGGTCGCGGCCAAGTGGTTCCTGCGAACCTTCGACGACGGCGTGGTGACCCGGAGCCCGTCGCCGGAGGACGTGGCCCGGGTCGAGCAGGAGCTCGACGGGGTCACCGTGCACGTGGTCGCACAGCAAGGGGGCCGGTTGTCCGAGCTCGCCCAGCAGGACAGCTACAGCTACGAACTGGCCCAGGTGTTCGTCGGGGCACGCGACGAAGCCGAGCTGATCGAGAAGTACGAGCGGGTCGTCCAGCTCCTGCCGATCGAGATCACGGACGGAGACGGCGCCCGTGGCTGACGCGGCGCTGCGGGCGGTGCAGGAACTCCCGCACGACCTCGTGGAGGACGAGCACGTCTGGATCCCGATGGCCGATGGGACCCGGCTGGCCGCCCGCATCTGGCGAGCGAGCGAGTCCGACGACCGGCCCGTCCCGGCCATCCTGGAGTTCATCCCGTACCGCAAGCGCGACCTGACCGCCTATCGCGACTCGATCCACCACCCGTACATGGCCGGGCACGGGTACGCGTGCGTGCGGGTCGACCTACGGGGCAGCGGCGACTCCGAGGGGGTGTTGACCGACGAGTACCTGGAGCAGGAACTGCTCGACGCCGAGACCGTTCTCGCCTGGCTCGGCGAGCAGCCGTGGTGCGACGGGAGCACCGGGATGATGGGCATCTCGTGGGGCGGCTTCAACGCGCTGCAGGTCGCGGCGCGCCGGCCGCCCGGGCTGGGCGCGATCGTGACCGTCTGCTCCACCGACGACCGCTACGCCGACGACGTCCACTACATGGGTGGTTGCCTGCTCAGCGACAACCTGTCGTGGGCCTCCACGATGTTCGCCTACACGTCGAGCCCGCCCGACCCGGAGCTGGTCGGCGACCGCTGGCGGGAGATGTGGCGAGACCGCCTGAACGGCAGCGGGCTCTGGCTGGACGAGTGGCTGCGCCACCAGAGGCGCGACGCGTACTGGGAGCACGGCTCGATCTGCGAGGACTACTCGGACGTCGAGTGTCCCGTGCTGGCGGTGAGCGGCTGGGCGGACGGCTACTCCAACGCCGTCTTCCGCATGGTCGAGCACCTCGACGTCCCGCGGCAGGGCCTGATCGGCCCCTGGTCGCACAAGTACCCGCACCTGGGCCAGCCGGGGCCGGCGATCGGCTTCCTCCAGGAGCTGGTCCGGTGGTGGGACCGCTGGCTGAAGGGCATCGACAACGGCGTCATGGACGCGCCGATGCTGCGGGTCTGGATGCAGGACAGCGTGCCGCCGCTCACCGCCTACCAGGACCGCCCGGGCCGCTGGGTCGGCGAGCCGAGCTGGCCCTCACCGCACGTCGACGCGGTCGCACACCCACTGGCGCGCAACCGGATCGCTGCCCCGGCCGACGCGGTGGCCGAGGAACGGCTGAGCGTGGAGTCGCCGCTGTCGGTGGGCCAGTTCGCCGGCAAGTGGTGCTCGTACAACGCTCCTCCCGATCTGCCCTACGACCAGCGGGAGGAGGACGGCGGGTCGCTGGTGTTCGACAGCGACGTGCTCGTGGAGAAGCACGAGATCCTCGGCGCGCCGATGGTCGAGCTCGAGGTCACCGCCAGCCGGCCCGACGCGATGGTGGCCGTGCGCCTCTCCGACGTCGCGCCGGACGGCCGGGCCACGCGGGTCACCTACGGCCTGCTCAACCTCACCCACCGCGACGGGCACGCGGACCCGCAGCCGCTCGTACCGGGGCAGCGCTACCGCGTCGCCGTCCGCATGAACGGCGTCGCGCACGCCTTCGCGGCCGGACACCGCATCCGGCTCTCGGTCTCCTCGTCGTACTGGCCCTTGGTGTGGCCGTCGCCGGAGCCGGTCCGGATCGAGGTGCTGACCTCGGCCAGCCGGCTGCTCCTGCCGACCCGGCCGCTGCGGGAGTCCGACGAGGTGTCGGCGCAGCCGTTCGGCCCGCCGGAGGGGGCTGAGCCGATCTCTGTGACGCAGGTTCGGCCCGGGGAGCACCGGTGGCGGGTGACCAGGGACCTGATCGGTTACGAATCCGCACTGGAGGTCGTCAACGACCTGGGCGTCGCGCGGATCGACGACATCGGCCTCGAGGTGACACGCAGAGCGGAGGAGCGCTACAGCTCGGTCGCCGACGACTTCGGGTCGATCCGCGGTGAGACGCGCTGGGCCATGGGCTTCCGCCGAGGCGAGTGGAACGTGCGGACGGTGACCCGGACGGTCATGACGTCGACCCCGCGCGACTTCTGCCTGTACGCCGAGCTGGACGCCTACGAGGACGACAAGCGGGTCGTCTCGCTCAACTGGGAGCGCACGATCCCGCGCGATCACGTCTGACCCGTAGGCCGCGTTCCGGGATGCCGAGGCGCAGCAGCGGTTCCCGGGGATCGGCCGCCGTCCCTTCGGCTCGGGCGAGGATCAGCGCAGTTCGACCTCGCTGCGGTCGTCGGACCAGCGGGTGTGAAACCCGCCCCTCGCGGTCGACCCGCTCGTAGCCGTGCGAGCCGAACCGGTGCCGCAGCACCTGCACGAGCGCCGCGGGGAGGCGTTCGGCCCGCAGGCCATCGTAGTAGGCGCGTTCTCCTCAGCGCCCTCGGCGATCTGGTCGAATCCTGGGCGTAGGCGACCACCTTCGACCCGTAGAGCGCCTGCCGGACATCATCGACGGACTGCTGCCGGTGGGGCACCTCCCACGCCGTGCTGGCCCCGGTCAGCACCTTTCGCGCCGCCGACCGCTGCTCGCGGTGGCCCGACAGGGACCGGGCGAAGACCGCCTCGGCGATGCCGCTGGTCGGCACGCCCAGGTCCAGTACCGACTGGACGGTCCACCGTCCGGTGCCCTTCTGCTTCGCCTTGTTCAGGACGACGTCGACGAAACGGGCTTCCGTCGCCGTCGGTGTGCCGCAGGACGTCGGCCGTTATGCCCAACATTCAGCTACTAGCAGCTTGACATTCCAGGAACGCCGTCGACGAGAGGAACCGGAACCGTCGCCGGGGGCGCTCCGGCGGACCGAGTGACCGGGCGGGGACCAGTGACCGCGCCTACCGTCGACCCATGTCGCTGACCCTCGGCACCGGCCCTCTCGCCCGTCCCTCCCAGGGGGAGCTGAACGGCGATCTGTGGTCGGCGCTGCCCGCCCACGCCGTCTACACGCATCCGCTGGAGGAGCGCATCCGCGGCGTGCTGGCCGACCGGACGGTGGTCGACACCACCCGGGCGGTGCTGCTGCACGAGACCGGCCTGCTCCCGCGCTGGTACCTCCCCGAGGACGACGTCACGCCCGGCCTGCTCGTGCCCAGCGAGACGCGCACCACCTGCCCGTTCAAGGGCGAGGCCCGCTACTGGCACCTGGAGGTCGACGGGCGCCGCGTCGAGGACGCCGCCTGGTCCTACCCGGAGCCCGTGGCCGGCTGCCCCCCGCTGGCCGGCCTGCTCTCCTTCTACCCGGAGCGCCTGGACTCCTGGTGGATCGAGGACGAGCAGATGATCGGCCACCCCCGCGACCCGTTCCACCGGGTCGACGCCCGGCGCTCCTCGCGGCACGTGGTCGTCCGCGTCGGCGGTCAGGTGGTGGCCGAGACGCGGTCGCCGGTCGCGGTGTTCGAGACGGGGCTGCCGGTGCGCTGGTACGTGCCCGGGACCGACGTCGCCGACGGCGTCCTGGCGGAGAGCCCGACGACGTCGGTGTGCCCGTACAAGGGTGTGGCGACCTACGAGCACGTCGTCGTCGACGGGCGCCGGTTCGAGGACGCCGCCTGGTGCTACCGCGACCCGCTGCTCGAGGCGCTGCCCGCCGCGGGGCACCGCTCCTTCGACGGCGACGAGGTCGAGGTGCAGGTCGGCGGGTGACCGGCCCGGCGCTCAGGCGTCGAAGTCGACCGTGACCTCGTCGGAGACGGGCAGCGACTGGCAGGTGAGCACGTAGCCGGCCTCCACCTCCGCGGGCTCGAGCGCGTAGTTGCGCCGCATCTCCACCGCACCGGCGGTCACCCGCGCCCGGCAGGTGCCGCACACGCCGCCCTTGCAGGCGAACGGCAGGTCCGACCGCACCCGCTGCGCGGAGTCGAGGACGGCCTCGCCGCGGGGGAGGGCCAGGGTGGTGGAGCGGCCATCGAGGACGACGGTCACCTGGGCGCTGGGCCCCTCGACCGTCTCCTCGTCGCCGCGGACCGGCTCCGGCGGGACGTCGTCGACGTAGAACAGCTCCTGGTGCACCCGCTCCGGCGGCACGCCGAGCTCGGCCAGCAGTGCGCGGGCGTCGGTGACCATCCCGTGCGGGCCGCACAGCCACCAGTGGTCCACGTGCGGGGCGTCGACCAGGTTGCCGACCAGCGCGCGCAGCCGCTCCCCGTCCAGCCGGCCGCTGGTCAGCTCGGCGTCGCGCGGCTCGCGGGAGAGCACGTGCACCAGCTGCAGCCGGGGCCCGTGGCGGTCCTTCAGATCGGCGAGCTCGTCGGCGAACATGACGGTGTTGGTGCGCCGGTTGCCGTAGAACACGGTGACGGTCGACTCGCCGTCCCCCAGGACCGTGCCGGCCAGCGAGAGCGCCGGGGTGATCCCGGAGCCGGCCACGACGAAGACGTGGTCGCCGGGTGTCGACAGGTCGGCGGTGAAGGTGCCCGAGGGCGGCAGCACCTCGATCCGGTCGCCCGGGCGCACCTCGTGCACCAGCCAGGAGGAGAAGAAGCCGCCCGGCACCTCGCGGACGCCGACCCGCGGGGCGGCGCCCACGGGCGCGCAGATCGAGTAGGAGCGACGCTCGTCCCGCTCGCCGTCGACCCGGCGCAGGGTGAGCGCCTGCCCGGGTGAGAAGGCGTAGTCGGGGGCCAGCTCCGGGGGCACGTCGAAGGTGACCGCCACGGCATCGTCGGTGAGCCGCTCGACCCGCGCCACGGTGAGCGGGTGGAACTGCGGCCGGCGACGGGTCGGTGCGTTCACTAGATCTCCTTGACGTGCTCGAACGGCTCGCGGCAGCTGCGGCAGCGGCGCAGCGCCTTGCACGCGGTCGACCCGAACTCCGACAGCTCCTCGGTGTCGGCGGAGCCGCACAGCGGGCAGGCCGCGGTGCGCCGGGGCGGGCCGAGCTGCAGCGGGACGGGCCCGTCCGGGCGCACCGGTGCGCTGCCCGGCGGCGCGATGCCGGCGGCGGCGAGCTTGCGGCGGCCCTCGGCGCTGATCCAGTCGCTGGTCCAGGCGGGGGAGAGGACCGTGCGGACGTCGACGTCGGCGAAGCCGGCCTCGTGCAGCGCCCGCAGCAGGTCGGCGCGCATCACGCCCATCGCGGGGCAGCCGGAGTAGGTGGGCGTGATCTCGACGACGACGGCGCCGTCGTCCCCGGTGCGGACGTCGCGCAGCACGCCCAGGTCGGCCAGCGTCAGCGTGGGCAGCTCGGGATCGGTGACCTGCTCGGCGACGGTGCGCGGATCGGTGGGCACGGCGCTCACCAGGTCGCCGCCGGGTGCTGCCGGGCCAGCCCCTGGAGGATGCCGAGCAGCTCGGCGAGCTCCGGCCCGTGCTCTCCGAGGCGCCCGCGGGGCGGCGCGCCGGCGGGCCACGCGGGCACGGGGAGCGTGGCCCGCTCGAGCACCTGGGTGAGCACGTCCCGCACCTCGTCGCGCACCGCGGCCGGGTCG
Source organism: Blastococcus carthaginiensis (assembly GCF_030731085.1). Lineage (NCBI taxonomy): Bacteria > Bacillati > Actinomycetota > Actinomycetes > Geodermatophilales > Geodermatophilaceae > Blastococcus > Blastococcus carthaginiensis. The sequence continues at coordinate 124,797 of NZ_JASNFN010000012.1, read as the reverse complement.
ACGGCGACACCGGCCGCGGCCAGCCGCTGCTCGACGTCGGTGGCGGTGAACAGGTCGGCGAGCAGCGGCCACACCGCCTCGACGGCGGACCGGGCGCGCCGGTGCGACTCCTCGGTGCCGTCGCCCAGGCGCAGCACCCAGCGCGCGGCGTGGTCGCGGTGGTAGGCCAGCTCGTGCACGCCCTTGGCGGCGATCGCGGCGAGCACCGGGTCGCGGGAGGAGCGCAGCCGGGTGAACACCGCGAGCCGCACGGTGGAGGCGGCCACCAGCCGGACGACGGCCTGCGCGAAGTCCGCGTCGGGTGCGGCGACGAGCGCGGTGCTGCGGAACTCGTCGACGTCACGGAAGTAGGCGAGCGCGTCCTCGTCGGGGATGGTGGCGGTGGCCCGCTCGCGGGAGCGGCCGAGCACGCCGACGGAGCCGGCGCGGGCCAGCAGCAGCCGGGCCTGGCCGAGCAGGTCCAGGGCGATGTTGCCGATCGCCACCTCCTCCTCGAGCTCGGGCGCGCAGGTGATCCACTGCGTCAGCCGCTGGGCGAGCACGAGGGCGTCGTCGCCGAGCATCAGGCAGTACGCGCCGAGGTCGGCGGGGTCGATGCCGTCGGGCACGGTGGTGTCTACGCCGGCCAGCGGGTCGTCGAACCCGGTGCCGAACGCCCAGTGCCCCGCTTCCCCGTGCGCGTTGGTCAACGCGTCGTACACGGTCTCCTCGTGCATGGTGACCTCCGTGGGCGGCCCCTCTCAGGGCCCCGCCGCCGCGACGGACGAGCGGTGGTGGGGGAGAGGGGGTCCTCTCAGATGTGCGGGACGCCGTCCGGGATCTCGTAGAACGTCGGGTGGCGGTAGACCTTGTCACCGCTGGGGGCGAACAGCGGGTCCTTCTCGTCGGGGCTCGAGGCGGTGATGTCGACGGCCCGGACCACCCAGATGCTGACGCCCTCGTTGCGCCGGGTGTACAGGTCGCGGGCGGCGTCGATCGCCATCTCGTCGTCGGGCGCGTGCAGCGAGCCCACGTGCACGTGGTTGAGCCCGCGCTTGCCGCGGACGAACACCTCGTACAGCGGCCAGTCCCGCTGCACCGCCCGGGCGCGCGGCTGCACCGGCACCTCCGGCCCCGTCGGGATCGCGCCGTGCCCGCCCTCGGCGGTCACCTCGCTCACGCCGCACCCCGCTCGTGCTTGCGGGCGTAGGCGGTGGCCGCCTCGACCACCCAGGCGTTGTCGTCCCGCGCGGCCCGCCGGCGGGCGATGCGCTCGGCGTTCTTCGGCCCGTCGCCGGCGAGCACGCGGGCGAACTCGGCCCAGTCGATCGCGCCGAACCGCCAGTGGCCGCTGCTCTCGTCCCAGGCCAGGTCCGGGTCGGGCAGCGTGACGCCGAGGGCCTGCGCCTGGGGCACCGTCATGTCCACGAAGCGCTGGCGCAGCTCGTCGTTGGTGTGCCGCTTGATGCCCCACGCCATCGACTGCGCGGTGTTGGGGCTCTCGTCGTCCGGCGGGCCGAACATCATCAGCGAGGGCCACCACCAGCGGTCGACGGCGTCCTGCACCATCGCCCGCTGCTCGTCGGTGCCGCGCATCATCGTCATCAGCAGCTCGTAGCCCTGCCGCTGGTGGAAGGACTCCTCCTTGCAGACCCGGATCATCGCCCGGGCGTAGGGCCCGTAGGAGGAGCGGCACAGCGGCACCTGGTTGCAGATCGCCGCGCCGTCGACCAGCCACCCGATCACCCCGACGTCGGCGTAGGCCGGCGTCGGGTAGTTGAAGATCGAGCTGTACTTCTGCCGCCCCTCGATCAGCTTGTCGGTGAGGTCGGCGCGGTCGGCCCCGAGGGTCTCGGCCGCCGAGTACAGGTAGAGGCCGTGCCCGGCCTCGTCCTGCACCTTGGCCAGCAGCACCGCCTTGCGCCGCAGGCTGGGCGCGGCGAGCAGCCAGTCGCCCTCGGGCTGCATGCCGATGATCTCCGAGTGCGCGTGCTGGGCGACCTGCCGCACGAGCGTCTTCCGGTAGCCCTCGGGCATCCAGTCCCGCGGCTCGATGCGCCGGTCGGCGGCGATCGTCGCGTCGAACTGCTCCTGCAGGGTGGCCTCGTCGGGGCTCCCGGTCGCGGATCGATCCAGGGTGGGCGCGGACATCGGATCTCCTCGAGCTGTTTACTGACCGTCCGGTCAGGAATAGTGTGACCCACGTCGCGGGCGTGCACAAGCGCCGGGCGGGGACCCAGCAGCCGAGGGACGAGGACGGCACGGATGACGACGACCGGACGGCGACGGCTCGGTGAGCCCCCGCACCCCGCGCAGCTCGACCCGGCGGAGCGGATGCCCCTCGAGGAGCTGCGCGCCCTGCAGCTGGACCGGCTGCGGTGGTCGCTGCGGCACGCCTACGAGAATGTGCCGCACTACCGGCAGGCCTTCGACGCGGCCGGCGTGCACCCCGACGACTGCCGCGAGCTCGCCGACCTGGCGCACTTCCCGACGACGAGCAAGGCCGACCTGCGCGACAACTACCCCTTCGGCATGTTCGCCGTCCCGCGGGAGCAGGTGCGCCGGGTGCACGCCTCGTCGGGCACCACCGGCCGGCCCACGGTCGTCGGCTACACCGAGGGCGACCTCGCCACCTGGGCCACCGTCATGGCCCGCTCCATCCGCGCCGCCGGTGGCCGCCCCGGCGACGTGCTGCACAACGCCTACGGGTACGGCCTGTTCACCGGCGGGCTGGGCGCGCACTACGGCGCGGAGGCGCTGGGCTGCACCGTCGTCCCGGTCTCCGGGGGCATGACGCCGCGCCAGGTGCAGCTGATCACCGACTTCCGGCCGCGGGTGGTCATGGTGACGCCCTCCTACATGCTCACCGTCGTCGACGAGTTCGAGCGCCAGGGCATCGACCCGCGCTCGACGAGCCTGGAGATCGGCATCTTCGGCGCCGAGCCGTGGACCGAGCAGATGCGCCGGGAGATGGAGGAGCGGCTCGACATCCAGGCCGTCGACATCTACGGCCTCTCCGAGGTCATGGGGCCGGGCGTCGCCCAGGAGTGCGTCGAGACCAAGGACGGCCTGCACGTGTGGGAGGACCACTTCTACCCCGAGGTGGTCGACCCGCTCACCGGCGAGGTGCTGCCCGAGGGGGAGCAGGGCGAGCTGGTGCTCACCTCGCTGACCAAGGAGGCGATGCCGGTCGTCCGGTACCGCACCCGCGACCTCACCCGGCTGCTGCCCGGCACCGCCCGGCCCGGCATGCGGCGGATCGAGAAGATCACCGGCCGCAGCGACGACATGATCATCCTGCGCGGGGTCAACCTCTTCCCGACCCAGGTCGAGGAGATCGTCCTGCGCACCCCCGGGCTCTCCCCGCACTTCGCCCTGGAGCTGACGACGCGGGGCCGGCTGGACCACCTGACCTGCCGGATCGAGGCCCGCCCGGACACCCCGCCCGATCGCCGCGACCCCGCCGCGGCCGAGGTGGCGCAGGCGGTCAAGGACACCGTCGGCACCAGCATCGACGTCGTGGTCGTCGACCCCGAGTCGCTGCCCCGCTCCGTCGGCAAGCTCAAGCGGCTGCACGACCTGCGGGAACGCCCGGCGACCGGCGACCCCGCGTGACCGCGATCGGGACGGCGACGGGGCGGCGGGGGCGCCCCGGTCACTCGCTGGACTCCCTGCTGCGCACCGCCGTCGCGCTGTTCAACGAGCGCGGCTACGACGCCACGAGCATGGACGAGCTCGCCGTGCGGCTGGGCGTCACCAAGTCGGCGATCTACCACCACGTGCCGAGCAAGGTGGAGCTGCTCCGGCTGGCGCTCGACCGGGCCCTCGATGCCCTCTTCGCCGTCACCGAGGAGCCGGGCGCCATCGCGGGGCCCGCCATCGACCGCCTCGAGCACGTCGTCCGCGGCTCGGTGCGCGTGCTCGCCGCCGAGCTGCCGTTCGTCACCCTGCTGCTGCGCGTGCGCGGCAACTCCGCCGTCGAGCAGGCGGCGCTGGAGCGGCGCCGCCGGTTCGACCGCATCGTCACCGACCTGGTGCGCGCCGCGGAGGGGGAGGGGGACGTCCGCCCGGACGTCGACCCCGCCGTCACCAGCCGGCTGCTGTTCGGCACCGTCAACTCGCTCACCGAGTGGTACCGGCCCGACGGCGGCCTCTCCGCCGACGACCTCGCCGACGCCGTCGTCACCACGGCGTTCGCGGGGCTGCGCACCCGGCCCGCGGCGGGCCCCTGACGGCTCGGCCGGCTCAGGGTGGGAGCAGCCGGCTGTGCCCGCGCATCTCGGCGAGCAGCAGGCCGTCCGCGTCGCGGGTGACGGCGACGTCGTAGATGCCCCCGCGCCCGGCGACCGAGCGCTCGACCGCGGCGGCGGTGACGGCGTCGCCGGACCGGGCCGGCGCGAGGTACTCGATGCCGCACGACCGGGCCACCGCCGCCCGGCCGTGGGAGTTGCAGGCCATCGCGAAGGCGATGTCGGCGACGGCGAACAGCGCGGCCCCGTGCGCGGTGCCGTGGCCGTTGAGCATCTCCGGCCGGATGGTCATGTGCGCCGTGACGACGCCGGGTGCCACGTGGCTCACCGTGACGCCCAGCGCCCGCGCCGCGGCATCGCCGGCCAGGTAGCGGCGGACGGACTCCTCGGCGACGAGCTGGGGAGAGGCGCCGGTCATGAGCCTGAGGTGAGCTGCACGCACTCGGGGCACGGGTCGGCCGACCTCCGGCCCCGCGGGCCGTCCCACACCCCCTGGACGACGCCGACCGACGCCCCGCAGATGCCGGCCCACGGTGCCGGCAGGTCGGCGGTGCTGCGGAGGACGGCGTGCGCGCGGCCGGTGGCCTGGTCGCGGCCGGCCGCGTGGTCGCTGGTCATGCCCCCAGCATGCGTCTTCGGCGGGCCGCGGGCCGCCGGGGGTCTTGTCCGCCGCCCGCTCGCCGGGCAGGCTGTGACGCAGGACACATCCCGGACCAGGAGGCGTCGTGGCAGCCCACCCCGCTCATCCGCCCCGCGCGACCGGCCTCGACGGCTGAGGTCGCCATGGGCAAGGACATCCCACCGGCCCCCGCGCCGCGCCCGGACGCGCAGGTGCGCAACGTGGCCCTCGTCGGCCGGGCCGGGGCCGGCAAGACGACGCTCGCCGAGGCGCTGCTGGTGGCCACGGGGGCGGTACCCCGCGCCGGCCGCGTCGAGGAGGGCACCACCTGCCTCGACGCCGAGGAGGTGGAGATCCGCCAGCAGCGCTCGGTCGCCCTGGGCGTGGCGACCGTCGAGCACGACGGCCACCGGATCACCGTACTCGACACCCCGGGCTCCCCGGACTTCGTCGGCGAGCTGCGGGCCGGTCTGCGCGCGGCGGACTCGGCGCTGTTCGTCGTCTCGGCCGTCAGCGGCGTGGACGCCGCCACCGTGCAGCTCTGGGAGGAGTGCGCCGCGGTGGGGATGCCGCGCGCCGTCGTGCTCACCCAGATCGACCGGCCGCGCGCCGACGTCGACGAGGCGGTGCGCCTCTGCCAGCTGATGCTGGGGGAGGGGGTGTACCCCATGCACCTGGTGGAGCGCGGCCCGGACGGGGCGGCCCGCGGCCTGGTGTCGCTGCTGGAGCCGCACCTCGATCCCGCCCGGGTCGGCGACCACGACGCCGACCGCCTCCGCGCCGAGCTGATCGAGGGCATCATCGGCGAGAGCGAGGACGAGACGCTGATGGAGCGCTACCTCGCCGGTGACGAGCTCGCCGTCCCCGACCTGGTCTCCGACCTGGAGACCGCGGTCGCCCGCGGGCACTTCCACCCCGTCGTCTGCGTCGCCCCGCTGACCGGGGTCGGCACCGGCGAGCTGCTGCAGCTCGTCGTCGCCGCGCTGCCCTCGCCGGCCGAGCACGGGTGCCCGCCGGTCACCCGGCCCGACGGGTCCCCGGCGCCCGCGCTCGGCTGCGACCCCGACGGTCCGCTCGTCGCCGAGGTGGTCCGCACCACCACCGACCCCTACGTCGGCCGGATCTCCCTGGTCCGGGTCTTCTCCGGCACGCTGCGGCCGGACGTGGCGGTGCACGTCTCCGGTCACGGCATGGCCGAGCGCGGCCACCCCGACCACGACGCCGACGAGCGGATCGGAGTGCTGACCGCCCCGCTGGGCGCCGCCCTCCGGCCGGTGGCGGCGTGCCCGGCCGGCGACGTCTGCGCGGTCGCCCGGCTGGCGACGGCGGAGACCGGCGACACGCTGAGCTCGCCGGAGGAACCGCGGCTGGTCCCGCCCTGGGAGCTGCCGGTGCCGCAGCTGCCGGTGGCGGTGGAGGCCGCCTCCCGCGGCGACGAGGACCGGATGGCCACCGCGCTGGCCCGCCTCGTCGCCGAGGACCCCACCGTCCGGCTGGAGCGGCGGGCCGACACCGGGCAGCTGCTGCTCTGGTGCGTCGGCGACGCGCACGCCGAGGTGCTGCTGGAGCGGCTCCGCAGCAGGCACGGCGTCGCCGTCGCCACGGTGCCGGTGCGGGTCCCGCTGGTCGAGACGCTCCGCGCGCCGGCCCGGGTGACCGGCCGGCACGTCAAGCAGTCCGGCGGGCACGGCCAGTACGCCGTCGTCGTCGTCGAGGGGGAGCCGGGGGAGCCCGGCTCGGGGATCGTCTTCGAGCAGCGCATCGTCGGGGGCACCGTGCCCGGCCAGTTCCACGCCAGCGTGGAGAAGGGGATCCGCGCCCAGGCAGCCCGGGGGGTCAACGGGGACCGCCCGCTCGTGGACGTCCGGGTCACGCTCGTCGACGGCAAGGCGCACTCGGTCGACTCCTCCGATGCCGCGTTCCAGGCCGCCGGTGCCCTGGCCATGCGGGAGCTCGCGGCCGCGGCGGGCACCCAGGTGCTGGAACCGTGGTGCGAGGTCGAGGTGCGGGCGCCGGCCGAGCACGTCGGCGCGGTGATGAGCGACCTGTCCTCCCGGCGGGCGCGGGTGACCGGCAGCGAGGCCGACCCGGGCCGCGACCGCGCCACCGTGCGCGCCGAGGTGCCCGAGGTGGAGCTGCTCGTGTACCCCGGTGTCCTGCGCTCGGTGACGCACGGGACGGGCAGCTTCGATCGCCGGCCGCTCGGGTACGAGCCGGCGCCCGCCGCGGTGGCCGTGCCGGTCTGAGCGACACCGTCCCGGCGAGCACCGGGGACGGCGGTCCGCCCCTGGCCGGACCCGCCGGGCACCCGCGGGCGGCGGGCCCCGCGGCTGCCCCGCCCGAGGGCTCGCCGCGAGCCCGCGGGCGACGGGGGAGACGGGGCCCGTCGGCTAGCCTCGGGCACGGCTTTGCTGGGACTGGAGGGAACGTGACGTCGTCGAACGGGCCGTCGGCTGCCGCACCCGTCCCCCCGCCCCGGACGACGGGATCGGTGCTGCCCGACCGCGAGGCCCTGCCGGACCGCGTCTGGACCCTGCCGAACGCTCTCTCGGTGCTGCGGCTGCTCGGCGTGCCGCTGTTCCTGTGGCTGCTCCTCGGGCCGGAGGAGGACGGGTGGGCGCTCGTCGTCCTCATGGTGTCGGGGTTCACCGACTGGCTCGACGGCAAGCTCGCCCGCTGGCTGGACCAGGGCAGCCGCCTCGGCGCGCTGCTGGACCCCGCCGCGGACCGGCTCTACATCGTCTCCGCCCTGATCGCCCTGGCGCTGCGCGAGGTGGTGCCCGTCTGGCTGGTGGCGCTGCTGGTCGGGCGGGAGCTCCTGCTGGGCGTGCTGCTGCTCGTCCTGCGGGCGCACGGCTACCCGCCGCTGCAGGTGCACTACCTCGGCAAGGCGGCGACCCTCCTGCTGCTCTACGCCTTCCCCGCGCTGCTGATCGCCGACGGGGACGGCACGCTGGCCACCGTCACCGCGCCGTTCGCGTGGGCCCTCACCATCTGGGGCACGGCGCTCTACCTGCTGGCCGCCCTCTTCTACGTGGTCCAGGTGGTGGGCCTGGTGGCCGCGGAGCGCTCCGCCGGACGCCAGGGCCCGCCGTGACCGGTGCGCACCCGCCCGGCCGCATCCGCTCGCTGGGCGCCTCGCTGCTCGACGACGTGCTCGCCGAGACCCTCGACCCGGCGTACGCGGAGGCTGCCGCGCGCCGGGCCGGGGGAGAGCCGCCCCGCCGGGGCCGCGGCCGGGTGCTGGTCGCGCTCACCATGGCCGCCGCGGGCCTGCTGGCCGCGGTGACCTACGACCAGGCGGCCGCCCGGGCCGAGGGCCGGCAGGAGATCCGCGAGGCGCTGGTCAGCGACATCCAGGACGAATCGGCGCTCAGCGACGAGCTGGCCGCCCGCCTCGAGGAACTGCGCGCCGAGGTCAGCCGGACGAGCGACGAGCTGCTCGCCGCCACCGCCGTGGGCCAGCGCGCGCTCGACGCCCTCGCCCGGGCCGAGCAGGGCACCGCCGCCGTCGCCGTCACCGGGCCGGGGCTGCTGGTCACGCTGGCCAACGCCGAGGCCGACGCCGACGACGATCCGATCGGCACCGGTGCGGCCGGTACCGACGCGGTGCAGGTGGCCGATGGCGACCTGCAGCTGGTCGTCAACGCGCTCTGGGGCGCCGGCGCGGAGGCGATCAGCATCAACGGCCAGCGGCTGGGCCCCACCAGCGCCATCCGGTTCGCCGGCGAGGCGGTGCTGGTCAACTTCCGCCCGGTCACCAGCCCGTACCGGATCAGCGCCGTCGGCGACCCCGACGCGCTGTCCCAGAACTTCCTGCTCGACCCCCAGGTCCGCGACCTCGCCGAGTTCGCGGCGGCCACCGGCCTGCAGTTCGTGTTCGCCGAGGAGGAGGACCTGTCCCTGCCGGCCGCCAACCCGCCGGAGCTCCGCTCTGCCGAGGTCGTCAGTCCCCGCCGGGTCCCCGGCACCGAGCCCGGCCCCGGAGGCTGACGTCGTGATCCCGATCCTCGGCCTCGCGGCCGGTGTGCTGCTCGGCCTGGTCTTCGACCCCACCGTCCCGCTGTGGCTCCAGCCCTACCTGCCGATCGCCGTCGTCGCCGCCCTCGACGCCGTCTTCGGCGGGTTCCGCGCCCGGCTCGACGGCATCTTCGACGCGAAGGTGTTCGTCATCTCCTTCGTGTCCAACGTCGTGGTCGCCGCGCTCATCGTCTTCCTGGGCGACCAGCTCGGCGTCGGGGCGCAGCTGTCGACGGCGGTCGTCGTCGTCCTCGGCATCCGCATCTTCGGCAACGCCGCCGCCATCCGCCGGCACGTCTTCCGCGCATGACCGGTGCGGGACGGCCCGATCCTCCGGGCGCCGGCGCCGACCCGGCGGGGGCGCCCACCCCGGCGCGGCGCCGGCGGCGGGACCCCCTCGCGGCCGCCCTCATCGGCGTCCTGACCCTCCTGCTCGGGTTCGCGCTCGCCGTCCAGGTGCGCAACGCCGACGAGGCCCAGGTGCTCGCCGGGGCGCGCGAGGAGGACCTGGTGCGCATCCTCGACGAGCTCGACAGCCGCGAGGAGCGGCTGAGGTCGCAGCTGAGCGAGCAGCGGGCGGCGCTGCGGGAACTCAACGGCTCCGGCAGCCGGACCGGTGCGGCCCTGGAGGAGGCTCGCGAACGCGCCGAGTCCCTCGGCATCCTGGGCGGCACGCTGGCGGCCCAGGGCCCGGGGCTCACCCTCACCGTCCGCGACCCGGCCGGGGCCGTGCAGGTGTCCGACCTGCTCGACGTGGTCCAGGAGCTGCGCGGGGCCGGCGCGGAGACCATGCAGGTCGACGCCGTCCGGATCGGGCTCTCCACCGCCGTCACCGGCACCGCCGGCGACCTCGTGGTCGACGGCACGCCGCTGCGCTCGCCGTACGAGTTCGTCGTGCTCGGCGACCCGCAGGGCATGGAGACGGCGATGAACATCCCGGGCGGGGTGGTGCAGCGGATCGAGCGGCGCGGCGGGTCGGTCGAGATCGTCCGGTCGCCCGAGCTCGTCGTGGACGCGTTGCGGCCGCTGGACCGCCCTCAATACGCTTCGCCCGAGACCGGTGGCTGACCCCGCCGTGCACGACCGCCAGCCGACCGCGCCAGCCAGGGAGACGACCGCCGCATGAGCACACCCGACGACCGCCGCTACACCGACCAGCACGAGTGGGCGCTGGTGCAGGGGACGGACGGCACGTCGACCGTCGTCCGGGTCGGCATCACCGACCACGCCCAGGACGCGCTCGGGGACATCGTCTTCGTGCAGCTGCCCGACGTCGGGGCCGAGGTGGCCCCGGGCACGCCGATCGGGGAGGTGGAGTCCACGAAGAGCGTCTCCGACGTGTACGCGCCCGTCGCCGGCGTCGTGGCGGCGGTCAACGCGCGCCTGGCCGACGCGCCGGAGACGATCAACGCCGACCCGTACGGGGAGGGCTGGCTGGTCGACATCGCCGTGCCGGGGGAGGGCGGCGACCCGATCGGGCAGCTGCTGGACGCCGACGCCTACCAGGCCGTGGTCGAGGGCTCGTGACCGGCCCGCCGGGAGGCTGACTCCGGCCATCGCTCACTATGATCGTCGCGGGGCGCAGAACAGGGGGGACCTGCGGCGAAGCCGCCCCCCAGCCCTGCACGTCCGGTTGACCCTCGGGCCGACCGGCTGGTTCCATGACCCACGGTCCGCCGCCCACCCGCGGCGGCCGACCCACGGAGGGCCGCCCGGCCCACCGTCCGCCGGCCGCCCGCGGCCAGTTGAAGGTCCGCGGCGGGCCCCTCGTACCGGAGGAGACGCAACGTGCACTGCACTCGATGTGGCCACGAGAACCCCGAGGGCAGTCGCTTCTGCGCGCAGTGCGGTGCGGCGCTCTCCCCGGAGCGCGTGGGCGAGGCCACGAGCGTGATCCCGAAGGTCGGCGGCGAGGACACCGGCGACCAGCCGGAGGCCGTGGAGGCCGCCGACGCGCACGCGGGTGCGGTGGAGTCCCTGCCGGCCGGCTCGGCGCTGCTGGTGGTCAAGCGCGGCCCCAACGCCGGGAGCCGGTTCCTGCTCGACCAGGACGTCACCACGGCCGGCCGGCACCCCGACAGCGACATCTTCCTCGACGACGTGACGGTCAGCCGCCGGCACGTCGAGTTCCACCGCGAGGGCGGCGGCTTCTCGGTGCACGACGTGGGCAGCCTCAACGGCACCTACGTCAACCGGGAGCCGGTCGACGTCGCCACCCTCGCCGGTGGCGACGAGGTGCAGATCGGGAAGTTCCGCCTGGTGTACCTGACCGGACCGCGCACGGGCGAGCCGGCCGCTCGCTAGTGCACCGACCGGCGATCGTCCGCACGTGGGGACCGCGGAGCGGGAGCCCGGGACGGGGTCCCGGGGAGAGAGGGGCGTGACCGCCGTGCCCGAGCGCGAGGGTGCGCTCGGGGACGCCGGCGACCAGCACGCGCCGCGCCTGACCATCGGCGAGGTGCTGGCGGTGCTGCGCGACGACTTCCCCGACGTGACGATCAGCAAGATCCGCTACCTCGAGTCCGAGGACCTGGTGCACCCGCAGCGCACGCCGTCGGGGTACCGGAAGTTCTCGCGGGCCGACGTCAGCCGGCTGCGGTACGTGCTCACCGCCCAGCGGGACCACTACCTGCCGCTGCGGGTGATCAAGGACCACCTCGACGCGCTCGACCGCGGGGAGCCGTTGCCTGGCACCGGCAGCGGCTCCGCGCCGCTGCCCCCCGCCTCCACCGAGGAGGGGGCGACGGCCCCGCTGACCGCGGAGCAGTTCGCGCGGGCCGCCGGGCTGGAGCCCGGGCAGCTGGCCGACTGCGTGCAGTTCGGGCTGCTGACCACCGACGCCGAGGGGCGGCACCCCGCGGAGGACCTGCCCATCGGGCGGGCGGCCGCAGGCCTGGCCCGGCACGGCATCGAGCCCCGGCACCTGCGGGTCTACCGCAGCGCCGTGGAGCGGGAGGCGGGGCTCGTCGAGCAGCTCGTCGCCCCGGTGCTGCGGGCACGCTCGGAGGAGGCGCGCACGCGGGCCACCGAGAAGCTGCAGGAGCTGGCGGCGCTCTCCGCGCAGCTGCACACCGCCCTGCTCGAGACGCGCCTGCGGGACCTCCTCCGTCCCTGAGCGGGCGTACCGTGGACGCGTCGCCGTCCGGCCCCGCCCGGCGGGTCGACGAGTCACCGGCCGCCTGACCACACCGTCCCGCCCGAACCCCGGGCCGCAGCCGAGGGAGCCGCACCGTGCAGGAGCTTCGAGTCGTCGGCGTCCGCGTCGAACTGCCCGGCAACCAGCCGATCCTTCTGCTGAAGGAGACGCAGGGGGAGCGCTACCTGCCGATCTGGATCGGCGCCGTCGAGGCGGCCGCCATCGCGTTCGAGCAGCAGGGCGTGCGCCCGGCCCGCCCGATGACCCACGACCTGCTCCGCGAGGTGGTGCGCACCCTGGGCGCCGAGCTGGAGGCGGTCAACATCACCGAGATGCGCGACGGCATCTACATCGCCGAGCTCGTGTTCGGCGACGACCGCATCGTCAGCGCCCGGCCCTCGGACGCGGTGGCGCTGGCCGTGCGCACCGGGGCGCCGATCTTCGGCGCCGACGACCTGCTCGACGAGGTGGGCATCGAGATCCCCGACGAGCAGGAGGACGAGGTGGAGAAGTTCCGCGAGTTCCTCGACCAGATCTCGCCGGAGGACTTCGGGGCCGGTTCCGGCTCCGGGGGCGGCCCCGCCTGAGCCCCATCGGGTACCTATCGGCAGCCGCGTCGCATCCGTCACCCGAAATGGGGCTGGTGTGGCGACACGCCGCCCCGCTCAGTTGACCGGCCTCCGAGCCCGGCTTACCGTCGGCGAACGACAACGGTGTGACACCTGAGGCCACGGGTGCCGATCCGTCTACCTGCCGCAACCGAGGCGGGACTGAGGAGGACGCTGGACGTGAGCGACCAGGGCAACGGCTCGCAAGGTCAGCTGTTCAGCGACGCCGCCGTCGGGGCGCCGCAGTACGACGAGGTGGACACCGACCTCGTCGGCTACCGCGGCCCCACCGCCTGCGCCGCTGCCGGCATCACCTACCGCCAGCTGGACTACTGGGCGCGCACCGGCCTGGTCTCGCCGTCCGTGCGCAGCGCCACCGGTTCGGGCACCCAGCGGCTGTACTCCTTCCGCGACATCCTCGTGCTCAAGGTCGTCAAGCGGCTCCTGGACACCGGCGTCTCGCTGCAGAACATCCGCAAGGCCGTCGACCACCTCCGCCAGCGCGGCGTGAAGGAGCTGGCCAACGTCACGCTCTTCTCCGACGGCGCGACCGTGTACGAGTGCACCTCCGCCGAGGAGGTCGTCGACCTGCTCGCCGGTGGCCAGGGCGTCTTCGGCATCGCCGTCTCCGGCGCGCTGCGGGAGCTCTCCGGCGAGCTGGCGGAGCTGCCCGCGGAGCGGATCGACGGCGGGCAGGTCGTCCCGTCCGACGACGAGCTGTCGATGCGTCGCCGGCGCCGCGCGCAGACCGCCTGATCTGCAGTCCTCCGGACTGCACCGCGGCCAGGTGCCGTCCTCCTGACGCGTTGAGCCGCTGCGTCGGCCCTGCCCGGACCCCTCCGGGGCCCACTCGGGCCGACACTGCCACGGTGTGTCCCGTCCCTCCTCGGGGGGCACTCCGGGCCCCCGCTCGTCGGGGACCGTCGCTGGTACCGTCCGAGCAGTGACCGACCGCGCTGCCGCGTCCACCGGGAAGACCACCGCACCGTTCGCCGGGCCGTTGCCCTCGCTGAACGCCCTCGACCCCGCCGGCTCCTTCGCCGGCCGGCACATCGGTCCCCGGCCGGACGACACCGCGGCGATGCTCGCCGTCGTCGGGCACCCGTCGCTGGAGTCGCTCGTCGACGCCTGCGTCCCCGAGGGGGTGCGCGACCGGGCGCCGCTGGAGCTGCCGCCCGCGGAGAGCGAGGCCGCCGTCCTCGCGCTGCTGCGCGAGCGCGCCGCGGCCAACGAGGTGTTCACCTCGATGATCGGCCTGGGCTACTCCGGCACGGTGACCCCGCCGGTCATCCAGCGCACGGTCCTGGAGAACCCCGCCTGGTACACCGCCTACACGCCGTACCAGCCCGAGATCAGCCAGGGCCGGCTCGAGGCCCTGATCAACTTCCAGACGACGGTCGCCGACCTCACCGGCCTCCCGGTCGCCGGCGCCTCGATGCTGGACGAGGCGACCGCGGCCGCCGAGGCGATGACGCTGGTGCGGCGGGCCGGTCGCGCGAAGACGGACGCGGTGTTCGTCGTCGACGCCGACACGCTGCCGCAGACCCTGGACGTGCTGCAGACCCGCGCCGAGCCCCTGGGTATCCGGCTGCACGTCGCCGACCTGTCGGCCGGATGGCCCACCGACCTCCCGGAGGCCGGCGCGTTCGGCGTGCTGCTGTCCTACCCGGGCGCCAGCGGCGCGGTCCGCGACCACCGCGCGCTCGCCGCCGCCGCGCACGAGGCCGGGGCCGCCGTGGTCGTCGCGGCCGACCTGCTCGCGCTCACCCTGCTGGAGGCGCCGGGGGAGTGGGGCGCGGACGTCGCCTGCGGCACCACCCAGCGCTTCGGCGTCCCCATGGGCTACGGCGGCCCGCACGCCGGCTACCTCGCGGTGCGGGAGGGGCTGGCCCGTCAGCTCCCCGGCCGGCTGGTCGGGGTGTCGGTGGACGCCGACGGCGACGTCGCCTACCGGCTGGCGCTGCAGACCCGCGAGCAGCACATCCGCCGCGAGAAGGCGACCAGCAACATCTGCACCGCGCAGGTGCTGCTCGCCGTCATCGCCGGCGCCTACGCCGTCTACCACGGCCCGGAGGGGCTGACCGCCATCGCGGCCCGCGTGCACCGCGGTGCGACGGTGCTGGCCGGCTGGCTCCGCGCCGGCGGGCTGGAGATCGTGCACGAGCACTTCTTCGACACCCTCCACGTGTCGGTGCCCGGGCGGGCCGGCGAGGTCGTGGCCGCGGCGGCGCAGCGGCGGATCAACCTGCGCCTGGTCGACGCCGACACCGTCGGCGTCGCCTGCGACGAGACGACGACGCCGGCGGTCCTGCGGGCGGTCGCGGAGTCCTTCGAGGTGGCCGTCGACCACGCGGCCCTCGACGACGCCGGCGCGGACGCGCTCCCGGACGGGCTCCGCCGCCGGACGCCGTTCCTCGCCCACCCGGTCTTCTCCGCGCACCGCTCGGAGACGGCGATGCTGCGCTACCTGCGCTCGCTCAGCGACAAGGACCTGGCGCTGGACCGCACGATGATCCCGCTGGGCTCCTGCACGATGAAGCTCAACGCGGCCACCGAGATGGCGGCGATCACCTGGCCCGAGTTCGCGCACCTGCACCCCTTCGCCCCGGCCGAGCAGGCCCGGGGCTACCGGCGGCTGATCGACGAGCTGTGCGCGGGGCTGGCGGAGATCACCGGCTATGCGGCGGTGAGCGTGCAGCCCAACGCCGGGTCGCAGGGCGAGTTCGCCGGCCTGCTGGCGATCCGGGGCTATCACCGCTCCCGTGGGGACGAGCAGCGCGACGTGTGCCTGATCCCGAGTTCCGCCCACGGCACCAACGCGGCCAGTGCTGTCATGGCCGGCATGCGGGTGGTCGTGGTGGCCTGCGACGAGGCCGGGAACGTCGACGTCGCCGACCTGCACGCCAAGGTCGACCAGCACGCCGACCGGCTGGCCGCGATCATGCTCACCTACCCGTCGACGCACGGGGTCTTCGAGGTCGCCGTCGAGGAGATCTGCGCGGCCGTCCACGATGCCGGCGGCCAGGTGTACGTCGACGGCGCCAACCTCAACGCGCTGGTGGGGCTGGCCAAGCCGGGCCGGTTCGGCTCGGACGTCAGCCACCTGAACCTGCACAAGACCTTCTGCATCCCGCACGGCGGCGGCGGCCCGGGCGTGGGCCCGATCGGCGTCCGCGAGCACCTGGTGCCGTTCCTGCCCGGCCACCCGCTGGTCGAGACCGGGGGGCAGGGACCGGCCGTATCGGCGGCGCCCTTCGGCTCGGCTGGGATCCTCCCGATCAGCTGGGCGTACCTGCGGCTCATGGGTCCCGACGGCCTGCTCCGGGCGACCGAGCACGCCATCCTCGCGGCCAACTACGTGGCGGCCCGGCTGAAGGACCACTACCCGGTGCTCTACACCGGCGCGACCGGCCTGGTGGCCCACGAGTGCATCCTCGACGTCCGCCCGCTGACCAGGGCCACCGGCATCACCAACGACGACATCGCCAAGCGGCTCATCGACTTCGGCTTCCACGCCCCGACGATGAGTTTCCCGGTGGCGGGGACGCTCATGGTCGAGCCGACCGAGAGCGAGGACAAGGCCGAGCTGGACCGGTTCGTCGAGGCGATGGTGACCATCCGCGCCGAGATCGAGAAGGTCGCGACGGGGGAGTACGACCGCACCGACAACCCGCTGCGCAACGCACCGCACACCCTCGCCATGCTCGCGGGGGAGTGGGACCGGCCGTACCCGCGGACGGAGGCGGTCTACCCGGTGCGGGCCCTGCAGGGGCGCAGCTACCTCAGCCCGGTGCGGCGCATCGACCAGGCCTACGGCGACCGGAACCTCGTCTGCTCGTGCCCCTCGCCGGAGGCGTTCGAGGAGCACGACTTCAGCGCGCACCCGCCGGCGGAGGACGGGTCGGTGCCCGGCCGCGGCCAGGGCCACCCCGACGACCTCGGGACCACGGCCGACGTGGTCGGCGCCCGGGCGTAGCCGAGGCCCCCCTCCCGGGGCCCGCGGGCTCGCGGCGGGCCTCGGGACGGGCCCCTGTCGGCCCCCGGTGGCAGGGTGACGGCCGTGGATGCGAAGACCTCGCTGCGGCACGCCCTCCAGACCGGCCGCGAGGCGCTGCTCTGGAAGCTCGAGGGCCTGACCGGGTACGACGTCCGGCGGCCGATGACGCCGACCGGGACCAACCTGCTGGGGCTGGTGAAGCACCTGTCCTACGTCGAGATGGGTTACTTCGGCCCGACGTTCGGCCGCCCGGTCCCCGAGGTGGAGCCGTGGCTGGCCGACGACCTCGAGCCCAACGCCGACATGTGGGCCACGGCCGGGGAGTCCCGGGACGACGTGCTGGCGCTGTACCGCCGGGCGTGGGCGGTCACCGACGCGACGGTCGCGGAGCTCCCGCTCGACGCGCCGGGGGAGGTGTCCTGGTGGCACCCCGACCGGCGGGCGGTGACCCTGCACCAGGTCCTCGTGCACGTCGTCGCCGAGACGCACCGGCACGCGGGCCACGCCGACGTCGTGCGGGAGATGGTCGACGGGGCGGCCGGCCTCCGGTCGGGCGGCGGCAACCTGCCGGAGGTGGACGCGGCCTGGTGGTCGGGCTACCGGGACCGGCTCGAGCAGGTGGCCCGGGACGCCGCCGGCCGCTGAGCCGTCAGGCCTCGACGAGCTCGGGGGCCAGCCAGACGTGGTGGTCGGGGACGGCCTGGCCGTCGGGGAGCAGTTCGCCGTCGTCGTCGAAGAGGACGACGCCGTTGCAGAGGAGGCGCCAGCCCTGCTCGGGGTGGCTGCTGACGACGGCGGCGAGGTCACGCGCCTCGCTGGCGGCGTCGGGGCAGGGCGATACGTGGTGGCACATGGCGGTTCCTCTTCGTTCGTCATCCACGACGGCCGGTTCGAGTTACGTACCGTGCTCGTCTGACTACTGGATTCGGCAAGTGTGCGCGCCGGCTGAAGCGTCGAGGGGTGAGCTGGGTCACCAAGTCACCCGGAGGAGTCGGCAGGTCCTGCCATGCCGGCCGGGGGTGCCAGGCATCGGCGCAGGTCGGCCTCGGCGTGTCCGGCCCGGCTAGAGCTTGCGGAGCAGGACCCTTCGCACCGAGTGGTCGGCGGATTTCTGCAGCACCAGCCGGGCCCGCGACCGGGTGGGGGCGATGTTGTCCCGCAGGTTCGGGCCGTTCACCGCCGACCAGATGTCCAGCGCGGTCTCCCGGGCCTGGTCGTCGGTCAGCGCGGCGAAGCGGTGGAAGTACGCCGTGGTGTCCTGGAACGCCGTGCGGCGCAGCGCCAGGAACCGCTCGACGTACCAGCGCTGGATGTCGGCCTCCGCCGCGTCGACGTAGACCGAGAAGTCGAAGAAGTCCGACAGGAAGATGTCCGGGGCGGCGCCGTCGCTGCGCCGGCCCGCCTGCAGCACGTTGAGCCCCTCGAGCACGAGGATGTCCGGCCGGTCCACCGCCTGCACCCGGCCGGGCACGATGTCGTAGGACTGGTGGTCGTACACCGGCGCGAACACCTCCTCGCGACCGGACTTCACGTCCGCCAGGAAGCGCAGCAGCGCCCGCCGGTCGTAGCTCTCCGGGAAGCCCTTGCGGCCCAGCAGGCCGCGCTCCTCCAGCACGGCGTTGGGCAGCAGGAAGCCGTCGGTGGTCACCAGGTCGACGCGCGGGACCCCGGGGGTGGCCGCGAGCAGCGTCTGCAGCAGGCGTGCCGTGGTGCTCTTGCCGACGGCGACGCTGCCGGCGACGGCGATGACGAACGGCACCTTGGCGGTCGTGTCCCCGAGGAACTCGCTCTGCGCGGCCCACAGCCGGCGGCTGGCCGTCACGTGCAGGCTCAGCAGGCGGGCCAGCGGCAGGTAGACGGTGGCGACCTCGTCGAGGTCGATGCGGTCGCCGAGGGAGGCCAGCTCCTCCAGCTCCGCCGCGTCGAGGGGCAGGCTCGAGCCGGCCGCGAGCGCCCGCCACGAGTCGCGGTCGAACACCGCGTAGGGCGAGATGGAGCCACGTGTCCCAGCCGTCACGGGCCCCATGGTGCCGTCCACCTCGGGGGAGGGCTGCGCGCGGGTCACCCGGGCGGGTGTCCGGCGGGGATGCCGCGGGCGGGCGGCGGCCCGCCGGGGCGCAGCCGGTCTAGTGTTCTCCCGTGCCTTCCCGCCCGGGGCTGCTCGAGTGCATCGAGCGCTACTTCGCCGTCGCACCGCAGCCGGATGCGCGGATCCAGGTCGCCGGGGCGCTGGACGTCCCGATCGCCGATCCCGCCTGGCCCTACCCGGCCCGGCCCCGGCGCGGCGGCGAGCGGGTGACCGCCGACGACGTCCGCGCGGCGATCGCGCTGCAGAGGGCGGCCGGTCTGCCGGCGGCGCTGGAGTGGATCCCCGAGTGCTCGCCCGAGGTGGCGGTCGCCGTCCGCGCCGCCGGGCTGACGGTCGAGGAGCTGCCGCTGCTGGTGGCCGACGACGATCCCGTCGACGTCGTCCTCCCGGCCGGGGTCCGGCTCTTCCTCGTCGGCGCCGACGACCCGGAGCTGCCGCACTACCAGCACGTGGCCGCGCTGGCCTTCGCCCATCCCGGCGGGGCCGACGACGTGCTCGAGGTGCCGCCGGAGCAGTCGGCCGAGGCGCTGCGGCGCACGGCGGTCCTGCGGGAGCGGATCGCCGAGGGGCGCACGGTCATGATGGTCGCGATGGAGCACGGCAAGCCGGTGGCGGTCGGCTCGCACCAGCCCGTCGACGTCGAGGGCGCCGAGGTCAGCGAGGTCGTCGGGGTGGCGACGCTGCCGCGGCTGCGCGGTCGCGGGCTGGGAGCCGGCCTCGCCTCCGCGCTGACCGCGCACGCCCGGGAGAGCGCGGACCTGGTGTTCCTGGCCGCGGGCGACGACGACGTGGCCCGGGTGTACGAGCGCATCGGCTTCGCCTGGATCGCGACCACCGCCGTCGCCGAGCTGCCGGAGGGCTGAACCCGGCCGCCGCCTCACCTGTCGCGGGGGACCGTCGTCCCGGCGGCCACGGCGGCGCCCGCCGCCGTGAGGGCCGCGCGGGCCGCGTCGTAGCCCACCGACCGCGGGACCTCGCTGAGCAGCACGACCACCGAGGCGCCGGTCACCGCGACCGAGTGCAGGTGCCGCTGCCCGTCGACGCAGCACATCCACCCCTGCTTGACCGCGGCCTCCGCCGGCAGCGTGCCGAAGAGCCCGAACTGCTGGACGAAGCCGTCGGCGGCCACGGGGGTCGCTTCACGCATCCAGCCGAGCAGGGTCGCCGCGTCCTCCGGGTGGGCGACGACGGGTAGCCGGGCGAGGAACCGGGCCAGGTCGTGGGCCGTCGTGACAGCCTGACCCCACTGCCCGGGGATGCGCGCCGGCGGCGGTCCGGTGCCCGCCAGGTCGTAGCGCTCGGCCACGTCCCGCACCATCTGCCCCCCGCCGTACCGCACCCACAGCGTGGACGCGGCCGGGTCGTCGGAGCGGCGGATCATCTCGCGCAGCAGGTCGCGGTCGCCCTCCGTGAGGGCGATGGAGCCGGCGCGGGCCCGGGTGAGGATGTCCTCGGCCATGAACAGCTTGACCATGGACGCGGTCGGGAAGGGCCGGTCGGCCACCGGGCCGTTGTCGGAGCCGTACGCGAGCCTGCGCAGCAGACGCGCCTCGGCGGCGCGGACGCTGCCCTCGGTGATGCGGCTCTGCCGGCGGTCGACGACGACCGCCAGCGTGCCGGCCGACCCGTACGCCTGCACCGCGTCGGCCACGAGCGCGGCCGGCGGTGCACCGCCGGCCGCGGCACGCCCGGGGCGGAAGGCCTCCAGGGCGAGCAGCTGCACGACCGTGAGCACGGCCGTGATCAGCAACACCGCCAGAGCACCGGATCGGTGTCGGGCAACCGGATGGGACACGCCCCGACTCATTCCCCGTCCGGGCGAGGATTCACCGCGGCCGCTGCGTCCTCGCGGCACACCGGGGTGGCCGTACCGCTGCGCAACCGGACGGCCGCGCAGCGGTGGCGCCGGCTACTGCTGCTCGTAGGTGGCCACCAGCGTGGCCCGGGCGAGGGTGTGCGAGAACAGGTTGAAGCCCAGCACCGCGGGGGTGGTGGAGGCGTCGACGTCGAGCCGGTCGGTGTCGACGGCGTGCACCACCACGAAGTAGCGGTGCGGGCCGTGGCCCGGCGGGGGAGCGGCGCCGACGAACCCGGCGAAGCCGCCGTCGTTGCGCAGCTGCACCGCGCCCTCGGGCAGCTGCGGGGCGTCCTTGTCACCCGCACCGCCGGGCAGCTCGGTCACCGACGCCGGGATGTTCGCCACCGCCCAGTGCCAGAAGCCGCTGGCGGTCGGGGCGTCCGGGTCGTAGACGGTCACGGCGAAGCTGCGGGTGCCCTCGGGGAAGCCGGACCAGGACAGCTGCGGTGAGCGGTCCTCGCCGCCCGCGCCCATGACACCGCTCACGTGCGGCATCGGCATCGGCTGCCCGTCGGAGACGTCGCTGCTGGTCACGGTGAAGCCCGGCACCTGCGGCAGGAAGTCGTAGGGGTTGGGCGGGGTGGGCCGGTCGGCCATGGTGGTCCTCTCCCTCGATGGCGTGGCGTGGCTGGTCGGGGCCGCCGGAGCGTCCCCGTCGGACCCTAGGCAGCGCGGCGGCGCGGCGCCCGTCGGAACCCGGCGCCGGCGCACTCCCGAGGCGTGCGGGATGCCCGGCGCCGGTAGCGTCGCGGCGTGTCCACCTCCCGATCGGTCGGCCTCCCCGATGGCGTCCGGGCCTGCCTGTTCGACCTCGACGGCGTCCTCACGCGCACCGCCACGGTGCACATGGCGGCCTGGAAGCGGACCTTTGACGCGTTCCTGCGGGCACGCGATCCCGCGGCCCCGGAGTTCACGCAGGACGACTACAACCGGCACGTCGACGGCAAGCCGCGGGCCGACGGCGTGCGCGATTTCCTCGCCAGCCGGGGAATCGTGCTGCCCGAGGGCGAGCACGGCGACCCGGCGGACGCGGAGACCGTGCAGGGGGTGGCCACCCGCAAGAACGACCTGGTCCAGCGTGAGCTCGACGAGCACGGCGTCGAGGTGTACGAGGGCTCGGTGCGCTACCTGCGGGCGGTGAAGGAGGCGGGGTTCGCCACCGCGGTGGTGACCGCCTCGGCCAACGGCGAGCAGGTGGTGGCCGCAGGCGGGTTCGCCGACCTGATCGACACGCGGGTCGACGGCGTCGTCGCCCGGCAGCAGGGGCTGGCCGGCAAGCCGTCGCCCGACACCTTCCTCGCCGGGGCCCACGCCCTCGGGGTGACGCCGCAGGAGGCCGTGGTGTTCGAGGACGCCCTGGCCGGGGTGTCCGCCGGCCGGGCGGGCGGCTTCGCCTTCGTCGTCGGCGTGGACCGCGTCGGCCACGCCGACGGTCTGCGGGAGGCCGGGGCCGACGTGGTCGTCACCGACCTGGCCGAGCTGCTGGACCGGTCGTGACGGAGGGGCGGGCGGTCTTCCCGGTCGAGCCCTGGGCGCTCACCGAGGTCGGGCTGGACCACGACAGCCTCGGCGTGCACGAGTCGGTGTTCGCCCTCGCCAACGGGCACCTGGGCATGCGCGGCTCGCTGGAGGAGGGCGAACCGGTCGTCATCCCCGGCACGTACCTCAACGGCTTCTTCGAGGAGCGGCCGCTGCCCTACGCCGAGGCCGGCTACGGGTTCCCCGAGATGGGGCAGACCGTCGTCAACGTGACCGACGGCAAGCTGATCCGGCTCCTGGTGCGGGATTCGCCGCTGGACCTCAACTACGGCGAGATCATCGACCACCGGCGCTCCCTGGACCTGCGCGCCGGCGTCCTCCGCCGGTCGACCGAGTGGCGTTCGCCCAGCGGCCGGACCGTGCGGGTGACCAGCACGCGCCTGGTGTCGCTGGCGCGGCGGTCGATCGCCGCGATCGAGTACCAGGTGGAGGTCACCGACGACCTCGGCGACCTCTACGTCGCCCTCCAGTCCGACCTGCTGGCCAACGAGGACGGCGCTCCCGACGGCGACCGCGATCCGCGCGGCGCCGCCGCGCTGGCCCGTCCGCTGGAGTGCGAGCTCGCCGCCGGTCGCGGCCGGCGCGCGGTGCTGGTGCACCGCACGAAGCGCAGCCGGCTGCGCCTGGCGGCCGGCATGGACCACGTCATCGACATCCCCGACAGCTCCACCGAGGACATCGAAGCCGCGGGTGACCTGGCCCGGTACACCCTGGCAGCGCGCATCCCGCCCGGCGGGTCATTGAAGATCATCAAGTTCCTCGCCTACGGCTGGTCGTCGCGGCGCTCCAGCCCGGCGCTCCGCGACCAGGTGGAGGCGGCGCTGGCGACGGCCAAGCTCGCCGGCTTCGAGCGCCTGCTGCGGGAGCAGCGGGAGCTGCTGGCCCAGCACTGGGACGAGGCCGACGTCGAGATCCAGGGGGACGACGAGCTGCAGCAGGCCGTCCGGGTCGGCTTGTTCCACGTCCTGCAGGCCGGGCTCCGCGCCGAGCGGCAGGCCATCCCGGCCAAGGGGCTGACCGGCCCGGGCTACGACGGGCACACCTTCTGGGACACCGAGACCTACGTGCTGCCGGTGCTCACCTACACCGCGCCGCACGCCGCGCGGGACGCGCTCATCTGGCGGCACACCACGCTCGGACTGGCCCGGGAGCGGGCCCACGTGCTCGGCCTGCGCGGGGCCGCGTTCCCCTGGCGGACGATCCGGGGGGAGGAGACCTCGGGCTACTGGCCGGCGGGCACCGCGGCCTTCCACATCAACGCCGACATCGCCGACGCCGTCGTCCGCTACTTCGACGCCACCCTGGACGACGCATTCGACCGCGACTACGGGGCCGAGCTGCTGATCGAGACCGCCCGGTTGTGGGCGTCGCTGGGGCACTTCGACGCCGAGCACGGTTTCCGGATCGACGGCGTGACCGGGCCGGACGAGTACACGGCCGTGGTGGACAACAACGTGTACACGAACCTCATGGCGCAGCGGAACCTCCGCGAGGCCGCCGCCGCGGTGGCCCGGCAGCCCCTGGTGGCCGGGCGGCTCGCGGTGACCGACGAGGAGGTGGAGGAGTGGCTGCGGGCGGCGTCGCTGATGGCGGTGCCCTACGACACCCGGCACGGGGTGCACATGCAGTCCGACGGTTTCACCCACCACGAGGACTGGGACTTCGCGGCGACACCCGACGAGCGCTACCCGCTGCTGCTGCACTACCCCTACTTCGACCTGTACCGGAAGCAGGTGGTCAAGCAGGCGGACCTGGTGATGGCCCTGCACCTGCGGGGTGACGCGTTCACCCTCGAGGAGAAGATCGCCGACTTCGCCTACTACGAGCAGCGCACCACCCGCGACTCCTCGCTCTCGGCGATCCAGCAGGCGGTCGTCGCCGCCGAGACCGGTCACCTCGAGCTCGCCCACCAGTACTGGGCCGAGGCGGCGCTCACGGACATCCAGAACCTGCACCACAACTCCGGCCACGGCCTGCACATCGCCTCGCTGGCCGGTGGGTGGACCGTCGCAGTCGCCGGCTTCGGCGGGCTGCGCGACCACGGCGGTGAGCTCACCTTCGCGCCGCGCCTGCCCCGACGGATCAGCCGGCTGCGCTTCCGGGTGGTGTACCGCGGCCGCAAGCTCACCGTCACCGTGGAGCGGGACCGGGCCACCTACCGCCTGGTGGACGGCGATCCGCTGGACATCCGGCACCACGGCCGGCAGGTGCGCATCGACCACGATGACGTGGTGCTCGAGCTGCCGCCGCCCCCCGACGTCGCCCCGGTGCACCAGCCGCACGGGCGGAAGCCGCGGCGGCGCTCCCGCGGCTGAACGCCACGTCCACCCCCGGCGGGCGGTGGGCGAGCCCCGCGATCCCGACCCTGTGCGGTCGCGACCGTGCCCACGGGTCCGGCCGCATCGCGCCCGGCGCAGCAGCCGTTTCGTATAACCGTTATCCCCAACATCCAAGCGATTCAGTCGATGGTGGCGTCGAACAGGAACGTCGCCCCCAGAACCAGGGCACCGACGTCGACGACCAGGAAGGCGCCCACCCAGAACAGGGCGGGGAACGGGGTGAGCCGGGCCAGTTGGTCGGCGTCGGAGTCCCGGGCGCCCCGCCGCCGGCGGGCGCGCTGCAGCTCGAGCACGGCGCGCGGCGCAGCCAGGAGCAGGAACCAGGTGGCGACGGCGGCGAAGACAGCCTGGCCGATCGGCGGGAGCCACCAGGTCGCGGCGAAGACGACGGCGCCGGTGACGAGCACCGACCACAGCCCGTACCAGTTGCGGATCTGCACCAGCAGCAGCGCGAGGAGCAGCAGCAGCGCCCAGAGCAACCCGACGGCGTGCCCGGCGGCGAGCAGGGCGGCTGCGCCGAGCCCGAAGAGCGCGGGACCGGTGTAGCCCGCACCGCACGTGAGCACCATGCCGAGCCCCGTCGGGCGTCCGGCGGAGACGGTCAGGCCGGAGGTGTCCGAGTGCAGCCGGATGCCGGAGAGCCGCCGCCCGGCCGCCAGCGCCACGAGTCCGTGCGCGCCCTCGTGGGCGATCGTCACCACGTTGCGGGCCGGCCGCCACAGCGCGGGGGAGAGGACCACCAGCGCGGCGACGGCGGCGGTGCCGAGCAGCGCCGCCGTCGGGAGGTCCGGCACCGTCGCCGTCACGCGGGCCCAGAAGCGGCCGAGGACCTCCACGCCCGGCAGTCAACCGCATGGACCTGGTAGCAACGGGGAGCGGCCGGGGTGTCGGCCGAGGCAGGGCTCACACCGCCGCGGGGGACGCGCCGTCACCGCAGGATCCTGGAGGCATGACGACGCGCACCGCCCCGGTGGGAGCAGGCGGCAGTGGTGGCTGCAGGGCCGGCGCTGGCGGGACCGCTGACCCACCGCACCACCCGGGTGCCCGGCAGAATCACGTCGACGTCCTGACCGGCGCGCTGCCACCATCGCGGCGTGGACCTGCTGGTGTCGCTGCCTGCCTTCCTGCTCGCGGTGCTGCTGATCTCGGCCACGCCCGGCCCCGCCATGGCGCTCGTCTTCCGGCGAGCCGCTCTGCGCGGGTGGCGCGCCTCCGTGCCGACCGTCCTCGGGCTCGAGCTCGGGATCTACGTCTGGGCGCTGGCCGCAGGTGCCGGTCTGGCGGCGTTGGTGGCGGCGTCGGAGGCGGCCTACCTCGTCCTGCGCGTGGTGGGTGCTGCCGTCCTGCTGTACCTGGGTGGGCGGGCGCTCTGGGCGGCGTGGCGGGACAGGGGCGCGCTCCCACCCGAGGTGCCGGCGCGCGCGGCCGGCCGCCGGGGCTGGTAGACCGCCTTCGGCGAGGGCTTGCTCGTGCAGCTGGCGAACCCGAAGGCCGCCGTCTTCATGCTGGCGTTCTACCCGCAGTTCGTGCCCGCCGACGGCCCGGTGTTCGCGACGACGGCCTTGCTCGCGCTGCTGCAGGTCACGGTGGAGACCGGGCTCTACCTCGGCCTGGCCGCCGCGGTGGCCAGGGCGGGCACGTGGTTCCGCCGTCCCCGGGTCCGGCGGCGGTTGGAGGCGGCCAGCGGCACGGTGCTGGTGGTCCTGGGGCTGCGGGTCGCCGTCTCCAGCCGCTGAGCTGTCAGTTCCCCGGTTTGACCGCCTTGCCCCGCTCCTGCTCCGCGTCGTCGGCCTCGTAGGCGCCGGGGATCGCCTGCGCGGCGCCGCCGTCGTCCGTGCCCGGCGTGAGCGGCCGGTCGGTCAGGTTCGCGGGGCCGGGGGAGGGGGTGCCACCTGGTTCGCGCTGCTCGTCGGTGTCGGGACGGGCCTCGGTCACGGAGTCCTCCAGCGGCTCGGGTGCACGGTCCGCGGACGCCTACCCCGTGCCGGGCGCTGGGGAACCCGCTGCGTCACAGCTGCTGCGTCAGGTTCACGGCGTTGCCGTCGGGACCGGTGACGTGCACGACGCGCTGGCCCCACGGCATGTCGTTCGACCCGTGCGGGGCCGCACCGCCGAGCGTGGCGACGCGGGGGAGGACCACGTCGACGTCGGGCACCTCGATGCTCAGCAGCACCCGGCCCGGTGCAGGGTGGACGGCCCGCGCCCGGGGAACTGAGCGGTCACCCCTCGGGGGTGAACAGCCAGCGGGCGAACGCCGCCTCCTCGTGCAGCTCCGTGCGCCACAGCACCGACAGGCGGAAGGCCCCGGGGGCGACGACGAGCAGCGGGCTCGCGTCGGTGGCCGTGTCGTCCTCGAGGGCGGCGGAGTGCGGCGTCGGGCCGGGCGACTCGGGCAGCAGGAAGGCGCCGTCCTCCCCGGTGCCGTCGAGCGCCGCGCTGATGAACGCGAACCGGCCGCTGGGCACGGCGACGACGTCGCCGGTCTGGTCGTCGGTCGCGGGGAACGCGAGCGCGGTGTCGAGGGCGGTCCGGTAGTCGTCGGCGGCCGCCTGGACGACGGCGATGCCGCCGTCGTCGGCGCGGAAGACCTCCAGCCAGCCCTCGTCGCCGACCTCGGGGTCGGTGAGCACCAGCGCCGCGGTGCCACCGTCCAGCGGGATGCCGGTCAGCTGGTAGCCCAGCTGGGGGACCAGGGCCTCGTACGCCTGCTCGCTCATGCCCCGCCAGGCCGGGAGCAGATCGCCGTCCAGGGCGAGGAACGGTTCGCCGTTGGTCCAGCAGCGGCCGACGTGGGTCCAGGTGCGGTGCATGGTCCGATCATCGCCCCCGCGCGCATGCCGCCGCCGCTACGGTTCGGCAGATGTCGGCGCACAGGCTGGACCGGGACGAAGCGCGGGCGATCGCCGTGCGCGCCCAATGGCTGGGCCGCCACCGCCCGGAGAACCTGCTGGCGACCGTCCGGCACCTGATGCTCCTCCAGGTCGACCCCACAGCGGCCGTCGCACCCAGCGCCGACCTGGTGGCCTGGAGCCGGCTCGGGAGCAGCTACCACCCGGAGCAGCTGACCCGGGCACTCGAGGACCGCAGCCTGGTGGAGCACAACGCGCTGGTCCGGCCGATGGAGGACATCGCGCTGTTGCTGGCGGGCATGGCCCGCTGGCCCAGTCGGGAGGCGCCGCGTGAGTGGCTCCGGGCCAACGAGTCGTTCCGGCGCGACGTCGTCGAGCGACTGCGCTCGTCGGGGCCGCTGCTCTCCCGCGAGATCCCCGACACGAGCTCGGTGCCGTGGGCCTCCACGGGCTGGACCGACGACCGCAATGTCACTCAGATGCTCGAGTTCCTCATGATGCGCGGCGAGGTCGCGATCGCGGGGCGGCGCGGTCGGCAGCGCCTGTGGGACGTCGCAGACCGGGTCTACCCGCCCGGGATGCCGGTCGTCCCGGAGGACGAGGCCCGGCGCATCCGCGCCGAGCGGCGCCTGCGGGCACTGGGCATCGCGCGCGAGAAGGGCGCCTCGGTGCCGGGCGAGCCGGTGGACGTGGGGGACACGGGGGAGCCGGCGGTGGTCGAGGGGGTCCCGGGCACGTGGCGGGTCGACCCCAACGCCCTCGGCCGCCCGTTCCTGGGCAGAACCGCGTTGCTCTCCCCGTTCGACCGCCTCGTGCACGACCGCGTGCGCACACAGGAGATCTTCGGCTTCGAGTACGTGCTGGAGATGTACAAGCCGAAGGCCCGCCGACGCTGGGGCTACTTCGCACTCCCGGTGCTGCACCACGACAAGCTCGTCGGGAAACTGGACGCGGTCGCTGACCGGTCGGCCGGGCGGTTCGTGGTGAACGAGCTCCACGAGGACGTCCCGCTCACCGCTTCGGCCAGGGACGAGGTCCGTGCCGAGATCGAGGCCCTCGCCGGCTGGCTCGGGTTGGCCGTGACCGACCGTGCCTCCTGAGGTCAGGCACCGTCGGCGGCGACGATCTCCTGCAGCGCGCGCACGTGGCCACGGTAGGCATGCTTTCCCTCGGCGGTCAGGGCGAGCCAGAGCCGGCTGCGGGCATCGCGGACGCCCTTTTCCTGTGTGACGTAACCGGCGTCGACGAGCTGGGACAGCTGCTTGCTGAGCGCTGACTTCGAGAGGCCGAGCTTCTCCTGCAGTGCACCGAACTCGACCTTCTGGGCGGCGCTGAGCATCGCGCAGATGCGCAGCCGGTGAGGGGCGTGGATGACCTCGTCGAAGGCGGGGGCGTCAGCGGGCATGCCCGAACTCGCGAACGTAGCGCTCGCCGGTGACGAGCACGGTGGTCGCGGTGACCGCCGCGCACGGGAACCAGATCCACCAGGCGTCGGTGGTGGCCTCGACCAGCCAGCCGATCCCAAAGGTCCCCAGGATGACGGTCAGGTACGCGGCCATGTCGCCCACCTTCACCGAGGCGCCGGAGACGCCGTCGGCGTTGAACCAGTAGCGGTGGGCGAGCAGGGCCATGAGCACCACCAGCGGGAGCACCACGATGCCGGCGGTCCTCGGAGGCAGCAGTTGCGCGAGGGTGACCCCCGCGACGACGGCGGCTCCCACGAGGAAGAACCACCGCGGGATCGGCGGGTACCGGACGGCGTCCTCGTCCCTCGCGAGCTGGGCGAGAGCGTCCCGGGCCTCCTGGGGAGACGGCGTCCGATCGCTTGGCGTTTCCATGCTGGAAACAGTAGGACAGAGTTTCCTAGGAGGCAACGCTCGCGAGTGGGCCGGTGTGGCCGCGCGCCCGGGCGCCATCCTCGCCTTAGTCCGACTTGGCCAGGATGCTCAACTCGTGACGAGGACCGTGAACGTGCATGAAGCGAAGACGCACCTGTCCCGGCTGCTGGAAGCGGTCGAGGCGGGGGAGGACGTCGTCATCGCTCGCGCCGGCAAGCCGGTCGCCCGATTGGTGCCGGCCCTCAGGCGAACCGAGCGCCGGACCCCTGGGGCATGGCGGGGGCGCGGGTTCACCGCGCGAGAGCTCGTCCTCGTGTCGGCGGATCGACGCTTCGTCGACTACGGCATCCGGGTGCTCGGGTAGGAGGCGCTCGTCAGCCATTAGTTGACATAACGTCGATTATCGGCGCTACGGATGGGGTTCCCGGAAGGGGTTCGCAGCCGGTTCGCATCACCCCGGACCGCCCCGGTCAGCGCGCGTGCTGGTCGTGGCGTTGTCGCGGCCCCCTCCGTGTCCGGTGCCATCGTGCGGCGCCGGTCTTCGTCGCGGCGGTGTGCCGGACGGGCCGTGACAACGACGCCGGTAGCCGCCGGGCCGGTGCGGGTCCACGGGACGTCGATCGGTCTCGACCGGTCGCCGACTCCCGCATGAGTTGATCTTGATATCGAGCCTCGCCGGTCGCCCGTGACGGCTCGCGCCCCTCGTCGCGGCGTGCACCAGGCCCTGGGAGCCGTTCCGGTCGCCGCTCCCCCCATCCGCCCACACCACCGTCATTGCGTCACCGTGACGGAACGACGGTGGTGTGGGGTCGTTCGACGGGCGGCTGCCTGGGTGCCTTCGTAGGCTCGTCCCATGAGAACCCGACGACCGCTCGCCGCTCTGCTGACCTCGCTGGCGCTGTTCGGCGGAGGCGCCACGATGACCGGCTGCCAGGCGGCCGGGGACGATCAGAACGACGGCAGCACCGACGAGGTCGTCGACACGTTGAGCCCGGAGGAGGCCGACCGCGAGAACTTTCCGGACACCAGCGACCCGGAGGTCGACCAGAACACCGACGAGGACACGCAGGAGCCGGACTGAGCCGGATCCGTCAGCTGGAGCGTTCGTTGACCCAGAGCCGATCCAGCCGGCCCGTCGAGCGGACGAGGTCGGCCAGCGAACGCTCCAGCTCGGCCTTGGTCGGCCGTTCCTGCAGCAGCGTCTGCACGTCCTCGAGGGCGCAGCGCAACTGGTAGAGCCGGTCCTGCAGGCCGTCCAGCTCGGCCCGGGAGACGAGCACCACGTCGCCGGGCAGCCCGGCCTTCGCCGTCGCGGAGCGCTGCTCGTAGGCGCGCTGGCGGCAGGCCTGGCCGCAGTACAGCCGCGGCCGGCCGACCGAACCCTGCTGAGGGAGGACCCGGCGGCACCAGCCGCACCGCCGCTCCTCACCGCTCCCCCGGCTGGGGAGCGGCGCGACGGGGAGGGACGCCGTGCTGCCGGACGCGTGCTGCTGTGCCACGCCTGCGCACGGTAGACGTCCCCGCCGACAGTCTCAGGAGAAGACACGCCAGGACGCCACGCGGAAGCAGGCCGGCCGGATAGCCCAGTACGGCAACACCTGGGCGGTCCTGTGGGACATGACCACTGGGTCGAGACCCTGACGCACAGGCCCTCCTGACGATGTCGGTGAGATGGGTCTGCTGGTCAGTCGGCGCGAGCCCCCGTCACCGGCCGACGATGTGCGCTGACAGTCCGCTTCTGACCGCTCGGAAGTGGGCGTCATCGCACATCATCGGATGCTCGACCGTGCCGGGCGGCCCGCTCCGACCACACTCGTCTCGCGAGGGGGCGCGCAGGTCAGAAGGCTGGTTCGAGCGTCGACGCGGTGCGGAAGTCCCACATCTCTGCCCACGTGAGTTGCCGCACAGGGCGGGGCGTCGGGGGCACCCGGTCGGGCGCGGTTGCGCCGGCAGGGCCTCGCGGGGCGCCGGGAGGCTCCTACTAGCGTGGACGCGTGCCCGCCGCGCGCTTCGCCTTCCTGGATGCGCCGACACCGTTGGCCATGGCCCACCGCGGCGGGGCGATCGAGCACCTGGAGAACACCATGCCGGCCTTCGAGGCCTGCGTGGAGCTGGGGTACCGCTACCTGGAGACCGACGTGCAGGTGACGGCCGACGGCGTCCTCGTCGCCTTCCACGACCCCACCCTGGAACGGGTCACCGGCCAGAGCGGCCGGCTCGACGCCCTCGCGTGGGCGCAGGTCTCCGAGGCCCGGATCGGCGGCCGCGAGCCCATCGTCCGCCTGGAGGACCTGCTCGGGGCGTGGCCCGACGTCCGGTTCAACCTCGACATCAAGGCCGCCGGGGTGCTGGCCCCGCTCGTGCGGCTCGTGCGGCGCATGCAGGTCCTCGACCGCATCTGCCTGGGCTCGTTCTCCGACGCCCGCATCGCGGCCGCCCGGCGGCTGTTCGGCCCGGCGGTCTGCACCTCGCTGGGCCCCCGCGGTGTCGCGGCGCTGCGGTTGTCGTCCTACTCCCCCCGCGCCGCAGGCCTGGTGCGGATCTCGGCCGGCTGCGCGCAGGTGCCCCTGCAGCTCGGCGGGCGCGCGCTGGTCGACGAGCGCTTCCTCGCGGCGGCGCACGCGCGTGGGCTGCAGGTGCACGTGTGGACCGTCGACGACCCGGTCGAGGCCGAGGCGATGCTGGACCTCGGGGTGGACGGCATCATGACCGACCGGCCGGCGATGCTGCGCGGGCTGCTCGAGAAGCGCGGCCAGTGGGCGCCCCCGGCGTGAGCCGGCTCCGCGACCGGTGGTCCCGCAGGCCGCCGCTGCCGGCCGCCGATCTCTCCTCGACGGGTTCCCTTTCGAGGGCAGTCGCTCTCTGCCCCGGCCAGCGGGGCACGGAGCGACTGCGCGCCGACCAGGTGCCCGACCCCG
This sequence comes from Blastococcus carthaginiensis, assembly GCF_030731085.1. Lineage (NCBI taxonomy): Bacteria > Bacillati > Actinomycetota > Actinomycetes > Geodermatophilales > Geodermatophilaceae > Blastococcus > Blastococcus carthaginiensis. The sequence continues at coordinate 92,758 of NZ_JASNFN010000012.1, read as the reverse complement.
CGGGCCGATGGCTCCGGCAGCAGAGCCGCAGCCGGCGCGTGCCCGGGAGGCGTCGTCCCGGCGGACACCCCGTGGCCGCTCGGGGCCGGTGCTGGACCGGGGCCAACCTGCCTGGGAGCCTGCCGCGGTGAGCACCGCCGTCCCCGCCGCCGACCCGTCGGTGCCGCCGGCCGACCGCGCGCTCTCGCGCGAGCGCTTCGGCTGGTACTCCTACGACTGGGCGATGTCGGTCTTCAACACCTCGGTGACGACCGTCTTCCTCGGCCCCTACCTGACCGCGATCGCACGCGACGCCGCCGGTCCGGACGAGCGGCTGTCGTTCCTCGGCCTGTCGATCGCGGCCGGGAGCTGGTTCTCCTACGTCCTGTCCGCGTCGGTCGTGCTGCAGGTGCTGGTGCTGCCGCTGACCGGTGCCGTCGCCGACCGCACCGGTCGCAAGCGGGAGATGCTCGCGGGCTTCGCGATCCTCGGCGCGCTCGCCACGACTGCCCTGTTCTTCGCCGGCGACGGCCGGTGGCTGATGGGCGCGCTCCTGTTCGTCCTGGCCAACATCAGCTTTGGGGCGGCCACCGTCGTCTACTACTCGTGGCTGCCCGACCTGGCCGGACCGGACGAGCGCGACAAGGTCTCCAGCCGGGGCTGGGCGTTCGGGTACGTCGGCGGGGCCCTGCTGCTCGCCGTCCACCTGGGGCTGGTCGTGGCGGCCGAGGACCTCGGGCTGACCACCGGCGAGGCGGTGCGCATCGCCCTGGCCACCGCCGGCCTGTGGTGGGGCGCCTTCACGCTGTTCTCGGTGTCCCGGTTGCGCAACCGGCCGGTGGCCGCCTCCGCGGTGCGGTCGGGCAGCAGCTTCCGGCAGCTGGTCACCACCTTCCGCGAGATGCGCGCCTTCCCGCTGACGCTGTGGTTCCTCGGCGCCTACCTGCTCTTCAACGACGGCGTGCAGACGGTGATCTCGCTGTCGGCCACGTACGCCACCGAGGAGCTCGAGCTGGCCCAGGACGTGCTCACCGGCGCGATCCTGATGGTGCAGGTCGTCGCGATCTTCGGCGCGCTGGGGCTCGGGCGGATGGCGGGCCGCTACGGGGCCAAGCGGGTCGTCCTGGGCGCGCTGGTGGCCTGGATCGGCGTCCTGCTGGCCGCCTTCTTCCTGCAGTCGGGCGCGGTCGCGCAGTTCTACGCGCTGGCCGCCGTCATCGGCCTGGTCCAGGGCGGCACCCAGGCGCTCTCCCGCTCGCTGTTCAGCCAGCTGATCCCGGCGGGCAAGGAGGCCGAGTACTACGGCTTCTACGAGATCAGCGACCGCGGCACCAGCTGGCTGGGCCCGCTCGCCTTCGGGCTCACCTACCAGCTCACCGGGTCCTACCGGCTCGCGATCGTCAGCCTGGTGGTCTTCTTCGTCGCCGGCTTCGTCGCGCTCGCGGCACTACCGATGCGCCGCGCCGTCCTCGCCGCCGGCAACACACCGCCGGAGGAGCTGTGACCTCATCCCTCGGGGGCGCCGCTCCCCCGCTGCCGAGCGCGGTCCCCGCCTCCGGCGACCGGCGCCGGCACCCGGCACCGGCGCACCTGCGGTTCTTCCACGGGCCCATGGACTGCGGGAAGTCCACCCTCGCGCTGCAGGTCGACCACAACCACAGCCGGCAGGGCCGGCACGGGCTGCTGGTCACCCAGGGCGACCGCTCCGCGTCGCCGCGGATCACCTCCCGGGTCGGGCTCTGCCGAGCGGCGATCCAGACCGACGCCGCCACCGACCTCCGGCTGCTGGTGCGCGACCGGTGGGCCGACGGCCACCGCGTCGACTACCTCATCGTGGACGAGGCGCAGTTCCTCTCCCGGGCGCAGGTGGACCAGCTGGCCGAGCTCGTCGACGAGTCGCACGTCGACGTCTACGCCTTCGGGTTGACGACCGACTTCCGCACCCGGCTGTTCCCCGGCACCCAGCGGCTGCTGGAGCTCGCCGACGACGTGCAGCGCATTCAGGTGGAGGTGCTCTGCTGGTGCGGCCTGCCCGGGCAGCTCAACGCGCGCGTCGTCGACGGGGTCATGGTCCGCTCCGGCGAGACCGTCGTCGTGGCCGACACCGCCCCCGCGGAGCTCCCCGGCGAGAGTGCCGGCGCCCCCGCCGTCCGGTACCAGGTGCTCTGCCGGCGGCACTACGTGCGCGGCGAACTGGGCCCCACCGCAGCCGGGCCGGGGCAGCTGGCCCTGCCCTGAGCGGCGTCCCTCACCCGTGCGAGGGGCGCCCGCGGCGCAGATCCCACCCCATGCGATGATGAGCAGCCGATTCGGCGGAATCTCTCCGCCTTTTCCGTCGTTCATCTCTCTGACTCCCCGGTTGCCTGGGTACTGCCCTGGCCACCGGACGTCGAGTCCCGACCGACACGAGCACGAGAGGACGGTGTGCCATGGGTGAGCGTTCCCTGCGCGGCAGCCGACTGGGCAGCGTCAGCTACGAGACCGAGCGGAACACCGCGCCCATCGAGCGGCAGTACGCCGAGTACCGGTGCCCCTCGGGCCACCTGTTCACGGTGCCCTTCGCCGACGATGCGGAGCTCCCCGACACCTGGGAGTGCAAGTTCGACGGCTCCGCGGCGAAGCTGGTCGGTGGCAGCGAGCCGGCGCCCAAGAAGGTGAAGCCCCCGCGCACGCACTGGGACATGCTGCTCGAGCGGCGCAGCGTCGAGGACCTCGAGGAGGTCCTCGCCGAGCGCCGCGAGGGGCGCCGGGTGCGGCGCACGCGCCCAAGCTGACGACGGACCCGCCTCCCGAGGCGGGCGGTACCACCGTCTTCCGGACGGCCCCGGTGGAGAGATCCACCGGGGCCGTCCGTCGTCGGTGGGTGCAGGGCCCGGCGCACCGGCCTGCGGTACTACCCGGGGCGGTGGTTCGCTCAGGGCCGCCGGTCGGGGTCCCGGAGCACCTCGCCCTCGATGACGAGCGGCTCGGCGGGCCGGTAGGCATCGGTCGCGTCCACCGGCGCGGTGCGGGTGCTGCCCACCCGCACCGGTCCGCGCAGGTGCTCGGGCAGCCGGGCGAGGACCACCCGCCGGAGCGCGCCGCGCACCAGGCCGCGCGTGCCCGGCAGCAGGCACAGCAGCCCGATGAGGTCGCCGAGGAACCCCGGCAGGACCATGAGCAGCCCGCCGACGGCGACGAGCCCGGCGTTCCCGAGCTCGCGGCCTGCGGCCTCGCGCGAGCGCGCCCGCTGCCGCAGGTCGGCCAGCGTGCGCCGCCCCTGGCTGGCCAGCAGCACCCAGCCCAGCACGCTGGTGACCAGGGTGGCGACGATCGTCCACCCGAGGCCGATCCAGGCGGCGACCAGGACGAAGACCACCAGCTCCGCCAGCGCGGTCAGCCCCACCACCGTGCGCAGTCTCCGACGCACCACGTCAGCCACGTCGCCTCCTCCCTCTCGGTCGTCGCCTCGCCGCTCCCCCGCCGGCCGGGGCCGGGCGGGGCGCTACCGTCCGGCCGGGTCGGCCGGGCGGGTCACCGGCGGGCGCGCACGGCCCGGCAGCCAGTCGGCCAGCCGGTCCTGCACGCCCCACACGGTCACGCGGGCCCACGCCTCTCCAACGATCGAGCCGCTCATCTTGCTCCGGCCGAAGGCGCGTTCGGTGAACGTGATGGGCACCTCGGTGACGCGGGCCCCCGCCCGGAGCGCCCGCCAGGCCCAGTCGACCTGGAAGCAGTACCCCTCGCTGGCCACCTCGTCGAAGGGCAGCCGGTCGATCAGCTCGGCCCGGGCGGCCCGGAAACCGCTGGTGGCGTCGCGCAGCGGCAGCCGCAGCACCCAGCGCGTGTAGCGGTTGCCCACGCGCGAGAGCAGCAGCCGGTGCGCCGGCCAGTCCTCGACCCGGCCGCCGTCGACGTAGCGCGAGCCCAGGACCAGGTCGGCGTCGGCCAGGGCGGCGAGCAGGTCGGGCAGCTGCTCGGGCGGGTGCGACCCGTCGGCGTCCATCTCGACCAGCACGTCGTAGCCGTGCTCGCGGGCCCAGCGGAAACCGGCCACGTAGGCGCGGCCGAGCCCGGCCTTCGCGCTGCGGTGCAGCACGTGGACGCGCGGGTCCGCGGCAGCCCGCTCGTCGGCGATCGCGCCGGTGCCGTCGGGCGAGGCGTCGTCGACCACCAGGGCGTGCGCCTCCGGGACGCTGGCGTGCAGGCGGTCCAGGACCCGGGCCAGGTTCTCGGCCTCGTTGTAGGTGGGGATGACCACCAGGACGCGCCCGGTCACGCCCGGGTCGCCCTGCGCCGCCGGAGGACCGCCTGCAGCACCGCACCCAGGCCGAGGGCGGTGAGCAGCGCCTCCGGCACCACGCCGAGGCGCTGGGCGATCGTGCGGTCGTCGCGCAGGGCGATCTCCTCCACGAACACCGCCGGCTCGAAGAGCTCGGAGGAGCGGACGACGGTGCCGTCCGGGGCCACCACGGCCGAGATGCCGCTGGTGGCGGCCACGGCGACGGTGCGCCCGAACTCGACCGCGCGCACCCGGCTCATCGCCAGCTGCTGGGCGCTCTCGTCGGTGTGGCCGAAGGTGGCGTTGTTGGTCTGGACGACGAGCATGCCGGCGCCGCCGTCGACCACGTCGCGCACGAGGCCGTCGTAGACCACCTCGAAGCAGATCAGGTCCCCGAGGCGGATCCCGGCCACGTCGAGCACCCCGGCCTCGTCGCCCGCGGCGAAGTCGCGGCGCACGAGGTCGACCTTCTCGCTGAAGAGCCGGAAGAAGTCGCGGGCGGGCACGTACTCGGCGAAGGGCACCGGGTGGCGCTTCACGTAGGTCTGCCCGGGCCCCTCCTCCGGGGACCAGACGATCGCGGTGTTGCTGATGAACTCGCCCGGTCCGTCGACGACCGCGCCGACGAGCACCGGCGCGCCGACGGCGTCGGCCGCCCGCTGGATCTGCGCCGCGGCGTCGGCGTTGCGGTAGGGGTCGATGTCCGAGCTGTTCTCCGGCCACAGGACGACGTCCGGGCGCGGCTGCCGGCCCGCCGCCACCTCGTCGGCGAGCCGCAGCGTCTGCTGGACGTGGTTGTCCAGCACCGCCCGGCGCTGGGCGTTGAAGTCGAGGCCGGCGCGAGGCACGTCGCCCTGGATGACGGCGACGGTGGTGGTGGGGCCGCGCGCGGTGAGGGACTCCCCCGGCAGCGGCACCCAGGCCAGCGCGCCGACGAGCGGGACGGCCAGCACCCCGGCCAGCGCGGCCGAGATCCTGCGCGACCTGCGGGCGCGGGTGCGTGCGGTGACGGCGGCCAGCAACGCGGCGGCCAGCAGGGTGCCGGTGAGGGCGACGGCGAACCCGACCAGGGGGACGCCGCCGTACGCGGCGAACGCCAGGAAGGGACCCTCGGTCTGGGAGAAGCCGAGCCGCCCCCAGGGGAAGCCCCCGAAGGGGAACCGGCCCCGCACGGCCTCGACGGCCACCCACAGGGCGGCCGCCCACAGCGGCCAGGCGGGGAGCCGGGAGGTGAGCGCGGTGAGCCCGCCGAGGGCGGCCAGGTACAGCGCCTGGCTGACGGCGAGCGCCAGCCACGGGAAGGCCCCGACGTAGACGCCGGTCCATGACAGCAGCGGCACGAAGAACGTGAGGCCGGTGACGAGGCCGAGCCAGAGGCCCGCGCGCATGCGGCAGCCGTGGACGGCGACGGCCAGGGCGGCCGGGCCCAGCACGGCCAGCGCGATCAGGTCGTACCCCGGGAAGGCGAGGAACATGGCCAGCCCGCCGGCGGCGGCCAGGAGGGTGCGCCACGGTGCACGGGACCAGCGGGGGCCGCGTCCGGTCGACGGCGGCGCGGCCGGACCGGCACCACCGTGGCCGGCCGTCCGCGGGAGCGTCCCGGTCCCCGGCCCGCCAACGCCTGCGGGCACCCAGCGCCTCCCCGGTGCAGCCGCCCTGCGCGGGCGGGACCTCCCCGCACCGTTCGGGCGGGGTCCGGACCGCGGTGTCCACGCGGTCCCGACCCAGCATCCCATCCCGGCGGCGCAGGCGAGCGCGGCTGTCGCCGCACCACCCCTCCGAGCCGCCGGACCCCTTTCCCGGACGCGCCGGCGGTCGCCCCCCGCGGACGGCGCACCTTCGGGCCGGGCGGCCGGTCGCTGGGTGCGAGCGGCGCGACCGTTGTCTGATGGCGCGGGTCCACGCGGGCTCCGCCGGGGTACCCGCCCGCGGTCTCCGGCCGGCCCGCCCGCCCTCGGCGGCCCGGGTGCGCTCCGGGAGGGAGCGACGGCCGTGAGGACGGACGCGCCTGCCGGGGGACGTGCGTGCGGTGCTCCCGGTCAGGAACTGCAGGGACTGTAAGAAGTGCGGGGCCGCGTTTCGAGACCCTGAGCACCTCCGGGTCGCAGTGTGATCGGATCGTTACTGATCGTCGCGTGTCCTCATGGCGCCTCCACGACCTGCCCGTCGACGACCAGCTCCGCGCACCCCGGTCGGGCGCGCGCCGCCAGCACGTCGGACAGCCCCTGGTCGGTGGCCCACAGGGCGAGGTCCGCCGGCGCCCCCACGGCCAGCGGCCCGGCCGGGTGCTCGGCCCGGACGGCGACCCAGCCGCCGTGCGTGGCGGCGTCGAAGGCATCGAAGGGCCGCAGCCCGGACTCCCGGTTCCGGTGGTCGACGGCGGCGTGCACCGCACCCCAGGGGTCCAGCGGGGTGACCGGCGCATCGCTCCCCAGGGCCAGGACGACCTCGGCGTCGGCGAGATCGGCCAGCGGGTTGGTGGCCAGCGCCCGCTCGACGCCGAGCCGTTCGGCGTACATCCCCGAGTCCCCGCCCCACGCCGCGTCGAAGGCCGGCTGCACGCTGGCGACCATCCGCCACGCCCGCATCCGCCCGATGACCGCCGCGGTGGGCATCTCCAGGTGCTCGAGCCGGTGGCGGCAGGCCCGGACGGCGGCGAACCCCAGCTCCGCGACGACCACGCCCACGGCGTCCAGGACCTGCTCGACGGCGGCGTCACCGATGACGTGGAAGCCGGCCTGGATCCCGGCCGCGGTGCAGGCGCGCACGTGCTCGACGAGCGCGGCCGAGTCGAACCGCAGCGCGCCGGAGGTGTGGGGCCGGTCGCTGTAGGGAGCGCTCAGCGCGGCGGTGTGCGAGCCGAGGGCGCCGTCGCAGAACAGGTCGCCCCCGGCACCCGCGAGCCCGAGCTCGCGCACGAGGTCCAGCCCCCCGCGCTCGGAGAGCTCACCCCAGTACCCCACGACGCGGGGCCCCGGGACCTCGGCGGCCAGGGCCAGCAGCTGCCGGAGGTCATCGGCCGAGGAGACCTCCGGGCCGGCCATCTCGTGCAGGCTCCCGATCCCCAGGGCGGCGGCGGTCCGGCGCGTGGCGTGCTGGGCGGCAGCCCGTTGCACGGCCCCGACCGCCCCGTACGCGGCCTGGCGGGCGGCGTGGTGGGCGTCCAGGCGCAGCCGCCCGTCGGGCGAGAAGCCGGGCAGCGCGGCGATGCCGGGCACGAGGTCGAGCAGCGCGGTGGAGACCGTGGCCGAGTGGACGTCGACGCGGGCCAGGTAGACGGGCCGGCCGGCGACCACGGCGTCGACGTCGGCTCGCGTGGGCCCCCGCCCCTCGGGCCAGCCGGTCTCGTCCCACCCGGTGCCCAGGACGATGCCGGCGGGAGCCGCCGCGACGTGGTCGCCCAGGGAGGCCATCGCCTCAGCAAGGCTCAGGCTCGAGTGGAGGTCGAGACCGGTCAGGGCAAGGCCGGTCGCCGTCGCGTGCACGTGCGCGTCCACGAACGCGGGGGTGAGGAGCGCCCCCTCCCCCGCGACCACCCGGTCCGCCCGGGGCGCGTCCGCCGCGGCGCCGGTCCAGGCGATCCGGCCGCCCACCACGTGCAGCGCACGGCCGGGCCGGTCACCCACCCGCACATCGGTGAGCAGCAGGCTCACGTCGGTTCCTCTCTCCTCGCCGTCGCCTGCCGGGACGGCTGGCCGACGAGTAGGAGACCACGACCGTGTCCGGCGGGATCCGGGTGGCCGGGTGCGCCGGCCGGCGGTAGGCAGGGGCGATGGGTGGCGACGGGGCGGAGCTGCGGACCGGACGGTTGCGCCTCCGCCCGTGGACCACGGGCCCGGCGGACCTCGCCCGGCTGTGCGACCTCTACGGCCGCGAGGAGGTGACCCGCTGGCTGGGCGGGACACCGTCGGTCCCGCCGGCGGAGCTCGTCGAGCGCTGGGCGGAGGTGCACCGGCGGGACGGGCGGTTCCTGTGCTGGGCGATCGAGCGGCCCGACGGCGTCCCGGCGGGCACGGTGCTGCTCAAGCCGCTGCCCGACGGCGTGGGCGAGGTGGAGGTGGGCTGGCACCTGCACCCCGACTCGTGGGGGCACGGCTACGCCACCGAGGCGGCGCGGGCAGTCATCGAGCGCGCCTTCACGCTCGGCCTCCCCGAGGTGTACGCCGTCGTCCGGCCCGGCAACGAGCCGTCGATCGCGGTGTGCCGGCGCCTGGGCATGACGCCGCTGGGGCGGCTGCGCCGCTGGTACGACGTCGAGCTGGAGGCGTTCCGCCTCATGGCGCCGGTGGTGGTGGAGTGAGCCGGCCGGTCAGCGGCGGAGCAGCCCGGTGAGCCGGGCGATCGGCGACTTCTTCCTCTGCTTGACCTCACGGCCGGCGGCGCGGACCGTGTCGGCGGCGGCCGCCTCCGACGGCGTCGGCGCAGCGCCCCCGAGGTGGGCAGGGAGCCACCAGCGGTCGTCGTTCCCGGTGGGCCGGTCGGGGTAGCTGCGCTGCGCCTCGTCGAGCAGCGCCTCCATGGCGGCGCGGGTGCGGCCCAGCACCGCGGCGATCTGCTCGCCGGGCTCGGCCAGGATCGGCTCGCCGAGGACCACCGTCACCGGGATCCCGCGGCGCAGCTCCACCTTGTGGTTCTTCGTGGCCACGCGGTGCCCGCCCCAGACGGCGGCCGGGATGATCGGCACCCCGGAGTCGATGGCCATGCGGGCGGCCCCGGCCTTGAGGTCCTTCACCGTGAAGCTGGTGCTGATGGTCGCCTCGGGGAAGACGCCGACGACCTCACCGTCCTTGAGAGCACGGACGGCGGCCTCGAACGCCGCCGAGCCCGCCTTCCGGTCGACCGGGATGTGCTTCATGGCCCGCATGAAGCGGCCGGCGAACCAGTGCTCGAACACCGGTGACTTCGCCATGAACCGCACCAGCCGGTGCTGCGGGAGCGCCGCGAGGCCGAGGAACGTGAAGTCGAAGAAGCTCACGTGGTTGCTGCAGATGATCGCGCCGCCAGTGGTCGGCACGTGCTCCGCACCGCGGACGTCGAACCGGAAGCGGAGCAGGCGGAAGACCACCAGCGCCAGCCGGATGATGGTGCGGTAGGGCCTGTCCCGGGGGTCGGGCGAGGGCCCGAACAGCCCGGGACGGCCGACGTCGCGCCAGTTCGCGGTGTACATGGCGGGAATCTAACGGCTGGCCACGGCGGCCGCCCGGGGGGTCGCCTCCCCCGTGGTGGCCTCGACCGCCGCCCGGACGACGGCGGCGAGGTCCCCGGTCTCCCGGTGCACCTGCCGCTGCAGGTCCGCCCCGGTGCCTCGGGCCAGGAGGGCGGCCACCCCGTCGCCCACCAGCCGTTCGTCCCCCGCCTCGGCCAGTGCGGGGCGGACGTGGTCAAGCAGGTCGGCGAGGACGTCGGCCGCCGGAGCCGGCCGACCGGTGCGCGGGTGCACCAGCTCGCCGGCGAGCCCGGAGCGGGAGGCGCGCCAGCCGGCGAGGCGGAGCACCTCGGCCGGCATCTCGGGGACCGCTCCCCCGGCCCGGGCGTCCCGGGCGGCGGTCTCGACCAGGCCGCGCACCAGCCCGGTGAGCGTGACGACGTCCTCGACGCGCAGCAGCACGTCGGCGGTGCGGACCTCGACGGTGGGCCAGTTCGCGGACAGGCGGGCGTCGAAGTACACCATCCCGTCGTCCAGGACGGTCCGCGTCGCCAGCACCGCCGCGACGAGCCGGTGGTACTCCCCCGCGTCGCGGAACGGTCCGGCGGGGCCCGCGGAGGGCCACCGGTGCCAGACCTGCGACCGGAAGCTCGCGTAGGAGGTGTCCAGGCCCTGCCAGAACGGCGAGTTGGCGCTGAGCGCCGTCAGCACGGGCAACCAGACACGGATGCGGTTCAGCACCGCGACGCCTTCCTCGTCGTCGGTCACCGACACGTGCACGTGGCAGCCGCAGGTGAGGACCTCCTCGGCGGTCCGCCCGAACGCCTCGTGCAGCCGCCCGTACCGCTCCCCCTCCGTGGGGACCGGCGCCACGTCGACCGGTGAGGTGGCGAGCGCGGCGACGCGGGAACCCACGGCGGAGGCCGCCGCGTCGGCCCGGGACCGCCAGTGCCGCAGCTGGGCGCCGACCTCGGCCAGCGTGGTGCACACCGGCGTCCCGAGCTCGAGCTGCTGTGCCTTCAGCTCGGGCACCAGGTGGGCGGTCTCCGGGACGTCGACGTCGCTGCCCTGCTCCTCGAGATCGTGCTGGTGGACGTCCTCCCCCTCGCCTCGCCGCGCCGCGATCAGCAGGGTCTCCGGCGCCCGGGCGACGGGGATGCCGTCCGCATCGACCACCAGCAGTTCCTCTTCGACACCCATCGTCCGCACGGCTCCATGATCCGGAGGGTGGTCGCCCGTCGCAGGGTCGACGACCGACCTCACTTTCCCGTGGTCGTTGTTGCTATGGCGCCCGGAGGGCGTCGCAGGTTTGGTTCGGCAGGTGACCACGAAGTATTTGTGTATATTTGTTGGGGATAACGGTAGTGTTCGACCATGCCTCGTGCGTGGCAGCAGCCGCTGCCCGACATGCCCGCCCCGCCACCGGCGCGCGCCTGGGCGCGGCTGCGACCACCGCCGGGGTACGAGGACCAGTGGCGCCGTCTGGCCGACGCCGCGCTGGAACTGGACCGGGGCCCCGACGAGCTGGCGGCCGAGGGGCTCGACGAGCTGGCCGCCGCACGGGGCTGGAAGCCGGCCACCGTCGCGCTGTACAGCAAGGTCGCCCGGTACGGCGGGCTGGCGCTGCCGCTGCCCGTCACGCCCGAGCCGGATCCGCCGCAGCTCGACCTCCGCCCACTCACCCGCATCCGGGCCGAGGACCCCGAGCACCTGCGGTCGGTGGCCTGGTGCTCGCTCGCCCTGGGCTGGCCTGCCCCGGTGGGGACGTTCCGCTCCCTGCGGCGGGACCAGGTGCGGGCGACCGCACGCCGCCTGCTGATCACGACCGACGACGGCGAGTGGGCCGTGGCCGGCGCGGTCACGGCGTGGCACGCCTGGGAAGCGACGCGGGCGGCGTTCCCGGCGCTGGCCGCGAGCCCGTGGGTGCTGCCGGCGCTGCGCCGCGGCCCCGGCCTGGACTCGCGCGTCGGGGGACGGCTGTCCAACCAGGCGCTGCAGGCCACCTTCACCAAGCACGTGCGCTCGACCGTGGGCTACCTCCGGGCGACGGTCACGCCGTCCCGGAGGGAAGCGGTGGAGGAGCTCGCCGCCGCCTACCGGCTGCTCTCGTACGACAGCTACCGCCGGCTGGCGCTGGCGGCCGGCGCCCCGCCGGTCGGGGCCCGGGGCGTCGTCCGTGCCGCCCGGGTCGCCGCCCGGTCGGCGCGGGCCGGCGGCTGACGGCGCCGGCTCACAGGAGGGTCAGCTGCTCGGCCGGGGCGGTCGTCGCACCCGTGGCCGGCGTGCCCGGCGTGCGCGACGGCAGGCTGCCGGTGGGGAAGCCCACCTCCTCGTCGCCCGGCACACCGGTGACCTCCACTTGGCGCGCCGCGCCGCCGGACCGCCGGTCCAACCCGTGCCGGGCCAGCAGGGGTGCCACCTGCCGGGCAAGCCAGGTGCGGTACTCCGCCGGCACGTAGGCGCGGCGGGCGTAGAGCCGCTCGTACCGCGCCACCAGCTCCGGGTGGGCGCGGCCCAGCCAGGCCATGAACCACTCCCGGGCCCCCGGCCGCAGGTGCAGCGGGATGACGGTCACCCCCGTCGCGCCCGCCGCCGCGATCGCCCCCAGGGCGGCGTCCAGGTGCTTCGGGGAGTCGGTGAGGCCGGGCAGGACGGGCGCGAGAAAGACGCCGCAGGAAAGCCCGGCGTCGGCGAGGGCGCGGACCAGCTCCAGCCGCGCCCGCGGGGTGGGGACGCCGGGCTCGAGGGCCGCGTGCAGGTCGTCGTCCCAGATGGCGATCGAGACGCCCAGCCCCACCGGGACGTCGCGGGCCGCCGCCGCGAGCAGCGGCACGTCGCGCCGCAGCAGCGTGCCTTTCGTCAGGATCGAGAACGGCGTACCCGACCCGGCGAGAGCGTCGATGACGCCGGGCATGAGCCGGTAGCGGCCCTCCGCGCGCTGGTACGGGTCGGTGTTCGTGCCGAGGGCCACGTGCTCCCGCTGCCACGACGGCCGGGCCAGCTCGCGCCGCAGCACCTCGACCAGGTTGGTCTTCACCACGACCTGCGTGTCGAAGTCCCGGCCGGAGTCCAGCTCCAGCCACTCGTGCGTCCGGCGGGCGAAGCAGTTGTGGCTCACCACGCCGTTGGCGATGAAGTCACCGGTGCCCGTGGTGATGTCGTACATCGGCACCTCGAGGCCGATGTCCTCCACGCTGACCACCCGCAGATCGACCTTGCTCTTGATCGCGGTGCCCTGCAGTCGGCACTTCCTGCGGATGGCGGGATCGACCAGGTGGATGAACCGCAGGTGCTCCTTCAGCCCGCCGCGCAGACGGACGGTGCGCACCCGGTTGGGTCGTCCTGGGTCCTCCAGGATGCTGTCGAAGTCGTGTGCGGCGAATGCCGCGCTGGTCCGGGTGAGCATCTCGTCGTCCGCATTGCTCACGCGCACGATGTGCTGGCTCCGACTCCCCTCCGCATCGAAGATGCCGGCGAGGAAGCCGCGGCTCCACTCGGCCGACGGATCGGTGGGCCAGCGCACCAGAGCCCGAATGTCAGCAACGGCTTGACCTCGCGAAGCGCGTACTCCGTGCATGGCCCGGCGTCTCTCCGACGCCGGCGTGAAGGCGAAGAATGCAGTAGCGATGCCCTCCTGCTCCAGGTACCCCTGGGTGCGGAGGAGCGCGTCGAGGTCGATCAGCGCCAGCCGGAACCGGTGGGCGAGGCCTGGTCGTCCGTTCGCCCGCCGATACGCGTACGTCCCGAGCATCGCATCCCCGCGGATCATCCCCGTGAGGTATCCGCGCCGGTACTCAGCGGTCTCCTTGGGCGTCGCGGCGGTGAGGCCGAAGCCGAGCATCTCATCGTTGGGGGTGAGGTGCGGACGCTGGCCGATTCCCGAGCCCGTGCCGGTGACATGTTTCCAACTGCGTCCGGTGAGGAACCGGTGGTCACCGCTCGCCACCAAGGTGGTGCCGTCGGCGAGGGTGACACGGTAGGCCGGTTTGACCGTCGACCAGTGCGCGAGCACCTCGGTCTCCACGTAGAAGCGGTACCGGCCACGCTTCTCCGTCCCGACGATCCGCTCGCCGACCGTGAGATCCGCGATCCGCACCTGGCGACCGTCCGCCATCAGGACGAGTGTGTCTCCCCCCAGGCAGTACACGCACGAATGGGAGCAGCCCCGGTAGGGGTTGATGCTCCACGGGAAGGGCATCGCCGACTCCCCCGGCACGCGGTTCAGCGCGCTCTTCGACCGCACCTCGTGGAAGGTCAGCCCCGGGTACTCCGGCACCTGCACGCTGCGCAGCAGGCCCCGGATGCTGGGCATGCCGGGCAGCGCCCCGGGCTCGTCGAGGTCCAGCCGCTGTGCGTCCCACCGCATGCCCCCATCCGAACACACGTTCGAACGGGTGTCCACCCGGTCAGATCGGCGGCCGCGCCTCGTAGGACGTCGAGAGCACGACCGTCGTGCGCGTGGTGACGTTCGCGGCGGACCGGATCTCCTTGAGCAGGTTCTCCAGCGCGTCCGGCGAGGCCACCCGCACCTTGAGGATGTAGCTCTCGACCCCCGCCACGGCGTGGCACTCCTCGATGGCGTCGAGGTGCGCCAGCAGCGTGGGCGCGTCGTCGGTCTGCGCGTCGGTCGGGGTGATCGACACGAACGCCGTCAGCGGCAGCCCGATCTGGGTGGCGTCCAGCGTCGCCCGGTAGCCGGTGATCAGGCCGCGCTGCTCGAGCCGGCGCACCCGCTGGTGCACGGCCGAGACCGACAGCCCCACCCGCTCGGCGAGATCGGTGAAGCTCGCCCGCCCGTCCCGCGCCAGCGCCGCCATGAGCGCCCGGTCGACGTCGACGGCGCCGGGCTCAGCCGGGGAGTTCGACGAGCCCACGGGGACCGTTGTTCAGGACGCGGACGCCGTCGTCGGTGCAGACGACGATGTCCTCGATGCGGGCGCCGTGGCGGCCGGGCAGGTAGATGCCGGGCTCCACGGAGAAGGCCATGCCGGGCTCGAGCGGGAGCCGGTTGCCGGCCACGATGTAGGGCGCCTCGTGGGTGTCCAGCCCGATGCCGTGCCCGGTGCGGTGGATGAAGTACCCGCCCCAGCCGGCGTCGGCGATGACCGTGCGGGCGGTGGCGTCGATCTCCTCGGCGGGGACCCCCGGGCGCACCGCTGCGGTCGCCGCCTGCTGCGCGGCGTGCAGCACGGCGTACCACTCGGCCACCTCGGCGTCCGGGCTGCCGCCGACGACGTAGGTGCGGGTGCAGTCGGAGCGGTAGCCCGTGGCGGTCTCGCCACCGATGTCGACGACGACGAGGTCACCGGCCTCGACGACGCGGTCGGAGAGCTCGTGGTGCGGGCTGGCCCCGTTCGGGCCGGACCCCACGATGGTGAAGTCGACGGCGACGTGCCCCTCGGCCAGGATCGCCGCGGCGACGTCGGCGCCCACCTCGGCCTCGGTGCGGCCGACGGTGAGCCACTCCCCCATGCGCGCGTGCACCCGGTCGATCGCCGCGCCCGCCAGGGCCAGCTCCTCGACCTCGGCCGGCGTCTTCACCATTCGCAGCTGGTCGACGACCGGCGACGCCAGCTCCAGCACCGCGCCGGGCAGGGCGCGCTGGACACCGAGGGCGTGCTCGGCCCAGGTGCGGGAGCCGACGGCGACGCGGCCGGGCGCGGCGCCCAGGCGGCCGACGGCGGCACCGGCCAGGACGGCGAACGCGTCGTCGGTCTCGTCCCACGCGAGGACCTCGAGCCCGAGCGCGCCCGCGGGGGCGGCGTCGACCATCGGCGCCTCCAGCCGCGGCACCACCAGGAACGGCTCGCCGCGTCGCGGCACCGCGAGGGCGGTCAGCCGTTCCATCGCGTGGGCGGCGTACCCGCACAGGTAGCGCAGGTCGGCGCCCGGGGTGAGCACGAGCAGGTCGACCCCCAGCTCGCCGGCGACCGCGCGTGCGGCGTGCAGCCGGTCGAGTGTCACGAGCGGGCCGGATCCGGGTTCTGGCGCGTTTCCCACCGCCGCAGAGTAGCCAGGCGGGACGGGGGTGCTCCCGAATCGTTGCCGGACCGCTACCGTCCGCGGACGTGGGCGAGCGCACGAGGGACGAGCGGACGACGGCACCCGGCGCCGGGGGTGCGCGGGCGTGACCACGATGCTGCTGGACGCCGCGTCGCTGTACTTCCGGGCCTTCTACGGCGTGCCCACGAGCGTCACCACGCCGGACGGCCGGCCGATCAACGCCGTCCGCGGGTTCCTCGACATGACGGCGCGACTGGTGACCGCCCACGGCCCCGACCGGTTGGTCGCCTGCTGGGACGACGACTGGCGGCCGGCCTTCCGCGTCGAGGCGCTGCCCTCCTACAAGGCGCACCGCCTGGCGCCCGACGGCGGCGAGGAGACCCCCGACGAGCTGGGCCCGCAGGTGCCGGTGCTGGTCGAGGTGCTGGCCGCCGCGGGGATCGCCCGCGTGGGCGCCCCGGGCTACGAGGCCGACGACGTGATCGGCACGCTCGCCACCCGGGCTCGGGGACCCGTCGACGTCGTCACCGGCGACCGCGACCTCTTCCAGCTCGTCGACGACGCCCGCGGGGTGCGCATCCTCTACACCGCCCGCGGCATCTCCGATCTGGAGTACCTCGACGAGGCCGCCGTGGCCGCGAAGTACGGCATCCCCGGCCGGGCCTACGCCGACTTCGCGGTGCTGCGCGGGGACCCGAGCGACGGGCTGCCGGGCGTCGCCGGGGTGGGCGCGAAGACCGCGGCGGCGCTGATCAACGAGTACGGCGACCTGGCCGGCATCCGGGCCGCCGTGGCGCGGACCGTCGTCCCGGCGCCGCCGCTGACCGCCGCGGTGCTGAAGAAGATGCACGCGGCCGCGGACTACCTCGACGCCGCGCCGGTGGTCGTCGCCGTGGCGCGCGACGTCGACCTGCCCGCCGTGGAGGGGACGCTCCCCCGCTCCCCCGCCGATCCGGAGGCGCTGGCCGCGCTCGCCGAGCGGCACGGCCTGCAGTCCTCGGTCGGGCGCCTGGGCGCGGCGCTGGGCTGGCCGGCCGACGTGCTGGGCTGAGGCCGGCTCAGGGCTCGCTCCACGTGTAGCGGGCGTCGTCGGCGTCGGTGATCTCGATCCGCAGGGTGACCTGCTCGTCGTCGGCCGTGACGCCGCTGCACTCGTAGCTGGCGCCCGGCTCCACGCGCATCTCCTGGTCGCAGTCCAGGTCGACGGCGACGCCCTCGCGCTGCTCGAACTGCTCGGCGACGTCGCGCTCGACGGCCGACCGGGAGAGGACGGTCGGACCGGTCGTCGTCGCGAGGACCGCCACCCCGGCGACCGCCGCGAGGACGAGGGCGGCGAGCAGCAGGACCAGACCGGTGCGACGCACCCCTCCCGACGGCTGCCGGGGCGGTGGCCCGTACCCCTGGGGCCCGTAGCCGGACGGACCGTACCCGTGGGTCCCGGTGCCGGGGGCGCCGTAGCCGGGCACGCCGTGGCCCCGCACGCCGTGGCCCGGCACGCCGTGCGGCGCGGGCGCGGGGTAGGGCACGGGACGCGTCTCCTGCGGCGCGGGGCCGCCGTGGGGCGCCTGCCGGCCCGGCTGCGGCGGATGCCCGTACGGGGGCTGAGCGGAGGGCGGAGGCCACCCCGGCTGCCCGTACGGGGGCTGAGCGGAGGACCCGGGCCCCTCCTGCGGCCGGTCGCCGTGCGGCGGGTGGGTCATCGTCGCTCCCGGGTCGGTGGGGTGCCCCGTCGGGGCCGATCGAATTCTGCCGCACCCGCCGGCGCACCGGACGGCGGCGCGACCGTCGTCGACCCGCCGGTCAGCCGCCGACGGCGACGGCGACGACCCCGCGCCGCACGTGGTCCACCGCGGCCCGCGCGGTGCGCGCCACCGGGTCGTCGGCGACCTTGCCGAGCTGGTCGAGGAGGTCCAGCAGCTGCCGCGCCCAGCGGACGAAGTCGCCGCCGGAGAGCTCCGTGCCGGCCTGCTCGGCCCCGGCCAGCACCCGGTCCAGGCTCTGGCCGTCGGCCCAGCGGTAGGCGGCCCAGGCGAACCCCAGGTCCAGGTCGCGGCCCGCGGGCACGCCGTGGTCGAGCTCGACGTCCTGCAGACGGGAGCGGATGCCGCGCATGGCGCCGATGGCGGCGCCCACCTTGCCCGCCGGCACCGCGGGCAGCCCCGGGGTGTCGCGCCGCGCCTCGAAGACCAGCGTGGAGGCCGCGGCCGCCAGCTCGGCCGGGTCCAGGCCGCGCCACACGCCGGCGCGCAGGCACTCGGCGACGAGCAGGTCGGCCTCCGACCAGATGCGCGCCAGCCGCCGTCCGTCGTCGGTCACCACCGCCACGTCGTCGACGGCACCCACGACCTCGGTGTCGGCCGGCACCAGCGGCGCCGCCTCGGGCACCAGGTAGCCCAGCTCCTCGAGCACGTCGCAGGTCCGGTCGAACTGGCGGCTGAGCGAGCCGGTGCGCTCGGCCATCGTGCGCTGCAGCGACTCCGCCTCGTGCACCGCGCGCAGCCAGCGCTCGGCCACCCGCACCCGCTCCTCGCGGTCGGGCAGCTGGTGGACCGGGTGGTGGCGCAGCGCCTGCCGCAGATCGGCCAGCACCGGGTCGTCCGCCGCCGCGGAGCGCCCCTTCTTCACCCGGCGCGCACCGAGGTCGTGCTCCATCCGGGCGTTGCGCAGGGTCGAGGCGAGGTCGCGGCGCGCGTGCGGGCTGCGGTGGTTGAAGTTCTTGGGCACCCGCACCCGCGCCAGCGCCTGCACCGGCATCGGGAAGTCCACCGAGCCCAGCCGGCCCGCCCACTTGTCCTCGGTCAGCACCAGCGGCCGCGGCTCGGCCAGGTCGGTGATGCCGGGGTCGAGGACGACGGCCAGCCCCTGCCGCCGGCCCGTCGGCACGCGGATCACGTCGCCGGGACGCAGCGCGGCGAGCGCATCCGCGGCTTCCATCCGGCGCTTGGCCTGCGAGTCCCGGGAGAGCTCCTTCTCCCGCTCGGAGATCTCCCGCCGCAGCTGCGCGTAGGCGCCGACGTCGCCCCGGTCGGAGTGCATCTGCGCGGCGAACTGTTCGGCGTCCCGCTCGTGACGAGCGGCCGCCCGGGCCAGCCCGACGACCGAGCGATCGGCCTGGAACTGCGCGAACGAGCTGGCCAGAAGCTCGCGGGCCCGGGCGCGGCCGAACGAGCCGACCAGGTTGACCGCCATGTTGTAGCTCGGCCGGAACGACGAGCGCAGCGGGTAGGTGCGGGTGCTGGCCAGCCCGGCGACGACGCTCGGGTCCATGCCGGGTGCCCAGACGACGACGGCGTGCCCCTCGACGTCGATGCCGCGCCGCCCGGCCCGGCCGGTGAGCTGCGTGTACTCCCCCGGCGTGACGTCGACGTGCGCCTCGCCGTTCCACTTCACCAGCCGCTCCAGGACGACGGTGCGGGCCGGCATGTTGATGCCCAGGGCGAGGGTCTCGGTGGCGAAGACGGCCTTGACCAGGCCGCGCACGAAGCACTCCTCGACGGTCTCCTTGAAGGCGGGGACCAGCCCCGCGTGGTGGGCGGCCAACCCGGCGAGCAGCCCCTCGCGCCACTCCCAGAAGCCGAGGACCTGCAGGTCCTCCTCGGGCAGCGAGCCGGTGCACTCGTCGATGACGGCCGCGATCTCGGCGCGCTCGGCCTCGTCGGTGAGCCGGAGCCCGCTCAGCAGGCACTGGTGGACGGCGGCGTCGCAGCCGTTGCGGCTGAACACGAAGGTGATCGCCGGAAGCAGCCCCGCCCGGTCGAGGCGCTCGACGACGTCGGACCGCGCCGGGGGCCGGTGCCGGGGCCGGTGGTGGCCCTCCCGGCGGCCGGAGCCGCCCCACGTGTCGAGCCGGCGCTCGTGCTCCCGCACGAAGCGGACCAGCTCGGGGTCGACGACGGAGGCCCCGCGCTCCCGCGTGGACAGCTGTCGCGGCCCCTCACCCTGCTCCCCCGCGTGCGCGGCGGGGCGCAGGGAGAACAGGTCGAACACCCGGTTGCCGACCAGCATGTGCTGCCAGAGCGGGATCGGGCGGACCTCGCTGACCACCACCTTCGTGTCCCCGCGCACGGTCACCAGCCAGTCGCCGAACTCCTCGGCGTTGCTCACCGTCGCCGAGAGCGAGACGAGGGTGACCGACTGCGGCAGGTGGATGATCACCTCCTCCCACACGGCGCCGCGGAACCGGTCGGCGAGGTAGTGCACCTCGTCCATCACCACGTAGCCGAGGCCGTGGATCGCCGACGACTCCGCGTACAGCATGTTGCGCAGCACCTCCGTGGTCATCACGACCACCGGGGCGTCGCCGTTCACGGCGTTGTCGCCGGTCAGCAGGCCGACCCGGTCGGCGCCGTAGCGCTCGACCAGGTCGTTGTACTTCTGGTTCGACAGCGCCTTGATCGGCGTCGTGTAGAAGGCCTTGCGCCCCTCGGCGAGAGCCTTGTGCACGGCGAACTCGCCCACCACGGTCTTGCCGGCGCCGGTCGGCGCGCAGACCAGGACGCCGGAGCCGTCCTCCAGCGCCTCGCACGCCTCCACCTGGAACGGGTCCAGGGAGAAACCCAGCTCGGCGGCGAAGTCGGCCAGCGTCGGGTGGGAGGTCCGCCGCCGGGCAGCGGCGTACCGCTCAGCGGGGCTGGACATGCCTCCACGTTAGGCGCGCACCCTGGCGACGGCTCGCCACCACGGTCGTCGTCCCTCACCGCCGCGCGTCCTCCCGCACGTCCGGCGGTGAGGGGGACACCGCACGATCAGATCAGCTGATCGTCGCGGGGCCCCGCGCCGGCCACCCGGACGGCGGCGGGCACGCAGTCGACGACGACGGGTAGCGGCGCGAGGAGCTCGCCGTCGGCATAGGTGCTGAGCCCGGCGCAGGACAGCTCCACGCGGGACGCCCGGTGCACGGTCACGGCGGGGTGCTCCACGTGGGTGCCGTCGGCCAGCCGGGGGCGGGTGCGCACCAGCTCGCGGCGCGACACCGGCCCCACCACGGTGACGTCGAAGAGACCGTCCGCGCAGTCGGCGCCCGGGCACATCCGCAGGCCGCCGCCGTACCAGGCGGTGTTGCCGACGGCGACCATGGTGGCGGGCAGCGTCCGGGCCACGCCGTCCAGCGACAGCGTCACCTCGTAGGGGCGCAGCCGGGCCAGCTCGGCCAGCACGGCGACGTCGTAGCGCCGGCGGCCGCGGGGCCAGCGCAGCCGGTTGGCGCGGTCGGTGACGGCGGAGTCGAACCCGCAGCACAGGACGGTGGCCCACCAGCGGCCGGCGGTGCGGCCCGCGTCGAGCGCCCGTACGCGGCCGGCCAGCAGATCGCCGGCTGCGGCGCGGGCAGCCGCCACGGGGTCGGCCGGCACGTCCAGCGCCAGGGCGAGGTCGTTGCCGGTGCCGGCCGGGATCACGGCGAGCGGCACCGCCGTCCCCGCGACCGCCTGCAGCCCGGCGTGCGCGGCGCCGTCGCCGCCGACCACCACCACTGCCCCGGCACCGTCCGCGATCGCCTCCGCAGCCTGGCGCTCGGCGTCGGGCCGGGTGGTCGCGTCCAGCACCCGGGTGGCCACCCCCTTCTCGCGGAGCGTGTCGAGGACCGCCCGGGACACGGTGCGGGCCCGGCCCCGCCCGGCGGCCGGGCTGACCAGGACCGCGGCCTCCACCGCCGTCAGCCGCGGGCCGACGGCGCGCGCTCGGCCGGTTCGTCCAGTTCCGACGGGCGGGCGTCCAGCGGCGAGGCGACGTCGTCGTCCAGGTCGTGGAAGTGCTCCGCGGCGGCGCGGCGGGCCCGGCGCCGGTCGACGACGCGGGCGAGCTGGATGGCCAGCTCGAACAGCACGATCATCGGCCCGGCCATCAACAGCATGGTGAACGGATCCTGCGTGGGCGTGACGAAGGCGGCGAAGACGATGGTGAGGAAGAAGATCCACCGGCGGCTCTTCGACAGCACCTCGTAGCTGAGCACCCCCGCCAGGTTCAACGCGACGGCGATGAGCGGCACCTCGAAGCTGACGCCGAACGCGACCAGCAGCGACAGCACGAAGCCGATGTAGTCCTGCGCGGTGAGCGCCACGACGACGCCGTCGCCCGCGAGGCTCAGCAGCAGCTCCAGGCCCGCCGACAGCGACACGTAGGCGAGCACGGCGCCCAGGGCGAACAGGATCGACGAGACGGCGACGAAGCCGACGCCGTAGCGCTTCTCCTTGCGCTTGAGACCGGGCGTGATGAACGCCCAGAGCTGGTACAGCCAGAACGGCGCCGAGAGCACCACCCCGGCCAGGAACGCGACCTTGAGGCGGATGAAGACACCGCCGAACACGTTCGTGATCAGCAACCCGCAGCCACCGGCGTCGTCCCCGCCGTACCGGAGCTCCTCGGGCAGCCCGCAGTACGGGGCGCGGATGAACTCGCCCAGGCCGTGGCCGTACCACCAGAAGGAGATGGCGGTGGCCACCAGGATGGCCAGCCCCGCCTTGAGGATGCGGTTGCGCAACTCGGTCAGGTGCGCGATCAGGCTCATCGTGGCCTGCGCGTCGCGGGGTGTCCGCCGACGCCGTCGCGCGCCACGGGTCGCCTCGCTCACCGCCGTCCCCCCGGGTGCGGTGCGGTCAGCGGGTGCGGTCGGCGGCGCCGGCCTGGTCGGCCTGCGCCCGCAGCTCCGCGGCCCTGAGCTCGGCCTGCCGCGCCTCCTCCTGCAGCTGCGCGCCGTGGTCGTCCGGGGCGGGCGACGCGGGGGCGACGATCTCCCCGCGCACCGGCGTGGTGCGCGCGGCGTCCTTGGTGCGGACGTCGTCCTCCTTCATGCCCTTCATCTCGCCCTTGAAGATGCGCAGCGAGCGGCCGAGCGACCGGGAGGCGTCGGGCAGCTTCTTGTAACCGAAGAGCAGCAGGATGGCCAGGATGATCAGGCCGATCTCCAGCGGGCCGAGTCCGGCCATGGCGCGTCCTCCAGAGGTGTGGTTGCTGGGGCGATGCTACGCCGCGGACCGCCGATTCTCAGAGGGCTGCGCACGGGACGTCGGCCGCCCGCAGCCTTGTTCGCCGGCCGTTCAGCCCGCCGACGCCCGGGCGTCGCGCAGCCGCGCGGCCCGGTCGGCGGAGTCCTGGAGCCCGGCACGCACCGGCGCCACGTCGGCCTCGGCCGCGGTCAGCTCGCGCGCCAGCCGCCCGACGGCGCCGAGCACCCCGTGCACGAGCACCCCCAGGACGGCGAACGCCAGGACGACGACGACACCGAGGACGATCCAGAACAGCACGACGGCACCCTAGCCCGCGTCGCCGGGCACGACCCGGTAGCGGGCCAGGGCGGCCCGGGCCTCGGCGGCGACCTGCGCCCCGATCTCGGCCGGCTCCTCCACCACCGCGTTGCCACCCAGAAGGGCGACCAGCCGCCGCGCCCAGGCCAGGTCCGCGGTGCGGACCGTGACGGCCAGCCCGCCGGGCGGGTCGTCGACCGGGGTGACGTCCTCGGTCGGGTAGTAGTCGGCGACCCACCGCGCGGCGCGGGCCAGCCGCAGCCGCACCGCGGGGGTGTCGGGCCCGGGCTGGTAGAGGCCGTCGTCGATGCTCCGGCTCGTCGCCTGGGGCGGTGCGGCGGCCGGCTCGTCCAGCACCGTGGCCTCGTCCACCCGGTCCAGCCGGAACAGCCGGACGCCCTCGGCCCGGCGGCACCAGGCCTCCAGGTACCAGCGGCCGTCGACGTAGAGCAGCTGCATCGGGTCGACGGTGCGCTCGGTGCGCTCGTCGCGGGCCGGCACGTAGTAGTGCAGGTGCACCGCCCGCCCCTCCTGCAGGGCGCGGCGGGCGAGCGCCAGGGTCTCCTCCCGGGCGTCGACGCTCACGGCCAGCGGCGCCGTCCTCGCCGCGGCGTCCCCGGTGGCCGCCGACACCTTGGCCAGCGCCCGGCTCACCGCCTCCCGCTCGGCCAGGCCCGGCAGCTCCAGCAGCGTGCGCAGCGCCACGACGAGCGCGACGGCCTCGTCGGTGGTCAGCCGCAGCGGCCGCACCATCCCGGCGCTGAACGTGACCCGGACCCGGTCGCCCTCGAAGGCGACGTCGATCAGGTCGCCCGGGCCGTAGCCGGGCAACCCGCACATCCACAGCAGCTCCAGGTCGCGCTGCAGCTGCCGCTCCGGCACGCCGAAGTCGCGCGCGGCCTCGGCCAGCGCCACCCCCTCGGGGCGCGCGGTCAGGTACGGGACGAGGGCCAGCAGCCGGGTCATCCGGTCGGTGGTGCCGCTCGCGGTCACGCCGGCACCTCCAGCGCGGCCAGGCGGGTCAGCCGGGCCACCACGGCGTCCCGCATCGACGTCGGTGCCTCCACGACGACGTCGGCGCCGTGCGCGGCGATCTGGTCGGCCAGCGCCCACGGCTCGGTGGTGCGCAGCTGCAGGCGGTCCTCCACCTGGCCGCTGCCGTCGTCGGCCGGCCCGAGCGAGGTGGCGTGCCGGCGCAGCCCCACGGCGGTGCCGGGACGGGCCCGCACCACCACCAGGTGCTCCTCCCCCTGCCCCTGCTGCCGGGCGACGACCTGGGTCAGGTCGAGGTCGGCCGGCGGCTCGAACGCCCCGGCCGGGCCGACGGCCTTCGGCATGCCGACGACGCGGGAGAGCCGGAACACCCGTGGCGCCTGGCGGTCCAGGTCGTGGCCGACCAGGTACCAGCGCCCGTGCCAGGCGACGACGCCCCACGGCTGCACGTCGCGGCGGACGGCGGTGTCCTCGTCGGGGCGCTGGTAGTCGAACTGCAGCCGGCGCCGGTCGCGCGCCGCGGCGTAGCAGGGCTCGAAGGCGGCCTCGCCGCGGTCCAGCCGGGGCTTGATCGGCAGCGAGCGGGCGGAGTCGACGTCGACCCCGGCGGCGCGGAGCTTCACCAGGGCGCTCTGCGCGGCGCCGGCCAGCTGCGCGGACTCCCACAGGCGCAGGGCCAGGCCCACGGCGGCCGCCTCCTCGCCGGTCAGGTGGATCTCGGGCAGCTCGTAGTCGGCCCGGGCGATGCGGTAGCCGTCCTCGGTGTCGAAGACGCTGGTGCGACCGGTCTCCAGCGGGACGCCCATCTCGCGCAGCTCGGCCTTGTCGCGCTCGAACATGCGCTTGAACGCCTCGTCGGCCCGATCGGTGCCGTCGTCGGCCTCGTAGCCCGGCACGGTGGCGCGGATGCGCGCCGCCGTCACGTACTGCCGGGTGCTCAGCAGCGCGATGACCAGGTTGACCAGTCGTTCCGCCCGCTTGGCCGCCATGGTCCTCAGGCTAGTCAGCCCGCCGCCGGCCCGTCGTCGCCCGGCCGCGAACCGGCCCGCTGGATAGCCTGCCGGTATGACCAGTGCTGCTCCTCCCGCGCCCGCGTCCCGGATCCGCTGGCGGCGCGGGCGGGTCACCGCGACCGGCCGTTCCTGGCGCGACGCGCTGGAGCTGACCGCCGAGGTGGCCGGCGAGGGCGAGCTGCGCGCGCTGGCCTACCCCTCGCTGGTGGGCGTGCCCGAGGTGGGCGACGACGTGCTGCTCAACACGACCGCGCTGGCGCAGGGGCTGGGCACCGGTGGGTACGCGCTCGTGGTCGCCGTCCCCGACCGGCTGCCGCCGGACCCGGAGGGCCCCGGGCACCTGGTGAAGGCGCGGTACACGCCGCTGCAGGTGATGGTGCAGGGCGTCGACGAGCAGGAGACCGAACACCACGCGACGATCGCCGACGCCGAGGACCTCGGCGGGATGCCGGTCGTCGTGGCCGACCTCCACTCGGCGCTGCCGGCGGTCCTGATCGGGATGCTCGCCACCGATCCCGACCTGAAGGTCGCCTACGTGATGACCGACGGCGGCGCGCTGCCCGCGGCGTTCTCCCGCACGGTGGGTGCGCTCAAGAGCTCGCTGGCCGGCGTGGTGACCGTGGGCCAGGCCTACGGGGGTGACCTGGAGGCGGTCACCCTGCACACCGGCCTGCTGGCGGCGCGGCACGTGCTGGGCGCGGACCTGGCGATCGTCACCCAGGGGCCCGGCAACCTCGGCACGGGCACGCCGTGGGGCTTCTCGGGCGTGGCCGCGGGTGAGGCGTGCAACGCCGTGAGCGTGCTGGGCGGGGTGCCCGTCGGTGCGCTGCGCATCTCCGACGCCGATCCCCGCCCGCGGCACCGCGGGGTCTCCCATCACTCGCTCACCGCGTTCGGGCGGGTGGCGCTGGGCGGGGTGACGCTGGTGGCGCCGCGCGGGCTCTCCTCCGAGCTCGGTGGGCAGGTCGACGAGGATCTGGCGAGCCAGCCCGAGCGCAACACCATCGTGTGGGTGGACACCGACGGGCTGGACACGGCGCTGGGGCTCTCGCCCGTGCCGCTGAGCACGATGGGCCGCGGCTACCCGGAGGAGCGCGCCTACTTCCTCGCGGCCGCCGCGGCCGGCCGCTACGCCGCCCTCCAGGTGCCGGTGGACCCCGAGACGGTGCTTGCGGCCGCGAAGACGGAAGGGACCGCCCCCGGCGAGTGAGGTCGCGCCGAGTGGGGCCCGGAGGGTCCCGCGCAGGCGCGAAGCAGCGGCTCAGATCAGGCCGGCACGGCACGTGGCCGCGGTGCGGTCCGGAGGACCGCAGATCACATAGACGCGATGAGCTTCTCGACCCGCTCGTCGACGGACTTGAACGGGTCCTTGCACAGCACGGTGCGCTGGGCCTGGTCGTTGAGCTTGAGGTGCACCCAGTCGACGGTGAAGTCGCGCCGCTTCTCCTGGGCCTTGCGGATGAACTCGCCGCGGAGACGGGCGCGGGTGGTCTGCGGGGGCACGTTCTTGGCCTCGAAGATGCGCGGCTCGTGGGCCACCCGGTCGACCTGCCCGTTGCGCTCGAGCAGGTAGTACAGCCCGCGGGTGCGGCTGATGTCGTGGTACGCGAGGTCCATCTGGGCGATGCGCGGGGAGGACAGCGGGAGGTCGCGCTTGGCGCGGTAGCGCTCGAGCAGGCTGTACTTGATCGCCCAGTCGATCTCGCGGTCGATCAGGCTCAGGTCCTCGCTGTCGACGGCCTTGAGCACCCGCCCCCACAGCTCGAGCATCTGCCGGTGGACCGGGGTGCAGCCCTCGCGGTCGACGAACTCCATGGCCCGGCTGTGGTACTCCGACTGGATCTCCAGCGCCGACATCTCGCGGCCGCCGGCCAGCCGCACCTTCCGGCGTCCGGTCATGTCGTGGCTGATCTCGCGGATGGCCCGGATCGGGTTCTCCAGGGTCATGTCGCGGATGGGTGTGCCCGCCTCGATCATGCGCAGCACCAGGTCGGTCATGGTGACCTTAAGCAGCGTCGTCGTCTCGCTCATGTTCGAGTCGCCGACGATCACGTGCAGGCGGCGGTAGCGCTCGGCGTCGGCGTGCGGCTCGTCGCGGGTGTTGATGATCGGCCGGGACCGGGTGGTGGCGCTGGAGACGCCCTCCCAGATGTGCTCGGCGCGCTGGCTGACGCAGTAGAGGGCGCCGCGCGGGGTCTGCAGCACCTTGCCGGCGCCGACGACGATCTGCCGGCTCACCAGGAACGGGATCAGGACGTCGGCGAGGCGGCCGAACTCCCCGTGCCGGCCGACGAGGTAGTTCTCGTGGCAGCCGTAGCTGTTGCCCGCGGAGTCGGTGTTGTTCTTGAACAGGTAGATGTCGCCGGTGACGCCCTCCTCGGCCAGGCGCTGCTCGGCGTCGACCAGCAGCCCTTCGAGGATCCGCTCCCCCGCCTTGTCGTGGACGACGAGCTCGCCGAGGTCGTCGCACTCGGCGGTGGCGTACTCGGGGTGGCTGCC
Organism: Blastococcus carthaginiensis; assembly: GCF_030731085.1. NCBI lineage: Bacteria > Bacillati > Actinomycetota > Actinomycetes > Geodermatophilales > Geodermatophilaceae > Blastococcus > Blastococcus carthaginiensis. The sequence goes on along the minus strand of NZ_JASNFN010000012.1, from coordinate 65,623 downwards.
GACGTCGAGGTAGAGCCGGGAGCCGTTGCGCAGGAACACGTTGGAGCTGCGGCCCCACGACACGACGCGCCGGAACAGGTACCGGGCGACCTCGTCCGGCGAGAGCCGCCGCTGCCCCTTGAAGGTGCACGTGACGCCGTACTCGGTCTCGATCCCGAAGATCCGTCGTTCCACGCTTCGAGACTAGGCGCCGGGGGCGACAGGGGCCCGCCGCCGGACCGCGGGGCCGCTACCGCTTCGCGTCGAGCCGTTGCAGCAGGTCGTCGAAGGCGCTCTCGATCTCGTCGTGTCCGTTCTGCTGAGCCCGCTGCCTGCCGTGGATCAGTGCCGCGCGGTTGACCTCGGAGAAGTCGCCGTACGGGAAGTGGTAGCGCTCGTCGACGTCACCGTCGTCGGTCATCTTCTTCGCCTGGGCGAGGGCGTCGTCGGGGTCGTGGTCCGGCATGTCCGCTCCCCTGCCCCGCGGGCGACGTTCACCCGTCGGACTGCGGGTGCCCCTCGCCGGTGTCGGTGGTGCCGCCGGCGGTGTCGGGCGCGGCCGGGTCGCCGAGCCCGGCGGGCGTGCCTGGCGCGGGGTGGCTGGGCACGTGGCCCGAAGGAGGCGTCTCCGTCTCCCCGGTCTGGCCGTCGCCGAGCAGGGTGTGCAGCGCGGCTCCCACGACCCGGCGGAAGGCCCGCTTGGGCCGCCGGCGGTCGAGGACGGCGACCTCCATCTGCTGGGCGGTCAGCCGCGTGGGACCGCCGTCCCCGGCTCCGGCGGTGGCCGGGCTGACCGCCGAGAGCGCGTCGACACCGACCCGGAGCGCGTCGGCCAGGCCCATGCCGGGGTGGAAGTTCTCGCGCAGGTGGGCGGTGACGGCGTCGGCCTGCCCGCCCATCACGACGAAGTCGGGCTCGTCGACGACGGAGCCGTCGAAGGTGAGCCGGTACAGCTGGTCGCGCTCGGGGGTCTCCCCCACCTCGGCGACGCAGAGCTCGACCTCGTAGGGCTTCATCTGCTCGGTGAAGATCGCGCCGAGGGTCTGCGCGTAGGCGTTGGCGATGACCCGGCCGGTGACGTCCCGCCGGTTGTAGGAGTAACCGCGCACGTCGGCGAGGCGGACACCGGCGACCCGCAGGCTCTCGAACTCGCTGTAGCGGCCCACGGCGGCGAAGCCGATCCGGTCGTAGATCTCGCCGACCTTGTGCAGCGTGGAGCTGGGGTTCTCGGCGATGAAGAGGACGCCATCGGCGTAGGTGACGACGGCGACGCTGCGACCGCGGGAGATGCCCTTGCGGGCGTACTCCGACCGGTCGCGCATGACCTGCTCGGCGGAGGCGTAGTACGGCATCGTCATGGCTCAGGCCTCCCGCGTCGTGTTCTGACGCTCGGCGGCCGCGCGCTCGGAGACGATGGCATCGGCGACGGCGGCGATCTCGGTGTCGGTCAGCCGGATCGCGCCCTCGGCGTCCACCCGGTAGACGATCGGGTACAGCCGCCGCACCGGGTCCGGGCCGCCGGTGGCCGAGTCGTCGTCGGCGGCGTCGTAGAGTGCCTCGACCACGGTGCGGGTGGCCGCTGCGGCGTCCAGGCCCTGGCGCCACGTCTTCTTGAGGCTGTTGCGGGCGAACAGCGAGCCGGAGCCGACTGCCGAGTAGCCGCGCTCCTCGTAGTTCCCGCCGGTGACGTCGTAGCTGAAGATGCGGCCCGGGAGCTCGCCGGGCGCGGCGTCGAGGTCGAAGCCGGCGAACAGCGGGACGACGGCCAGGCCCTGCAGCGCCGCGCCGAGGTTGCCGCGGATCATCTGGGCCAGCCGGTTGGCCTTGCCGTCGAGGCTCATCGTGAGCCCCTCGATCTTCTCGTAGTGCTCGAGTTCGACCTGGTAGAGCTTCACCATCTCGATGGCGATGCCCGCGGCGCCGGCGATGCCGATGACGCTGTAGGAGTCGGCCGGGTAGACCTTCTCGATGTCGCGGCTGGAGATCAGGTTGCCCATGGTGGCCCGGCGGTCGCCGCCCATGAGAACGCCGCCGTCGTAGCTGGCCGCGACGATCGTGGTGCCGTGCGGGGCGATGTCACCCACGGGCAGCTGCGGGACCGGCCGGCGCCCCGGCAGCAGGTCGGGCGCGGACGCGGCCAGGAAGTCGGTGAACGAGGAACCCACCCGGTCCAGGTAGGCGGGCGGGAACCCGCTCCGGCCAGCTGACGACTCGTTCACCCATCCGCCTCTCCCGCCTGCCTGTGCCGGCGTGCACCGCTGCTCTGCCGGGCACCGCGCCGTGCTGATCGGACGCGGTTCCGGACGTCGTCAGCGACCCTACCGGCGGCCACTGACGTCGGCTTGGCCGTCCGGGTCGTCGGCGCCGGCAGCCTGGAGCACGGCGATCGCCTGCTGCTGCATGTGGTGCTCCACGTAGAAGGCGGCCATGCGCAGCAGCCACGGATCGTCGCGGAACTGGCCCAGGCCGCCGTTGCAGTTGAAGCACAGCAGCGCCCGCACGGCACCGGTCGCGTGGTCGTGGTCCACGTGCTGGGCCGGCGCCGTCCGGCAGATGGCGCACACGCCGTTCTGCTCCTCGAGCATGGCATCCGCTTCTGCGGCGGTGATGCCGTAACGCCGCTTGAGGTGATAGGTCCGCGAACCGCCCAGCTTCTCCATCGAGCGTTTGCCTCGCGCGTTGTGGCAGGGCTTGCAGTATGGCGCCCGCCCGGACGGCTGGCCGGCATTGCGGACGAAGTCGTCGACTGGCTTGACCACCTCGCAGTCCGGGCACCATTTGGCCCCCTCCGGCACGTCGACCTCACGGCGGTGGCGGCGCTTCGGCGGCCCTTGACGGGCGTCCTTGGACGCCAGGAGTCGGCGCCTCGCGTGCACCTTGCAGTAGAAACTGAGGCCGTCCGCCCTCCGGCGGTCACGCGAAAACTCGGCGACCGGCCTCAGTTCACCGCAATCCCGGCAGAACTTTTCGTCGACCATTCGGCATTCCTAGAAGGAATGGCCTATTGGCCCCCTTTTTGTACATAAGAGCGAACAAATTCTTCGGAATTCTCTTCCAATACGTCGTCGATCTCGTCGAGGAGCGAGTCGACGTCCTCGGACATCTCCTTGTGGCGCTCGGCCACCTCAGAGTCGACCGAGGCCTCGATCTCCTCGTTCTCCTCGCGCGACCGCGTCGCCTTCTGCTGCCCGCCGGTGTCCCTGGTGGCCATGCTGCCCTCCGGTCCGTCAAGTGGCTGGTGCTGGTCAGGAAACTACCCGCAGCCACCGACATCCGGCGTCCGCCGACCGGGTGCGGTGGATGCGCCCCGCCCCTGTGGACGACCGGTCAGGGGCCGGTGATCGTGTCGACGAGCTCCTGGGCCGTCGCCGAGGCCTCGAACAGCGCGCCCACGTGCTCCCGCGTGCCGCGCAGCGGCTCCATCGTCGGGATGCGCACCAGGTTCTCCCGGCCCAGGTCGAAGACCACCGAGTCCCAGGAGGCTGCGGCGATCTGGGCAGGGAACCGGCGCAGGCACTCGCCGCGGAAGAACGCGCGGGTGTCCGAGGGCGGCGCCAGCATCGCGCGGACCACCTCCTCGTCGGTGAGCAGGCGCTTCATGGCGCCGCGCGCGACCAGCCGGTTGTACAGCCCCTTGTCCGGCCGCACGTCGGAGTACTGCAGGTCCACCAGCTGGAGCCGCGAATCGCTCCACTGCAGGCCGTCGCGCGAGCGGTAGCCCTCCAGCAGGCGAAGCTTCGCCGGCCAGTCCAGCCGGTCGGCCAGGCGCATCGGGTCGGCCTCGAGGTCGTCGAGCACCGCGGCCCACTGTCGCAGGACGTCGTCGGTCTGCTCGTCGCGCTCCCCGCGGGTCTCGACGAAGCGCTCGGCCCGCTCCAGGTACAGCCGCTGCACCTGGATCGCGGTCAGCCGCCGGCCGTCGCGCAGCCGCACCCGGTGGGTCAGCGAGGGATCGTGGCTCACCGCCTGCAGCTCGGCCACCGGCTCCTCGATGGCCAGGTCCGGCGGCAGCGCCCGCGCCTCGATCATGGCCAGCACGAGCGACGTCGTCCCGACCTTGAGGTAGGTCGACAGCTCGGCGAGGTTCGCGTCCCCGATGATCACGTGCAGGCGGCGGTACTCGTCGGGGTTGGCGTGCGGCTCGTCGCGGGTGTTGATGATCGGCCGCTTCAGCGTCGTCTCCAGGCCCACCTCGACCTCGAAGAAGTCGGCGCGCTGCGAGAGCTGGAAGCCCGGCGTCCGGCTCTCCACCCCGATCCCGACCTTGCCCGCCCCCGCGAACACCTGGCGGGTGACGAAGAACGGCACGAGCCCGCGGATGATGTCGATGAACGGCGTCCGCCGGTCCATCAGGTAGTTCTCGTGGGCGCCGTAGGACGCGCCCTTGCCGTCGGTGTTGTTCTTGTACAGCTGGATGGGGTGCGTGCCGGGGATCTGCGCGGCCCGCCGGGCGGCCTCGGCCATGACCCGCTCCCCCGCCTTGTCCCACAGGACGATGTCGCGCGGGGTGGTGACCTCCGGCGTCGAGTACTCCGGGTGCGCGTGGTCGACGTAGAGCCGGGCGCCGTTGGTCAGGATGACGTTGGCCATCCCGGAGTCCTCGTCCAGGTCGTTGTGGTCCAGGGCCTGCGCCGGAGTCAGGTCGAACCCGCGGGCGTCGCGCAGCGGCGACTCCTCCTCGAAGTCCCACCGGGGACGGCGGGGCGTCGGCGCCTCGGCCACCGCCCAGGCGTTCACCACCAGGCTGGACAGCGTCGTCGGGTTGGCCCCCGGCTGCCGCGGCACCGAGATGCCGTACTCGACCTCGGTGCCCATGACCCGCCGCACGCTCATGGCCCAACCCTAGGCGGCGGCCGTCGCCGGGACCGGCGCAGGCATCGAGCCGCCGTCGGCACCCGAGCGGCGCCGGCATCGAGCCGCCGTCGGCACCCGACCGGCGCAGGCATCGAGCCGGCGCCCTGGCACATGCCGGAACCGTTCCGTAGCCTCGGTCGTGCCCCGGCCGCACCGAGTGGTCATCGGGGACGTGCGCGGATCCCGGCCGTCGAGCCGGTCCGCCGCAGATTCAGGACGCGCCGCGCGCCCTCCTCCGCCCAGCGGCCGCGCCTCCTCCGTCGATCCGGCTCCGTGGGTGGAGCGCGCCGTCCCTCCGCGGGTCCGGCCGTCCGGGCGCCCGCCGTTCTGAGAGGACCATGACGAACCGCAGCACCCCCCGCCCGTCCACCCGCTCCTTCCGCCGCGGCGCCGCAGGCCTCGCCGTGGCCGGCGCCGCGCTGGTCGCCCCGTTCCTCGGCACCGGCACCGCCGCGGCCGCCGACGGCGCGACCTGGGACCGCCTCGCGCAGTGCGAGAGCAGCGGCAACTGGGCGATCAACACCGGCAACGGCTACTACGGCGGCCTGCAGTTCTACCAGCCCACCTGGGAGGCGTTCGGCGGCCTGGAGTACGCCGCGCGAGCCGACCTGGCGACGCGCGAGCAGCAGATCGCGGTCGCCGAGAAGACCCTCGCGGCGCAGGGCTGGGGCGCCTGGCCGGCGTGCTCGGCGAAGCTGGGGCTCACCGAGGCCGACAAGGCGGGCAGCGCCGCGGCTCCGGCGCCTGCTGCGGCCCCGGCACCCACTCCCGCGCCCGCCCCTGCCGACGCCGGGCAGCAGTACACCGTGCAGGCGGGCGACACGCTGTCGCGGATCGCGGCGTCCGCCGGGCTGGACTGGCGCGCCGTGTACGACGCCAACCGCGGGGTCATCGGCGCCGACCCGGGCCTGATCTACCCCGGCCAGGTGATCCGCCTGGGCTGACCGCCGGCCGAGCGGCGCCCGGGTTTCGGCCCGCCACCGCCGTCCTGGCTCAGCGCACGGGGTCCTGGCTCACCGCCGGTCGTGAGCCAGGACCCTTGATGACCAGGTGACCTGATCACCAGGGAGCCCCGGACAGACGGACGGCCCGGCCACCGCGCAGGTGGCCGGGCCGTCCGTCTGCGCGGCTACAGGTACTGGCCGGTGTTGGTCGCCGTGTCGATGGCGCGACCGGCCTCGTTGCCCTTCCCGCTGATGAGGGTGCGGATGTAGACGATCCGCTCGCCCTTCTTGCCCGAGATCCGCGCCCAGTCGTCGGGGTTGGTCGTGTTGGGCAGGTCCTCGTTCTCCTTGAACTCGTCGAGGCACGCCTGCATGAGGTGGCCGACGCGGAGCCCGCCGGTGCCGGTCTCCAGCCGCTCCTTGATCGCCATCTTCTTCGCGCGGTCGACGATGTTCTGCAGCATGGCGCCGGAGTTGAAGTCCTTGAAGTAGAGGACCTCCTTGTCACCGTTGGCGTAGGTGACCTCGAGGAAGCGGTTCTCCTCGCTCTCGGTGTACATCCGCTCGACGGTGCGCTGGATCATCCCGGCGATCGTCGACTCCCGGTTGCCGCCGTGCTCGGCGAGGTCGTCGGCGTGCAGGGGCAGTTCGGGCACCAGGTACTTGCTGAAGATGTCGCGGGCGGCCTCGGCGTCGGGCCGCTCGATCTTGATCTTCACGTCGAGCCGACCGGGGCGCAGGATCGCCGGGTCGATCATGTCCTCCCGGTTGGAGGCGCCGATGACGATGACGTTCTCCAGCCCCTCGACGCCGTCGATCTCGCTGAGCAGCTGCGGCACGATCGTCGACTCGACGTCGGAGGACACCCCCGACCCACGGGTGCGGAAGATCGAGTCCATCTCGTCGAAGAACACGATGACCGGCGTGCCCTCGCTGGCCTTCTCGCGGGCCCGCTGGAACACCAGGCGGATGTGCCGCTCGGTCTCCCCGACGTACTTGTTGAGGAGCTCGGGGCCCTTGATGTTCAGGAAGTAGGACTTCGCCTGGTTGACGCCCTCGCCCTTCACCGCGGCGACCTTCTTGGCCAGCGAGTTGGCCACCGCCTTGGCGATGAGCGTCTTGCCGCAGCCGGGTGGGCCGTAGAGCAGGATCCCCTTCGGCGGGCGGAGCTGGAACTCGCGGAACAGCTCGGCGTGCAGGAATGGCAGCTCGACGGCGTCGCGGATCTGCTCGATCTGCCGGGAGAGGCCACCGATGTCCGCGTAGTCGATGTCGGGGACCTCCTCGAGGACGAGCTCCTCGACCTCGCTCTTGGGGATCCGCTCGTAGACGTAACCCGACCGGCTCTCCAGCAGCAGCGAGTCGCCCGCGCGCAGCGGCTGGCCGGCCAGCGAGTCGGCGAGGTAGACGACGCGCTCCTCGTCGGTGTGCCCGATGACCAGCGCGCGCGGCGTGACGCCGTCGACCGGCTCGAGCAGCTCCTTGAGCATGACGACGTCGCCCTGGCGCTCGAAGTCGCGCGCCTCGACGACGTTCATCGCCTCGTTGAGCATGACCTCCTGGCCGGTGCGCAGGCCCTCGACCTCGACGTTCGGCGAGACGGAGACCCGCAGCTTGCGGCCGCCGGTGAAGACGTCGACCGTGCCGTCCTCGTAGGAGGTGAGGAAGACGCCGTAGCCCGACGGGGGCTGACCGAGCCGGTCGACCTCCTCCTTGAGCGTGACCAGCTGCTCGCGGGCGTCCCGCAGGGTGCCGGCCAGCTTGTCGTTGCGCTCGGACAGGAAGGCGGCACGGCCCTCTGCCTCCGCAATCCGCTCCTCCAGCGCGCGCACCTGGCGCGGGCTGTCGGCCACCTTGCGGCGGAGCAGGCCGATCTCTTCCTCGAGGTAGGAGATCTGGCTGAGCAGCGAGGCCACGTCACGCTCACGCCGCGCCTTCAGCTCGTCAGGACCCAGGCCCATCACGCACCTCCGCACTGTCGGGGGAGCCAGGACGCAAATCTATACACGCGGACGGACAGTTCGCCGTGGGCTCGCGGAGGTCGCGACGGGCTGCTAGAGGCACCGGCGGAGCACCGCCTGCGACTCCTCCGCAGCGGATCGCGGGACCCGCGGCGGTCGCTCCCGGCCCACCACGCAGGACGTCGGCGGGCACGGCCACCTAGTCGACGAGGTCGAGCGCGGCGCCGACCAGCGAGCCGACGTCGAGTCCGTGGTACCGGTACACGCTGTCCAGGTCACCGCTCTGCCCGAACCGGGTGACCCCCAGGTGCGCGGCCGGCGCACCGCGGACCCCGGCGAGGAACGCCAGCGTGTGCGGGTGACCGTCCAGGACGGTGACCAGCGGGGTGGCCCGGTCGGCCGGGAACACGCTGTCGAGCACCCACGGCGAGGCGTCGTCCAGACCCCGTCGCGCCTGGACGGCGCGGAAGAGCAGGCCCGGGCTGGTCACCACGACGACGTCGGCGGGGAAGCCCAGCCCGTCGAGCCGCTCGGCGGCGGCCAGCGCCTCGGGCACGAGCGCGCCCATCGCGGCCAGCGTGACCGCCGGGCGGGGCACCCGCCGCAGCGGGTACGCCCCCGCCACCACCTGGCGACGGCGCCGCTCGCGCGCGGCCGGGTCGGCCGGCACGGCGGCGAGGGCCTGGTCGACCGGGCGGGTGGACAGCCGCACGTAGGCCGACTGCCCACCCGGACGGCCCATCTGGCCGAGCGCCGCGAGCAGGCACCACTCCGCGTCGAGGGCGAACGCGGGTTCGTACGACAGGCAGCCGGGCTGCTCCAGGCCGATCGACGGCGTGGTGATCGACTGGTGCGCGCCGCCCTCGGGCGCCAGCGTCACCCCCGACGGCGTCCCGACCAGCAGCGACTGGCCGCCGGCGTAGATGGTGAACGACCACGGCTCCAGCGCCCGCTCGACGAACGGGTCGTAGAGGACGCCGATGGGCAGCAGCGGCTGCCCCCAGCGCGACCAGGTCGCGCCGAGCTCGCCGATCGCGCCGACCAGGTTCGTCTCGGCGATGCCGAGCTCCACGTGCTGGCCCGAGGGCTGCTCCCGCCAGTGGAGGATCGTCTCGGCGTCGTCGGCGAACCAGTCACGGCGGTCCTCGTGCGACCAGACGCCGACCTTGTTGACCCAGCCGCCGAGGTTGGTCGAGCTCGACACGTCGGGGCTGACGGTGACCACCCGCCGGCCGACCTCCGGCGCGGCGCGGTTGAGGTCGAGCAGCGTGCGCCCCAGCGCGGCCTGCGTCGTCGCCGTCCCGGAGGGCGTGCGGCCGAGGTCCGCGGGCACGTCCGGCGTGCCGGCGTCGTCGACCGGGGTGCGGGCCAGGCGGGCGGCAGCGTCGGCGAGCAGGCCGGCCGGGGCGCTGCCGGGCGGGAACCCGGCCCACGGCTCGGCCGGGTCGACGCCGACGCGGGCGGCCAGCTCGGCGAGCTGGGCCTCGGTCAGCAGCGCCGAGTGGTTCTGCGGGTGCCCCTCGGTGGCCAGACCGTAGCCCTTGAGCGTGTAGGCGATGACGACGGTGGGGCGGCTGTCGTCGATCTGCGCGAACGCCTGGCGCAGCGCGGCGAGGTCGTGCCCACCGAGGTTGCGGACGGCGGCGACGAGGTCGTCGTCCGGCACGTCGGCGACGAGCGCGGCGACCGCGCCGGCGCCCGGCCCCTCCCCCGGCAGCTCGCGGCGCACGTCCGCCGCCGGACGGCGCAGCAGGCGCTGGTACTCGGCGTTGCTCATGCCGTCGACGCGGTCGCGCAGCTCCGGGCCGCCGGGGCGGGCGAACAGCTCCTCGAGCAGCCGCCCGTACTTGACGGTGAGCACCTGCCATCCGGCCGCGGTGAACATGCCCTGCAGGCGGGTGGCACCCATGGTGGGGACGACGCGGTCCAGGGACTGCCGGTTCAGGTCGACGACCCAGTTCACCTCGCCGAACTCGGCGACCATCGGGTCGAGCACGGCCTCCCAGACAGCGCCCTCGTCCAGCTCGGCGTCGCCCACCAGCGACCACTGGCGCCCGGTGCCGCCCGCGCCGAACTGCGTGTTGACGTAGCGGCGGGCCAGCGCACCCCAGATGGGCGCGGTCGCGCCGATGCCGACCGACCCGGTCGAGTAGTCGGCCGGGACGGGGTCCTTCAGCCGCGAGGGGTAGGACTGCAGCCCGCCGAAACCGCGCAGCGTGGTCAGCCAGGAGGCGTCGAGCTGGCCGAGCAGGAACTCCAGGGCGTGCAGCACCGGGCTGGCGTGCGGCTTGACCGACACGCGGTCCTCGGCGGTCAGCTGCTCGAGCCACAGCGCCGTCATGATGGTGACCATCGAGGCGCTGGACGCCTGGTGACCGCCGACCTTGAGGCCCGACGGGTTCGGCCGCACCCGGTTGGCGTGGTCGACGATCGCCGTCGCCAGCCACAGCACCCGCTGCTCGATCTCCCGCAGCGCGGCGTCGTCCGGAGCGTCGGCGTGGGCCGTCCTGGGCGCGAGGTCGGTCACGTCTGGTCTCCTCCGGCTGTGCTGGGGCGAGGACCAGGCGCACCTGCCGCGCCACGGTCCCGTCGATCATCCGCCCGCCTGCCCACGTCGCGCGCGGCACCGGCCGCGTCGGCGGCGGGGCGGTCCTCCCTCCGGGCCGCGTTCAGTGCTTCTGGGCGCGGCGCTGGCGGATCGGGGCGACGGCGCCCTCGGCGAGGCGGCGGGCGGTGACGAGGAACGCGGTGTGGGCCACCATGCGGTGCTCGGGGCGGACGGCGAGGCCGACGGCGTGCCACGGCCGCAGCAGGCTCTCCCAGGCGTAGGGCTCGGTCCAGACCCCCTGCGCGCGCAGCGCCTCGACGTAGGTGGACAGCTGGGTCACCGTGGCCACGTAGCCGACCAGCACGCCGCCCGGGCGCAGCGCGGCGGCGACCGTGGGCAGCACCGCCCAGGGCTCGAGCATGTCCAGGACGACGCGGTCGACGACCTCGTCGGCCGGGTGGTCGGCGAGGTCGCCCAGGCGCAAGCTCCAGTTGCCCGGCACCTCGCCGAAGAAGGCGCCGACGTTGGCCCGCGCCACGTCGAGGAAGTCCTCGCGCCGCTCGTAGCTGGTGAGCGAGCCCTCGGAGCCGACCGCGCGCAGCAGCGAGCAGCTCAGCGCACCCGACCCGGCGCCGGCCTCCAGCACCCGCATGCCCGGGCCGACGTCGCCGAAGCCGACGATCTGGGCGGCGTCCTTCGGGTAGATGACCTGCGCGCCGCGCGGCATGGAGAGCACGTAGTCGGCCAGCAGCGGCCGCAGCGCCAGGTACCCGGTGTTGGCGGTGGAGTGCACCACCGAGCCCTCCGGCGCGCCGATGAGGTCGTCGTGCTCGATCGCGCCGCGGTGGGTGTGGAACTGCTTGCCCGGGGTCAGGACGACGGTGTGCATCCGGCCCTTGGGGTCGGTCAGCTGCACCCGGTCGCCGGCCACGAACGCGCCCTCGACCGGCTCGGCCCGCTGCACGGGCACCTGCTCCCCCACCTGCTCCGCCGCCTCCTCGGCCGGCGCGGGCTGCGCCTCCTCGACGACGTCGGTCCCGGGCTCCTGCTCACTGGTCACGGGCGACCAGCGTACGGACGGTGCCGGTGTGACCCGGGACGCCGATGCGGCGCGGGCGCTCGGAACTGTCGGAGGAGCCACCTAGCCTCGGGTGCATGACGGCGATGGTGCAGACCGACCCGGCAACCGGCACGCCCGCGGAAGGCGCCGCGGTGCCCGGTGACGCGACGGCACCCCGCCGCCCGTCCCTCTCCCCCAGCCGGGCGGCCGACTTCAAGACCTGCCCGCTGCTCTACCGCTTCCGCACCATCGACCGGCTGCCAGAGCGCAAGAGCCTCGCGGCCGTCCGCGGCACGCTGGTCCACACCGTGCTGGAGCGCCTCTACGACCTCCCCCCGGCGCAGCGCACCCCGGAGAGCGCCCTGCAGCTGGTCGAGCCTGCCTGGGCCGAGCTGCGCGACGAGCCGGGCATCGCCGAGCTGTTCGAGACCGGGCAGGACGACGGCGCCGAGAGCGACGCGAACGCCCCCGAGTCGGTGACGGCGTGGCTGGCCTCGGCGGGGAAGCTGGTGGAGAAGTACTTCTCGCTCGAGGACCCGCGCCGCATCCAGCCGGCCGGCCGCGAGGAGCTCGTGGAGGTCACGCTTCCCGACGGGCTGCTGCTGCGCGGCTACGTCGACCGGCTGGACGTAGCACCGAACGGTGCGCTGCGGGTGGTCGACTACAAGACCGGCTCGATGCCCCGCGAGGCGTTCGAGTCCAAGGCGCTGTTCCAGATGAAGTTCTACGCGCTGGTGCTCTGGCGCACCCGCGGGGTCGTCGCCGCCCAGCTGAAGCTGCTCTACCTCGGCGACGGCGACGCGCTCACCTACGCGCCGGAGGAAGCGGAGCTGGTCCGCTTCGAGCGCACGCTCCTGGCCATCTGGTCGGCGATCGAGCGGGCGGTGGCCACCGGCGAGTTCCGGCCGAACAAGAGCCGGCTGTGCGGCTGGTGCGACCACCAGGCGCGCTGCCCGGCCTTCGGGGGCACTCCCCCGCCGTTCCCCACCGACGCCGCCGCGGCCGCGGGCTGGCGGACGACGCTGCCGGTCACCCCGGTCTGAGCCCTGCCGATCACACCGGTCCAGCGCAGGCCGCCGGACATCCAGCGGCCAGGGGCGCTCAGCGGCCGGCGAGCGGCGCCGAACGCCCCCCGGCGAGGACCTCGACGAGCCCGCCCACCTCGATCCCGACCAAGGTGTCGCGCAGGGTGAGCCCCGGCGCCGGCGGCACCGGCTGCATCGCCGGCACCCCGAGCACCGCCATGCCGGCGGCCAGCCCGGAGGTGACACCCACCAGCGAGTCCTCGACCACGACGCAGGCGGACGGCTCCACGCCCAGCGCGACGGCCGCCTGCAGGTAGGGCGCCGGGTCGGGTTTGCGGGCGGGCACCTCGTCCCCGCACACGGTGACGTGGAACGGGATGCCCCCCAGGTCCGCCGCGATGCTGCCCAGCACGATGTCGGCGAGCCGGCGCGGCGTCGTCGTCACCAGGGCCGTGCGCAGCCCCGCAGCGCGGACGGCCGAGAGCAGCTCGCGGGCGCCGGGCCGCCACGGGATCCCCGTGCCCATGAGCTCGGCGACCCGGTCCTCGACCCACCGGGCGTCGGCCTGCAGCTGCTCCTCGGTGCGGACGATCCCCAGATCGGCCTGCAGCACCTGCATCGAGTGGCGCATGCTCGTCCCGACGGTGCGGGCCCGCGCCTCGGGCGACATGCGGCCGCCCAGGGAGGCGGCGAGCTCGAACATCGCCTCGCCCCAGTACTCCTCGGTCTGCACCAGCGTGCCGTCCATGTCGAACAGGACGGCGGCGAGCTCGTTCGGCATCAGGGCTGCGACGTTCCTTCGCGACGGGGCTCCCGGGCGCACGAGGCGCGCAACGGGGACGGGTGGACGAGGCTCGACCCCTCCCGGCCCGGCAGCCGTCCACGCGGTGGGTGTTCCGCGGGTCCGAGTCTCCCAGCCCGCGCGGCGCCACCGGGACAGCGCCCCTCGGAGCGGCGTCCGCACCGGGGTGGTGCCACCGGATCCGCGGTGCACGCGGTAGTCGTCACGTATGAACAGCTTCGGCCGCAGCAGGGGCGCAGGCGGGCGGCACCCCCGTCCGGGGCAGACCGACCGCGGCGGCTCCAGGACCCGCCATCGCGGGCCGATGACCGCCAGGTGAGGGCAGTGAGAGCCGAGCCGGTCTCCCGGGACGTCGCCTCCCCGCGGGCGATGGCCCAGACCCTGGCGCTCTTCTACGTCGCCGGGGGGAGCACCGCCGTCCTGGCCGCCGGCGGCGGGACCGACCAGGCCGTGCGCCGCTGGCTGGTCGCCGGGATCGGCCTGCTGGCCGTGGCGGTGGGCGCCGCGCTGTTCCGGTGGGACGTCGCCCCGCCGCGCGTCGTCCAGGGCGGGCTGGTCACCGCAGGCAGTTGCCTGATCGGTGCCGTCGTGCTGATCGCGCCCGATGCCACCACCGCTGTGGTCCTCGCGTCGGTCAGCGCGTTCGTCGGCGTGATGGCCTGCTTCTTCGCCGACCGCCGGGTGGCCGTGGCCCACGTCGTGACCGTCGTCGGCGCCACCACGGCGGCCCTGCTGCTGCGCGGTGACGCGTCGGCCGCCAGCGCCGCGGCCCTCGCGGTCGTCGTGAGCACCCTGGCCTCCGTCACCCGCACCCTGGTCGTGCGTGCCTCCGACGCGGGCAGCGACGCCCTCACGGGGCTGGCCAACCGGCGTGGGTTCGACGAGGCGCTCGGCGAGCACATCCGGCGAGCCGACGTCCCGCTGTCGGCGGCGCTGCTGGACCTCGACCACTTCAAGCTGATCAACGACACCGACGGGCACGAGGCCGGCGACCGCCTCCTGCGCCGGGTCGCCGGCAGCTGGCGGCAGGCGCTGCCGGGCGGTGTGCTGCTGGCCCGGCACGGCGGCGACGAGTTCGCGCTCCTGCTGCCCGGCCTGGACGGGACCGAGGCGCTGGCGCTGGTCCGGCACCTCTGCTCGCTGGTGCCCGGCGTCGGCGTGTCGGCCGGCGTCGCCCAGCGCTGCCCGCAGGACACCGCCGCCCAGCTGATGCGCCGCGCCGACCTGGCGCTCTACCGGGTCAAGGCCGACGGCCGCGGGGCGGCGGCGCTGCACGCCGACGACCCACCCGAGGCCGCCGCGTCCCGCTGACGGCCGGGTGGCCCCACCGCTGCAGGGCGGATCAGGCCGGCCGGGTGCCGACCAGGGTGGCGAACGCGATCACGTTGTCCTCGTAGCTGCGTGCGGAGGAGTCGAAGTCCCCGCCGCAGGTGATCAGCCGCAGCTGCGCGTCCTCGGTGTTGCCGTAGACCTCGAGCGTCGGGAAGTCGTCCTTCGGGTGCCGCTCGACCCGGTCGACGGCGAAGACCGCGACCGTGCCGTCCGCGCGGGTCACCTCCACCTCGTCGCCGGGCTGGAGAGCACCGAGGTCGAAGAAGATGCCCGGCCCGTGCTCGGCGGAATCCACGTGCCCCAGCAGCACCGCCGGTCCGACCGCCCCGGGAGCCGGGCCGCGCTCGTACCAGCCCGCCTGGTCGTCGGGGCCCAGCGGCGGCACCTCGACGGTGCCGTCGTCGTTCAGCCCCAGCCGCAGCAGGTCGCTGGTCACGCCGATGGCGGGGACGCGCACCGAAACCGGCTCGGCCACGGCCTCCGCCGCCGGCTCAGCGGCCGGCGTCTCCGGGGCGGCCGGCCCGGCCGGGGTGGACGGCGTGCCGGACGTGGACGGTGTCGCGGGCGTGGCCGGCGTCGCGGAGGTGGACCGCTCGGTCGCGGCCGCGGGCTGGGGGGCCTGCCGCTGCCCGGTCACGGCCACGACCACGGCGAGCACGGCCACGAGGGCCAGGCCCGCGGCCAGCGCGATCCACCTGCGGGTGTTCGGTCGACGGCCGTCCTGCTCGCTCACGCGGGGTCCTTCCGGGAGTGGTGGAGGGGGTGCGGGCCGCGCGGGAGGCGTGCTGCCCCCCGCGCGGCCCGGAGCCGGATCAGGCCTGGTCGGCCTGACGACGGCGGTAGGCGACGGTGCCCGCGGCGACCGCACCGGCCGCGGCCAGGGCCCCGATCCCGATGGCGGCCTGGTTCTCGGTGCCGGCCGTGCTGCCGGCGCCGGTCTCGGCACCGCCGGCGGGAGCGGCGCCCATCTGGGCGGTCTCGAGCACGCCGCAGGCGGCCGGGGCGGTGGCCTCCATGGGCAGCGACGGGTCGAGGTCGCTCATGACGTCGCCGTCGTAGGCGCCGCTGCCGTTCTTGTCGACGCCGTGGAGCACCAGGACGGCGGTGCCGTCCTCGAACGCCGCGTGCACGTCGTCGCTGACCTCGAAGGTGCGCTCGTAGCTGATCGAGCCGCCCTCGGCGGTCGGGAACCGGTCGATCGCCAGCCCGCTGTCCGGGCTGGTGTCACCGGTCGTGGTCAGCGAGGACCCGATCGCGCCGTAGTACGGCGCGCCCTCGGTGACGCTGACGAAGCCGTCACCGTTCTCGTCGTCGGCGTCGGTCGGGCACTGCCCCTGCGCACCGATGTGGAAGTGCTGGGCGTGCGGCGAGCCGGCCAGGAGGCCCGAGGCCTCGATCATGACGGTGGCCGTGTTGCCGTCGAGGGTCACCATGCCGGTGCCCTGGACGCCGGACTGGTTGAGCGCGCCGAGGTCGGCCTGGTAGCTGTGCGCGCCCTCGTGCGCCGAGGCGGTGGACACCGCCAGCAGCGGGAAGGCCGCGGCGGCCAGGGCGACGGTCGGGAGTGCGAGTGCCTTGCGCATGGTCTGCTCCTCTGGTCGGAAGGGGCGGCGGTCGAGGACCGTCCACCCGTCGTGCCGGCCGGCGCGCTCTGCACCGACCGTGGTTCCGGTCCGGGGACCGAGCAGCGCGCCGATCCCCCGGCGCCGTGCTGCACGACCTGCATTCGGGAGCCGGTGCCGGATCGGTTCACCCGGTTCTGGGGGGCCCGTGACCACACGGGTGGTGGTCGACCGGGACGATGCCGTCCCGGAGGCTGGCCGCGCCCCGGGCAACCGGAAACCCGGCTGGGAACGAAGGACGGGCATGACTGCTTCGCGACAGGTCCGCCGTCGGAGGGGAACCGCGCTGCTGCTCGCCCTGCTGGGCGGCGCGTTCCTCCTGGGTGCGGCGCCCGCCGCGTTCGCGCACGACGGCCTCGTGGGCACGACCCCGGCGGCCGGCACCACCGTGCCCACGCCGCCGGCCACGGTCGAGCTCGCGTTCACCGGCGAACCGCTGCCCCTCGGCACCCTCGTCCTGGTGACCGATGCGAACGGCGCCGTCCTCTCCGAGGGCGACGCGGAGATCCGGGGCACCTCCGTCGTCCAGCGGCTCGTCGCCGATCGGCCCGCCGGGGCCTACCAGGTCGTCTGGCGCAGCACGTCCTCGGACGGGCACGCGCTGACGGGCACGTTCGACTTCACGGTCGCGGCGGGGAGCACCCCCGCCGCGCAGTCGCCGGAGTCGGCGGCGCCCACGCCGGAGCCGGCCGCGCCGTCGCCCGCCGCGGTGGCCGAGGACCTGGACCCGGCGTCCGCCGGCAGCCCGGTCGCCGGGGTGTGGGTCGCCGTCGGCGCGATCGTCCTCGTCGGCCTGGGCAGCCTCGTCGTGAGCCGGCAGCGCAGGCGCGGATGACCGGCACCGTGTCCGTCGCGCCGGCCCCTGCGACGGGTGCCATCGGCCGGCCGCCGCGCATCGGACTCGCGCTCGTGCTCACCGGTGCGGGCCTGGCCGCGCTCCTCGTCGGCGCCCTGGTGGTCGGCGGTGGGGCCCCCGAGGCGGATCCGGCGGAGCTCAGCGGCGGAGGCGCGCTGGTCGGGTGGGGGCTCCCCCTGGTCACCCTGGTCGGACGGATCGCGGCGGTCGGGACGGTCGGCACGCTGCTGCTCGCCGCCGTCCTGCTACCCGGCCGGGCCGGCCTGCCGGTGGAGTTCCGCCGGGCGCTGCGTGCGGCGTCGGCGTGGGCGCTGGTCTGGGCCGGGGCGACGGCCCTGGGTGCGCTGCTCACGGTGAGCCGGCTGGTGGGCACCTCCCCCACGTCGCTGACGTGGTCCCCGCTGCGGGTCTTCCTCGAGGACACCGGTGCCGGCCGGGCCGCGCTGCTGGTGGTGGCGCTCACCGCGCTGGTCGGGGTCGCCGCCCGCCGGAGCACCGGCGTCCCGGCCGCGGCGTCGCTGCTCCTCGTGGCGGGGGCCGCGCTCGTGGTCCCGGCCGTGCTCAGCGGCCACTCCGCGACGGCGGAGGACCACCTGCTCGCCGTCACGGCCCTCGGCGTCCACGTCGTCGCCGCGACCGCCTGGGTCGGCGGTCTGCTGGCCCTGCTCGTCCACGCCCACCACGGCGCGGCCACGAGCGAGGCGGCGCGGCGGTTCAGCCGCCTGGCGCTGGTCTGCTTCCTCGCCACGGCCGCCTCCGGCCTGCTCGCCGCGGGTCTGCTGCTGGGCGGGACCGCAGGGGCGCTGGCGGCGCTGGGCACCGGCTACGGCGCCCTGCTGCTGGCCAAGACCGCCGGCCTGACCGTCCTGGGCGTGCTCGGGGCGCTCCACCGCCGGCACACCCTCCCCCGGCTGCGCGCCGGCGACGGCCGGGACTTCCGCCGGTTCGCCGCCGGCGAGGTCGTGCTCATGCTGGCGACGGTCGCGCTGGCCGTCGCGCTCGCGGCCTCGCCGCCCCCGGCGGGCGCCGAGCGCACGGCCGCGCCCACCACCGCGCCGGCAGCGGGCGCCGACCCGATGGCCGGGCACGACCACGGCGAGCTGTCGGTGGCCGTGCTCGTCGACGACGAGCGCTTCCACGTCGCCGGCCCGGTCGCGCCGGGGTCGCGGGTGACCGTCTTCAACTCGTCCGCCGCGGAGGTCACGCTCACCGCGGCCGACGGGTCGTTCGACGTCGTCGTCCCGAGCGGGACGCTGACCACCTTCCTGGCCCCCGCGGAACCGGGCCCGCACCCCTTCGCCAGCCGCCACTCCCCCGGCTACGCCGACGTGCTCGTCGTCGAGTGAGTTGATGGAGCGGCCCGGGGCAGGGTCCCGCCGCGAGCCTGCGAGCGGTGGGAGGCACCCGGGTTCTCCTACTCGTCCTCGGTGCGGTACCCGAGGTTGGGCGAGAGCCACCGCTCCGCCTCGGCGATCGTCCACCCCTTGCGGGCGGCGTAGTCCTCGACCTGGTCGCGCCCCACCCGGCCCAGCACGAAGTACTGCGCCTGCGGGTGGGCGAGGTAGAGACCGCTCACCGCGGCACCGGGCCACATGGCCAGGCTCTCGGTGAGCTGGATCCCCGTGGCCGCCTCGACGTCGAGCAGGTCCCAGATGGTCAGCTTCTCGGTGTGCTCGGGGCAGGCCGGGTAGCCCGGAGCGGGGCGGATGCCGCGGTACTTCTCGGCGATCAGCGCCTGGCTGTCCAGCGACTCGTCGGCGGCGTAGCCCCAGAACTCCCGGCGCACCCGCTCGTGCAGCCGCTCGGCGAACGCCTCGGCCAGCCGGTCGGCCAGCGCCTCGAGCATGATCGCGCTGTAGTCGTCGTTCTCCCCCTTGAACGCCGCCACCCGCTCGGCCGAGCCGAGGCCGGCGGTGACCGCGAAGGCGCCGACGTAGTCGCGCAGCCCCGTCTCCTCGGGCGCCACGAAGTCGGCCAGGGACTTGCGCGGGGATCCGTCGCGGCCCTCGGTCTGCTGGCGCAGCTGGTGCAGGGTCGCCCGGACGGCGGTGCGGGACTCGTCGGTGTAGACCGCGATGTCCTCGCCGCCGACCCGGTTGGCCGGGAACAGCCCGAGGACGCCGCTGGCCCGCAGCCAGCGCTCCGCCACGATCCGGTCGAGCATCGCCTGGGCGTCCTCGTACAGCCGCCGGGCGGCCTCCCCCGTCGCCGGGTTGTGCAGGATGTCGGGGAACCGGCCGCGCATCTCCCAGGCGTTGAAGAACGGCTGCCAGTCGATGTAGCCGCGCAGCTCCTCGAGCGGGTAGTCGGGGAAGGTCTTCACGAACTGCGTGGCGTCGTCGTGCAGGTGGTCGCAGCCGGGACCCGTGCAGACGTCCTTCGCCTGCTGGAGGAGCATGCGGGGCCGTGGCGGGGTGTAGCCGCTCCAGTCCACCGGGGTCGCGTTCGCCCGCGCCTGCTCCAGCGGCAGCAGCTTCCGGCTGTCCTGGCGGGCGGCGTGCCGTTCGCGCAGCGCCGCGTAGTCGGCGTCGGTCTCGGCCAGCAGCTGCGGGCGCTGCTCGTCCGACAGCAGCGCGGCGACCACCGGCACCGACCGCGAGGCGTCCTTCACCCAGATCACCGGCCCGTGGTATTTCTGCGCGATCTTGACCGCCGTGTGCGCGCGGGACGTCGTCGCGCCGCCGATGAGCAGCGGGACCTCGAAGCCCTGCCGCTCCATCTCCGAGGCGAGGGTGACCATCTCGTCCAGCGACGGCGTGATCAGCCCGGAGAGGCCGATGATGTCGGCACCCTCGGCCTTGGCGGCGTCCAGGATCTTCTGCGGCGGCACCATGACGCCCAGATCCACGACGTCGTAGTTGTTGCACTGCAGGACGACGCCGACGATGTTCTTGCCGATGTCGTGCACGTCGCCCTTCGCCGTCGCCATGACGACCAAGCCGTTCGTCCGCTCGGCGTCGCCGGGCTGCTTCTCCGCCTCGATGAAGGGGATGAGGTGGGCGACGGCCTTCTTCATCACGCGGGCGGACTTCACCACCTGCGGCAGGAACATCTTGCCGGCGCCGAAGAGGTCGCCCACGACGTTCATGCCGTCCATCAGCGGGCCCTCGATGACCTCGATCGGCCGGCCGCCGCGGGCGGCGATCTCCTGGCGCAGCTCCTCGGTGTCGCTCTCCGCGAACTCGTCGATCCCCTTCACCAGGGCGTGGGTGATCCGCTCGCCCACCGGCAGCGACCGCCACTCCTCGGTGGCCACCTCCTTGACCGAGCCGTCGCCCGCGAAGTCCCCCGCGATCTCCAGCAGCCGTTCGGTGCTGTCCGGACGGCGGTTGAGGACCACGTCCTCGATGCGCTCGCGCAGCACCTCGGGGACCTCGCTGTAGACCTCGAGCTGGCCGGCGTTGACGATCGCCATGTCCAGGCCCGCCGCGATCGCGTGGTAGAGGAAGACCGAGTGGATCGCCTCGCGCACCCGGTTGTTGCCGCGGAAGGAGAACGACACGTTCGAGACGCCGCCGGAGACCAGCGCGCCGGGCAGGTTCTGCTTGATCCAGCGCGTGGACTCGATGAAGTCCAGACCGTAGCTCGCGTGCTCCTCGATGCCCGTGGCGACGGCGAAGACGTTGGGGTCGAAGATGATGTCCTCGGCCGGGAAGCCGACCTGCTCGACGAGGATGTCGTGGGCGCGGCGGCAGATCTGCGTGCGGCGCTCGAGGGTGTCGCCCTGGCCGTCCTCGTCGAAGGCCATGACGACGACGGCCGCGCCGTGCTTACGGCACAGGCGCGCGTGGTGGACGAACTCCTCCTCGCCGTTCTTCAGGGAGATCGAGTTGACGATCGCCTTGCCCTGGATGTTCTTGAGGCCGGCCTCCATGACCTCCCACTTGGAGGAGTCGACCATGACGGGCACGCGGGAGATGTCGGGCTCGGCGGCGATCAGCTTGGTGAAGCGGTCCATCGCCTCGACGCCGTCGATCATCCCCTCGTCCATGTTGACGTCGATGACCTGGGCGCCGGCCTCGACCTGCTGCCGGGCCACGGTGAGCGCGGCCGGGTAGTCACCGGCCTTGATGAGGTTCCGGAAGCGGGCCGAGCCGGTGATGTTGGTGCGCTCGCCGACGTTGACGAACAGGGACTCCTCGGTGACCGACAGCGGCTCCAGCCCGGACAGCCGCAGCGCCGGACGGACCTGGACCGGGACGCGCGGCGCCTGCCCCTCCACGGCCCGGGCGATCGCGGCGATGTGCGCGGGCGTGGTGCCGCAGCAGCCGCCCACCAGGTTCACGAAGCCGCTCCCGGCGAACTCGCCGATGATCGCGGCGGTCTCCTCCGGGGCCTCGTCGTACTCCCCGAAGGCGTTGGGCAGCCCGGCGTTGGGGTAGCAGGACACGAACGTGTCGGCCACGCGCGCGATGTCCGCGATGTAGGGCCGCATCTCCTTCGCGCCGAGCGCGCAGTTGAGGCCGACCAGCAGCGGCTTCACGTGCCGGATCGAGTGCCAGAACGCCTCGGTCACCTGCCCGGAGAGCGTGCGGCCGGAGGCGTCGGTGATCGTGCCCGAGATGAGCACCGGCCAGCGGCGCCCCCACTCCTCGAACAGCGTCTCCAGGGCGAAGACGGCCGCCTTGGCGTTGAGGGTGTCGAAGATCGTCTCGACCAGCAGTGCGTCCGAACCGCCGTCGACCAGCCCGTTCGCCTGCTCGAGGTAAGCGGCGACCAGTTCGTCGAAGGTGATGTTGCGCGCGCCGGGGTCGTTGACGTCGGGCGAGATGGACGCCGTCCGGCTGGTCGGTCCGATGGCGCCGACGACGAAGCGCGGCTTGCCCGGCGTGCGGGCGGCCATCGCGTCGGCCTCGGCGCGCGCCAGTCGTGCGGAGGCGACGTTCAGCTCGTAGGCCAGCTCCTGCATGCCGTAGTCGGCCAGGGAGATCGTGGTGGCGTTGAAGGTGTTGGTCTCGATGAGGTCCGCGCCGGCCTCGAGGTACTCGCGGTGGATCGCGGCGATGATCTGCGGCTGGGTGATGCTCAGCAGGTCGTTGTTGCCCTGCACGTCGCTGGGCCAGTCGGCGAACCGCTCCCCGCGGTAGCCGGCCTCGTCGGGCCGGTCGCGCTGGATCGCCGTCCCCATGGCGCCGTCGAGGACGAGGATGCGCTCCTGGAGCAGCGCGGTGAGCTCGGCCGTGACGTCCGGACGGACGGTGGGTGACTCGGACACAGGGTTCCCCAGTGGGTCTCTCGATGGGCGTGCGGGCCGCGGGCAGCGTCACCCCGGCGGGCTGGCCCAGGCCTGGGCGTTCCCGATGTCGGCGCCCATTGTCGCACCCGGGGCACCTGCGGTGCAGCGGGCGTCGTGGACCGGGCAACCCGCCGGTGGGTGAACCGCGGGCGTGCGCCGGGCGGGACGGCGGGATCGACGTAGGCTGGCAGAGGTGATCGATCCGACGCCCGATGCAGATGACCTGCCGCAGCTCACCGACCCGGTGGTCGTGGTGGCGTTCGAGGGCTGGAACGACGCCGGGGACGCCGCCACGGGGGCCGTGGAGCACCTCGAGCTGATCTGGGACGCCAAGCCCCTGGCCGCGCTGGACCCCGAGGACTACTACGACTTCCAGGTCAACCGCCCCACCGTCTCCCTCGTCGGCGGGGTGAGCCGGCGCGTCGAGTGGCCCACCACCCGCATCTCGGTGGCACGGCCCGAGGGGCTGGACCGCGACGTGGTGCTGATCCGCGGGATCGAGCCGAACATGCGCTGGCGGGGCTTCTGCGAGGAGCTGCTGGAGATCCTCGACGAGCTCGACGCCTCGATCGTCGTCGCCCTCGGCGCCCTCCTGGCCGACACCCCGCACACCCGGCCCACGCCCGTCACCGGTTCGGCTTACGACGGCGAGTCGGCCCGGGCCTACGGGCTGGAGACCTCCCGCTACGAGGGCCCCACCGGCATCCTCGGCGTCTTCCAGGACGCGTGCGTGCAGGCGGGGCTGCCGGCGATCAGCTTCTGGGCCGCCGTGCCGCACTACGTCTCCCAGCCGCCGTCGCCGCGCGCCACCGTCGCGCTGCTGCAGCGGGTGGAGGAGGTCCTGGAGATCACCGTGCCGCTCGGCGCGCTGCCGCAGCAGGCCGACGACTGGGTGAAGACGGTCGACGAGATGGCCAGCGAGGACGCCGAGGTCGTCGAGTACGTGCGCTCCCTGGAGGAGCGGGCCACCGAGGTCGACCTCTCGCAGGCCAACGGCGATCAGATCGCCCGCGAGTTCGAGAGGTATCTGCGCCGCCGCGGCGGCTCCGCCGGCGGCGCCTGACACCGGGCTTCCCGCTCCCCCGACGTCCGTCACACGGGGCGTCACACGCCCGCGGTCGATCCTCCTTCTGCCGGCACGTCGGCCGGCCCGACAGAGGAGGAACCATGCCGTTCGTCAACGTGAAGGTCATCGAGGGCGTGTTCACGTCCGAGCAGAAGCACGCCATCGTCGAGAGGCTCACCGACGCGATGGTCGCCATCGAGGGCGAGGCCATGCGGGGGGTCACCTGGGTGGTCGTGGAAGAGGTCGCCAGCGGTGACTGGGGCATCGGCGGCACGTGCCTCACGACCGGCGACGTGCGGTCCCTCGCCGCCGCCGGAGCGTGACGCCACGGCGGCGGTGACGGGTCCACCGCTGCCGCCGCCCCGGCCCGCTCGCCGGCACCCGCTCGTCGGCGCCGTCGCCGCTACCGTTCCGGTGTCGGAGGAGGCGAGGCCATGACCGTGGTCGCGGTGACCCTCCTGGGACGGCCGAAGGTCCTTCTGGACGGCGTCCCGGTCGACCCGCCGCGGGGCAACAAGGCCTGGGCCCTGCTGGCCCACCTCGCCCTGAGCGACCGCCCGGTCCCGCGCCGCACCCTGGTGGACCTCCTTTTCGCCGAAGCCCAGGACCCTCCGGGCGCCCTGCGCTGGAACATCAGCGAGCTCCGGCGGGTCCTGCGTGCAGCCGCGTCGCTCGACGGCGATCCGCTCTGCCTGCAGCTGACGCCCGGCAGCAGCGTCGACGTCCGGCAACTCACCGACGGCGGCTGCGCGCAGGCGGTGGAGCTGGCGGGGTTCGGCCGGGAGCTCCTGGAGGGGCTGAGCCTGCCGACCGCCCCCGGGTTCGACGCGTGGCTCTCGGCGGAACGGTGCAGGATCCGCAGCTGTGCGGAGGCCGTCCTGGTGGAATGCGCCCTCGACCAGCTCGCCCGGGGCTCGGCGGGGACGGCAGCACAGCTGGCGGCACGAGCCGTGGCGATGGACCCGCTCGATCCCGGGCACCACGCCATCCTGGTGCGGAGCCTCGGTGCGGCCGGAGATCACGTAGGCGCCCGCCGCCAGGCCGTCCGGTGCGTCCGGCTGTTCCGCCGCGAGCTCGGCTGCGCCCCGCCGGCCGAGATCCTCGCGGCCACCAGGCCGCCGTGCTCGGGGCAGCTCCCAGTGGCCGGCGTCGCGGCCGTGCGCTCCTACCTCGACGCCGGCCAGGCATCGATGAGAGCCGGCGCCGTGGACCGTGGTCTCGACCAGCTCCAGCGGGCCGCCGACGTGGCGGTCGGGGTCGGTGCGCCCGCGCTACGGGCCGGTGCCTTCCTGGCTCTCGCGAGTGCTCGGGTCCACGGCGCGGGCGAACGGGGCACCGAGGTGCGCTCGCTCCTGCATGCAGCCGCGGCCCTCGCGCGCACGGCGCAGGCCGAAGGGCTCGTCGCCGCGGCCTGCCGGGAGCTGGGCTTCCTGGGCGTGCAGCGGGGGCAGCACGACCGCGCCCTGGTGTGGTTGGACGAGGCGCAGCGTGCCACCGACGAGAACGGCGAGACCGCCCGGACGCTCGGGGTGCGCGGCATGTGCCTCACTGACGGCGGGGAGTACGACGGCGCCCTCCGGTGCCTGGACGAATCCGTGGGACGCGCCGTCCGGGCGGGCGACACCCGCCAGCAGGCGTGGTCGCTGGCGATGGTGGGGCGGATCCACACGCTGCGCGCCGAGCACGCCCTCGCCGTGCCCGTCCTGGACACCGCTCTGCAGCTCGTATCCCAGGACGCGTGGACGGCGTTCCAACCGTGGCCGGAGGCGTTCCGGGCGGAGGCGGCGATCGGGCTAGGGGACCGTGGGACGGCGCACGACCTGCTCGATCACGCCTGGGTCCTGGCGACGGAGAGCGATGACCACTGCTGGATGGCGACGGTCGCCCACGGTGAGGCCCGGCTCGCTCTGGTCGAGGGCGACCGGCCTCGGGCCCAGCGCTGGTGCGACCGGGGGCTGGCCCCTGCGCCGTGGTACCTCTGGCCCTACGCCCGGCTCCTGGAGGCCGCCTGCGCCGCCGCCCCTGACGCCGGGCGGGCGGCCTTGGCGAGGATCGACCGGCTGACCGCGATCGCCGCGCGCGGCAGCATGCGTCCCCTGCTAGCCCGGGCGCACCTGCATCGGGCGGAGGCGGGCGCGCGCAACGGGGTGGCGGCGGCCCGGGCGGTGGCCTCCCAACTCGACGATCCCGCGCTCCACGCCCTGATCACCCGGCACGAGGCCACGGCAGCGGCCCGGCATCGCGCACGTCCGGCTGTCCCTGTCGCGCCGTGAGGTCGGCGCGGTCGTCCGTGCGGGACCCAGCATCCCGGCCGGCACGACATCGACCGTCGGCCGGGGGCTCTCTCGGCGGCGGTGAGACGACCACCGGCCGACCCTTGCCGCGGGGACCTGGTCGGCCGGCCGTCAGCGTTCGGTGAGCAGCGGGCGCATCTGCGCGGACGCGTCGGCGTCGAACAGTCGGTCGTGGGTGGCCAGGGCGAACCGGTCGGTCATCCCCGAGACGTAGTCCACGACCTGGGTGAGCGGCTCGGCCTCGGTGTCGCGGTAGCTGGCCGGGATCAGCTCGGGGTGGGCCAGGTGGTGGTCGACCAGCCGGCGGATGACGTCGATCGCGAGGTGCTTCTGCCCCGCGGCGACGTCGGAGGCGTACACGCGCGCGAACATGAAGCCGCGCAGCTCGTGCATCGCCGCCAGCGGCTCCGGCGCCATGACGACACGGCCGCCGTCGGCCAGCGACCCCTCCACGACCGCGTCGATCATCGACCCGACCATCTCGCTGCCGGGCTGCCCGAAGACGGCCAGCGCCCGGGAGGGCAGGTCCGCGACCCGGATCACCCCGGCCCGGACGGCGTCCAGGGCGTCGTGGGACAGGTAGCCGATCCGGTCGGCGTACCGCACGCACTCCGCCTCGCGGGTGTCCGGCGGCGGGTCGATCTTCCAGCTGTGCGCCCGGATTCCGTCGCGCACCTCCCACGTCAGGTTGAGGTCCTCCAGCACCTCGACGATCCGCACCCCCTGCGCGGCGTGGTGCCACCCGCCGGGCACGTAGGGGTCGAACGCCTCCTCGCCGATGTGCCCGAACGGCGAGTGCCCGACGTCGTGCCCCAGGGCGATCGCCTCGGCGAGCGTCTCGTTGAGCCCCAGCGCCCGGGCCAGCGAGCGGGCCACCTGCGTCACCTGCAGCGTGTGCGTGAGCCGGGTGACGAAGTGGTCGCCGTCGGGGTGGAGGAAGACCTGCGTCTTGTGCTTGAGCCGGCGGAACGCCTTGGCGTGCAGGATCCGGTCGCGGTCGCGCTCGAACGCGGTGCGCAGCCCGTCCTCCGGCTCCGGGCGGGCCCGCCCCCGGGTGCCGGCCGCCCGCGTCGCGGCGGGCGCGAGCTGCTCCTCGGCCCGCTCGCGGGCCGCCCGGTCGGTCAGCCGGAAGGAGCCGGCGGGGGCGCTGGTCATCAGCCGACCTGCAGGTCCACGCCCAGGAGCGCGTCCACGGCGTCGCAGACCACCTGCGGCGCGTGCTCCTCGAGGTCCTCACCGCCGGCCAGGGTGCGCTCGGCCCAGGCGTCGACCAGCGCGATCGCGCCGGAGCTGTCGAGGTCGTCGGCGAGGCGCTCGCGCAGCCCGTGCAGCACCGGGCCGGCGGGGGCACCGACCTCGCGCGCGACGGCCTGGCGCCAGGTGGCCAGGCGCTCCTGGGCCTCGGTGAGCAGGTCGCCGGTCCACGTCCGGTCGGTGCGGTAGTGCCCGGAGAGCAGGGCCAGCCGGATCGCCATCGGGTCGACGCCCTCGCCCCGCAGCTTGGAGACGAAGACCAGGTTGCCCCGGCTCTTGCTCATCTTCTCGCCGTCCAGGCCGATCATCGCCGCGTGCACGTAGGCCCGGGCGAACGGCTTGGTGGCCGTGAGGGCCTCGGCGTGCACCACGGAGTACTCGTGGTGCGGGAAGACCAGGTCGCTGCCGCCGCCCTGGACGTCGAAGCCCATGCCGATGGTGTCCAGCGCGATGGTGGCGCACTCGACGTGCCAGCCCGGCCGGCCCCGCGTGCCCCGCGGGCCGGGCCAGGCCGGTTCCCCGGGGCGCTCACCGCGCCAGAGCATCGGGTCGAGGCGGTTGCGCTTGCCCTGACGGTCGGGGTCGCCGCCGCGTTCGGCGAAGAACGCCAGCATCGTTCGCTCGTCGTAGCCGGA
The DNA here is from genome assembly GCF_030731085.1 of Blastococcus carthaginiensis. Lineage (NCBI taxonomy): Bacteria > Bacillati > Actinomycetota > Actinomycetes > Geodermatophilales > Geodermatophilaceae > Blastococcus > Blastococcus carthaginiensis. The sequence continues at coordinate 38,155 of NZ_JASNFN010000012.1, read as the reverse complement.
CTCCGAGCCGAACCCGGGCGCCTGCGCGACGTCGTGGTAGACGTCGCCGGTGCCGTCGTCGAGCACGTAGGCCAGCCCGTCGTCGAGCAGCCGCTCGACGTGCGCCACGATGCGCGGGATCGCCTCGACCGCACCCACGTAGTCCTCGGGCGGCAGGACGCGCAGCGCCGTCATGTCCTCCCGGAACAGGGCCGTCTCGCGCATCGCCAGGACGATCCAGTCTTCGCCGTCGCGCTCGGCGCGCTCGAGCAGCGGGTCGTCGATGTCGGTGACGTTCTGCACGTAGTGGACCGCGTGGCCGGCGTCGCGCCACACCCGGTTGACCAGGTCGAACGCCAGGTAGGTGGCGGCGTGACCGAGGTGCGTCGCGTCGTACGGGGTGATGCCGCAGACGTACATCCGCGCCGTCCGGTCCGGCGTCGTCGCGACGATCTCGCCGCGGGCGGTGTCGTAGACCTTGAGGACGGGGCCGGTGCCGGGCAGGGTCGGCAGCAGCGGGGCGGGCCAGGAGAGCACGGCACGAGCCTAGAGGCGTGGTCCGACGGCACCTGCCCGCACGTCCGTGCGGGTCATCACGGCGGAGGGGCACGGGGCGCTCGCACCCGGCCCACGAGGAGGAGCGATGCAGCTTTCCGAGTACCTGCCGGCGCTGCGGTGCGTCGACGCCCGGTTCGCCGACGCCGCCGCGGAGGCCGTGCTCGCGCACGGCTGGCGCGCTCGCGTGCCCGGCTGCCCGGACTGGACGCTCGCCGACCTGGTGTGGCACCTGGCCGAGGTGCAGCACTTCTGGGCCTGGGTGGTGCGCACCCGTGCCCAGGACCCGTCCGCCTACGTCGAGCCGGAGCGGCACGCCGACGACGAGCTGCTGGGCTACGTGATCGCGCAGAGCGCGGAGCTGGAGACGGCGCTGGTCGGGGCCGACCCGGCGGAGCGGGTGTGGACCTGGGCGCCGCGGAAGGACGTGGCCTTCGTCCTGCGCCGGCAGCTCCAGGAGGCCACCGTGCACACCGTCGACGTCGAGCAGGTGCTCGGCGACGTGCGCCCCGTCCCGACCGCGGTGGCGCTGGACGGCCTGGACGAGTGGCTGGAGGTCATGGTGCCCGGCACCCTCCCCGACGGCCCGCCCGAGCACGCGCACCCGGTGGTCCTGCACGCGGTGGACGCCGACGCCGAGCGCACCCTCTTCCCCGGCACGAAGCCCTTCCCGATCGCCGCGCTCACCGGGACCGCCGGGGACCTGCTCCTGGCCGCCTGGCGCCGGGTGCCGCTCGAGGTGCTCACCGTCGACGGCGACGGCCTCCAGGCGGCCGCGATGATCGACCTCGTCCGCCTGGAGTGAGGGGCCGGCCCACGACGGCGCACGGGCGGGTGCGGTGTCACTCCTCCTCGTACGGCTCGATCCGCCAGGGGAAGCCGGGCCCGTAGCGCTCGGCGAGGTGGCCGACCGGCAGCCCGGCGAGCGGCCGGAGGTCGTCAGGGAACTCGTCGAACAGGTGGTGGGCGTGCGTGGTCAGGAGGTGGTCGACGTCGACCGGAGTGCCGCACAGGAACTGCCAGCTGCCGTCGTCGTTGCGGACCACCAGACGTAGCGGCTCAGAACCGTCGAGGATGCGCGTGGAGACGATCGACAGCGGGTCTGTCGGTCGGCACACGTGGCCACGGGGCGCGGGTCGGCGGGCACCCGGGCGGCGGCTGCGCTTCTTCGGGCTCACGGCCAGGTCACCGCATGGCGCGCGAACTCCTCGCCGGTCTGGACACCGACGACGCAGAACACCAGGCCGGCCGGGTCGAGCAGCTGCCAGAACGAGCCCATGTCGCGGTGGCGGGTGGCGCCGAGCGCTTCCAGCCGCGCCACCTCGGCCGGGATGTCGTCGGCCTCGACGTCGACGTGCCAGCGCGGCGGCGTCCCCTCCCCGGTCCGCTGGACCTCCACGTGCCACCCGTCGGCGAACGACCCCAGCGACGCCCAGCCGGCGTCGTCGGCATCGGGTTGGGCGGGGCGGCCGGTGGCGCCGGCCCAGAAGGCGGTGCCGGCGGCGTGGTGCTCCGGCGGGAGGTCGAGCAACAGGATGGACAAGCGGCTGCGGTGCGGCATGCCCGGGATGCTGGCGCACGGCACCGACAGGACGCCGGTGCCTGCGGCGCGAGTGCGACGACGTCGTGGTGATCAGCGCCCGATGGCCACGAGTTCGTCGGTCTCGCGGGAGGCCGGCGGCGAGCCGCCCCGCGAGGCCGGCGTCGTGAGCGGGGGCCGGAGGCCTCCCGAGCGATGCCGGGCAACGGCTCAGCGCAGCGGGGACGGCACGTGGCCGCGGTCGGAGCCCGGAGGGCGACAGTCAGAAGGGCGGCCAGGGCAGCGCCGGCCACTCCCCGCTGGGCTCGGGGTGCCGGCCGGTGCGCAGCAGCTCGGCCACCCGCCGCTGGGTGCAGCGCACCTCGGCGCGGGTCAGGTGCTCGTGCAGCTGCTCCCCGAGGTCGCCGCGCAGCTCGTCGCCGAGCCGGTCCAGCACCTCGACCGCCTCGACGGTCAGCGGCTTGCCCGCCCAGCGCCACAGCAGGGTGCGCAGCTTGGGGTCCACGGAGAAGCAGATGCCGTGGTCGACGCCGTGCACGTGGCCGCCGGGCATCTGGATGATGTGCCCGCCCTTGCGGTCGGCGTTGTTCACGACCGCGTCGAACACGGCCATGCGGCGCAGCGCCGGGTCGTCGCGGCGCACGAAGGCGGCCAGATCGACGTCCTCGTCGCCGTCCACCCACAGCTGCACCATCCCGGGGCCGAACGGACCCTCCCGCAGCACGGTGGGCGGGACGACCCGCCAGCCGGTCGCCTCGGACACCAGGTAGGCCGAGATCTCCCGGCCGGCGAGGGTGCCGTCGGGGAAGTCCCACAGCGGCCGCTCCCCGGCGACCGGCTTGTAGACGCACTCGGCGACCAGGTCGCCGCACCGGATGGTGCCGACCAGGGTCACGTTCGAGGCGTCGAGCATCCGGCCCTCGAGGTCGATCTCGCCCTCGTCGAGGAGCCGCCGCGCCTCCTCGTCACCGGCGGGCGGCCGGAGGACGACGTCCTCCGCGGGGTCGCCGCTCAGCGGCGGTACCCGTTCTGCCGCGGGCACACGTGGCCCACCGGGTCCAGCGGGAGCGAGCACAGCGGGCAGGACGGGCGCCCGGCGGCCACCACGCGCCGGGCTCGGGCGACGAACGCCCGCGCGGCCATCGGCGTGATGGTCACCCGCAGGGCGTCGGGCCCCTCCTCGCTGTCGGAGAGGATCACGTCCTCCTCGATCGGCTCCTCGCCGGCGGCCACCGCCTCGACGACGACGGCCTCCTCGGTGCCGTCCCAGGCCAGGCCCATGGCGGCGACCCGGAACTCCTCGTCCACCGGTGCGGTGAGCGGCTCCAGGTCGTCCACGTCGGCCTCCGGTGGGATGACCGTGCCGGCCCGGCCGCTGATCTCGTCGAGCAGGTCGTTCATCCGGTCGGCCAGCACCTGCACCTGGTTCTTCTCCAGCGCGACGCTGACGGTGCGCCCGGTGTCGTCGGTGGCCTGGAGGTAGAAGGTGCGGTCCCCCGGCTGCCCCACCGTCCCTGCGACGAACCGGCTGGGGCGATCGAAGAGATGGACCTGGCGGGGCACGCGCCCAGGTTACGCGGTGGAGGGACCTCTCCCCCTCACGCCTCGGACGCTCGGCGCGAGCTCCTGGACGGGCCCGGCGTGCTCAGGCGGTCGCGCCCGCCCCGCCGCCCACGACGGCGTCGGAGTCGGTCCCGCGCCGGCCCTCGCCCGGGTGCGGGAGGAGCGCGGCGACGTCGCCCCCGGTGTCGTTGATCCGCGCCACGAACGGGCGGGTCTCGGTGTAGCTGACCACCGAGATGGAGGCGGGGTCGACGACGATCCGCTGGAACTGGTCGAGGTGCAGCCCGAGCGCGTCGGCGAGCACGGCCTTGATGACGTCGCCGTGGCTGCAGGCCAGCCACACCGCGTCGGGCCCGAGCCGGGCGTTCCACTCGCGGACGGCGGCCACGGCCCGGGCCTGGGTGTGGGCGAGCCCCTCCCCTTCCGGCCCCGGGAAGACGGCGGCCGAGGGGTGCTGCTGGACCACCTTCCACAGCGGCTCCTTGGCCAGCTCCTCGAGCGGCCGGCCGGTCCAGTCGCCGTAGCGGGCCTCGCCCAGCCGGTCGTCGGTCGCCGGCTCCAGGTCGCGCCCGGCGAGCACCGCGGCGGCGGTCTGCCGGCACCGCTCCAGCGGGCTGCTGACGACGGCGGCCAGCGGCACCTTCGCCAGCCGCTCCCCCATCGCCCGGGCCTGCGCCTGCCCGGTCTCGTCGAGCTCGACGCCGGGGGTCCAGCCGGCGAGCACCCCGCCGGTGTTCGCGGTGCTCCGGCCGTGCCGCAGCAGGATGACGGTGGTCACCGGGCGAGCGTAGGCGCTGCCCGTCCGGCACCCGTTCCCGCGGCCCACCTGGGCGCGGACCCCTCCCGGCCGCCGTGGTCCACGTGACGATCCGGTGACGGGACGCCGAGCCGGGTTCGGGAGCGCAACCCGCGGGCAGGCCTTCGAGGGACCGGAGACCCGAGACCGGAAGGCGAGATCGCGATGATGCGACTGCTCCTCGCCGGACTGGGCGCCAGCACTCTGCTGGTGACCGCCGGCGCCCCGACCGCCCCACCACCGACCGTCGTCCCGACCGAGCCGGGTCCGCCCGGCACCCTGCAGTCGGCCGACCAGCCGCTGCCCCCGGTCGGCAACCCCGGCACCGGGACCGTGGAGGCCGGGGACTTCCCCGCCGGTGGCTCCGCGGCCTACCTGACCGACGTGCGCGCCGCCGGGCACCAGGACTTCGACCGGTTCGTCCTCGAGTTCGAGGGCGACGAGGTCCCCAGCTACCGGGTCGGTTACGTCGAGCCGCCGATCACCGAGGACGGCTCCGGTCGGCAGGTCGGCGTCGCCGGCTCCGCGTTCCTGCAGGTCCGGGTCAGCCCCGCAAGCGGCGTCGACCTGTCCGGCGAGCAGCCGCGCGAGACCTACACCGGGCGCGAGCAGCTCACCGCCCCCGGCGGGCAGGTGATCACCGAGGCGGTCCAGACGGGCGACTTCGAGTCGATGCTCGCTTGGACGATCGGGCTGGAGGAGCGGGTGCCCTTCGGCGTCACCACGTTCTCCGACCCCTCCCGGCTGGTCGTCGACGTCCTGCACCAGCCCGGTGAGGACGGCGGCTCCGGCACCCTCGAGCCGGTCGGCCAGGGCGGCACCGCCGACGTCGACGCGGAGGCGACCGGGTCGCCGGTCACGCTGACCGACGTCCGGCTGGGGGCCCACGACGGCTTCGACCGGATCGTCTTCGAGCTCGCCGGGGACGGCGAGGCCGGCTACGAGGTCGGCTACACCGAGGACCCGCGCAGCCAGGGCTCCGGCGAGCCGGTGCAGGTTCCCGGCGACACCACGCTGGGGATCACGCTGACCAACCTGCTCCTCCCGGCCGATGCCCCCGAGGGTGTCCCGCCCTGGGAGGGCCAGGAGCAGCTGGAGATCGCCGGGACGAGCACGCTGCAGGCCCTGGTCGCCGACGGCCTCTTCGAGGGCCGGTACTCGTTCTTCGCCGGGCTGGACCAGCGCCGCCCGTTCGCCGTCGCCCGGTTGTCCGATCCGCAGCGCATCGTGATCGACGTGCTGGACCGGGAGCCCGGCGACGGCGTCACCCTCGGCGAGACGTGCACGAGCCCCGCCGGGTACACCGTCGACCACCCCTCGGACTGGGCAGTCAACGCCGGTGAGACCGTGCCGTCCTGCAGCCGGTTCTCCCCGCAGGACTTCGACGTGCCCGACGCCACCGACGTGCGCGTGGCCGCGATCGCCTTCTCGGTCGAGTCGGTGGCCTTCGACCGGGTGACCCAGGAACGGCCCGGCGAGCAGGCGCGCCGCGAGCTGACCGTGGACGGCCGGGAGTCGGTGCGGATCGAGCGGACCGCCACCGGTGAGGGCCTCTGGCCCGTGGGCACGCCCTCGACCCGTTACGCCGTCCGGCTGCCGGACGGCGAGAACGGCCCACGCACGCTGGTCGCCGACACCATCGGCCTGCCGATGTTCGACTACCGACGCAACGTCGAGGTGCTCGACGCGATGATCGAGACGCTCGACCTCGACGCCGGCACGGAGGGCTGAGCTCCCCAGCACCCCCTCGGGGCGCCGGGGCGGGGCGGGGGCGGGGGGGGGGGGTGGGGGGAGCGCCGGGCCGGGCGGGCTGCCCCCCCCCCCCCCCCCGCGCCCCCCGGCGGGGGTCCGGCTCCGGGTCGCGAGGGTGCGGTCAGCGCGGGATCGGCGTCGGCGTGACGTCGACGGGCGTGGCCGGATCCAGCACGCCGGTGAACACCAGGCCGAGGATGAGCAGCCCGAGCACGATGCGGTAGACGACGAACGGCACGTAGCTGCCCCGGTCGAGGTAGCGCAGCAGCCAGGCGATGACGACCAGGCCCACGGCGAACGCCAGGACGGTGGCCAGGATGGTCGGCCCCCAGGCGATCGGCGGGCCGGCGACGTCCCCGGTGAGCACCTCGTACACCTGGAAGAAGCCCGCGCCCAGCACGGCCGGGACGGCGAGCAGGAAGGAGTACCGCGCCGCCGCGGAGCGGGTGTACCCGAGGAAGAGGCCGGCGGTGATCGTCCCGCCGGAGCGGGAGACGCCGGGGATCAGCGCCATCGCCTGCGCGAAACCGAAGGCGATGCCGTGGCCCACCGTCAACCGGTCGAGCTCCCGGCGCTTGGCGCCGACCCGGTCGGCCCAGAACAGCACCAGGGAGAACAGGATGAGCGCCGTCGCCGTGATCCGCAGGTCGCGGAACGTCGTCTCGATGGAGTCCTGGAACAGCAGCCCCAGCACGACGATCGGCAGCGTGCCGACGATGATCAGCCAGCCCATGCGGGCGTCGGGGTCACCCTTCCGGCGCCCGCCCAGCGAGGCGACCCAGGCGGTGATGATCCGCCAGATGTCGTGCCGGAAGTACAGCAGCACGGCGGCCTCGGTGCCGATCTGGGTGATCGCGGTGAACGCCGCGCCGGGATCGTCCCACCCGAAGGCCTCCCCGACCACGCGCAGGTGCGCGCTGGAGGAGATGGGCAGGAACTCGGTGAGCCCCTGCACCAGGCCGAGGACCACGGCTTCGATCCAGCCCACCTCAGCACCCCCCGGTCAGGACACGGGCAGCCGGGCGGGAGCAGGAGCGTTCGGGCACGGGTGCTCACCCTAGGCGTCGGCCCCGGGACGCCCGGCGCGCCGCCCCGAAGGTCCCGGTGCTCCCGGGTGACCGTCGGTCGGCGGCGGTAGGTTGGCCGGTCGTGGAGCAACGGGCGTTGGGGCGCAGCGGTCTGATCGTGTCCCGGCTCGCGCTGGGGACGATGACTTGGGGCGGCGACACCGACGAGGACGAGGCCGCCATGCAGCTCACGGCCTTCGTCGACGCCGGCGGCACGCTGGTCGACACCGCCGACGTCTACTGCGAAGGCGAGAGCGAGCGCACCCTGGGCCACCTGCTCGCCGACGTCGTCCCCCGGTCACAGGTGCTGGTCGCCACGAAGGCCGTCGGGCGCACCGGGCCCGGTCCGATGGGCCGGGGCGCCTCGCGGGGCCACCTGATCTCGGCGCTGGACGCGTCGCTGGAGCGCCTCGGCCTGGACTACGTCGACCTCTGGCAGCTGCACGCCTGGGACGAGTCGACGCCGCTGGAGGAGACGCTGGCCGCCTGCGACCTGGCCGTCTCCTCGGGCCGGGCGCGCTACGTCGGCGTGAGCAACTTCACCGGCTGGCAGACCGCCCAGGCCGCGACCTGGCAGAAGGCCTGGCCGGGGCGCACCCCGCTGGTCAGCACCCAGGTCGAGTACTCCCTGCTGCAGCGCGGCGTCGAGCGCGAGGTCGTGCCGGCGGCCGAGGCGCTGGGCCTGGGCGTGCTCGCCTGGTCGCCGCTGGGTCGGGGCCTGCTCACCGGCAAGTACCGGCACAGCACGCCCTCGGAGTCCCGCGGTGCCTCCGCGCAGTGGCAGGGCTTCATCGACGGCCTCCGCTCGGCCACCGCCGACCGCATCGTCGAGGCGGTGATCACCGCCGCCCAGGGCCTGGGCACCACGCCGCTGGCGGTGGCGCTGGCCTGGGTGCGCGACCGGCCCGGCGTCGTCGCGCCGGTGGTGGGTGCCCGCACCGCCCAGCAGCTGCAGGCGTCCCTCGACGCCGACGGCGTCCGCCTGCCCGCGGCGATCCGCACGGCGCTGGAGGACGTCTCCGCCCCGCACTTCAGCTACCCCGATCGCCGGTCGGACCGGTGAGCGCCGACCCGACGACCCCCGGCCCGGACCTGGTCTTCGCCGCGTTCTGCACCGCGGGGCTGTGGCCGGGGCTCGGCAAGCGCGCCGCGGCCGAGCTGCCCGCCGCCGGCGTCACCACCCCCGACGACGTCACCGCCGACCGGCTGCTGAAGCTGCCGCGGGTGGGCCGGCAGCGCGCCGAGCGGCTGTTCTCCAGCTTCCTGGCCGCCGCCCCCACCTACGAGGTGGTCGAGCTCCTGGTGGGCGCGGGCCTGCCTGCCAAGCTGGCCGCCGGCGTCGCCGACGCGCTCGGCCCCGACGCCGCCCGCCGGCTGCGCGACGACCCCTGGGCGCTGCTGGGGCTCTCCGGGGTCACGCTCACCGACGCCGACCGGCTGGCGATCGCCGTGCTCAAGGGCGCCGACCGGCAGGACGCCCGGCGCGGGCGGGCGATCGTGGGGCTCACCCTGCGCACCGCGACCCGGGACGGGCACACCGTGCTGCCCGTCGAGCTGGTCGTGGCGGCGCTGCAGGCCGAGGGCGTCGCCGACCCCGCCGCCGCGGTCGTGGCCGCCGTCGACTCCGGTGACGTGCTCGAGCACGAGCCGCCGGAGCCGGAGTCCGACGAGGACAGGGCGGGTGGGGACGACGGCGCAGAGCAAGCCGAACCGGATCCCGCGCTGCGGACGCTGTCGCTGGCCCGGTACGGCATGGCCGAGGAGGCGGTGGCCGAGAACATCGCCCGGCTCGCCGCCGCCGCGGGGCGGATCGCCGATCCCGCCTCGGTGCGCTCGGTGGCCAAGGGGCTGGACGAGGCGCAGAAGAAGGCCGTGGCCCAGGTGCTCTCGGCCGGGGTCAGCCTGCTCACCGGGGGCCCGGGCACGGGCAAGAGCCGCACGGTCGCCGCGATCGTGCAGCTGCTGCGCACCAAGGGCACCGACGTGGCGCTGGCCGCGCCCACCGGCCGGGCGGCCAAGCGGCTGGAGGAGCTCACCGACCACCCGGCGGTCACCGTGCACCGGCTGCTCGGCGCGCAGGGTGCCTCCGGCGGGTTCTCCCGCAACGAGGAGTGGCCGCTGGACGCCGACGTCGTGGTGGTCGACGAGGCCTCCATGCTCGACGTCGAGCTCACCGCCGCGCTGCTGGAGGCCTGCCCCGACGGGACCCACCTGCTCCTGGTCGGCGACCCCGCGCAGCTGCCCTCGATCGGCCCCGGGCACGTGCTGGGCGACCTCATCGACTCGCGAGCCGTCCCGGTGACCGAGCTGACCACCCTCTACCGGCAGGCCGAGGGCGGGGCGATCGCCCGGCTGGCGTCGGCCGTCCGCGGCGGCGAGCTGCCCCCGGTGGACTCCCCCGACCGCGAGGTCGTCGTCGTGCCGGCCACCGGCAGCGCCGAGGCGGCCCGCCGGGTGGTGCAGCTGGTCACCGACTCGATCCCGCGCGCACTCGGCATCGACCCGGGTGCGGTGCAGGTCGTCACCCCGGTGCACCGCGGGCCGGCCGGCACGATCGAGCTGAACAAGGCGCTCAAGGCGCAGCTGAACCCTGGCGAGGGCGCGGTGTTCGGCTTCGACCCGGGCGATCGCGTGGTGGCCACCGCCAACCACATGGACCTCGAGCCCGTGGGGTTCGCCAACGGCGAGGTCGGCGTGGTCACCGGCACCGGCGACGGCTCGCTGACCGTCGACTTCAGCTCCGGCCCGGTGACGGTGAACGGGCAGGCGCTGTTCGACCTGCGCCACGGGTGGGCGATCACCGTGCACCGCGCGCAGGGTTCGGAGTGGCCCGGCGTCGTCGTCGTGCTCCCGCCGGAGGCGGGCGGCATGCTGTCCCGCCCGCTGGTCTACACCGCCCTCACGAGGGCGCAGCAGCACCTGTCGATCGTGCACGCCAGCGGGGCGGCCCTGGCCCGGGCGGTGCGCGACGTCGACGTCCGGCCGCGGCGGACACGGCTGGCCGAGCTGCTGCGCGAGGTGTCCGGCTAGCTGCGCCGCGCGGCCCGGGCAGTGCAGAGCAGCCGGCCGACGGCGGCCCCGAGCTGCCCGGCGCAGGTCAGCGGCCGCGCGAACGGGACGCGCACGTCGGTGTGACCGAACGGCCGCTCGACGCGCAGGCGGAAGCCGAACCGGTCCAGCCCGAGCGGGCGGACGACGCCGGCCGGGCCCACCACCTCGGCCGGGACCCGGGCGGTCAGCAGCTCGACGACGTCGGCGTGCGCGCCGGCCAGGTGGCGCAGGTGGTCGGCCTCGACGGCGGCCAGCAGGTCGGGGCGCGCCGCGGCGAACTCCTGCGGGCTCACGTCGACACCCTTCCCGCCCTCGCCCAGCACCACCTCGGCGAGGTCGAGCCGCAGCAGCCGCGCGGTCCGGCCGACGTCCAGCAGCACCTCCGTGGGCCGGGTCTCGGCGAAGGCGAGGAGTGCGGCGCGCTGGTCCTCGGGCCGGACGGGGGTGGCCCAGCCGCTCAGCCACAGCTGCGCCCGGACCGGCCGGCGCAGCGGCACCGGCGCGTGGTCGCTGACCATCAGCAGCGCGGAGAGGTCCTGGTCGGGGGCCTTGTCGACGGCTGAGGCGATGTCCCCGTCCGCCGGGACGACCAGCAGCACCTGCCCCGCGCGGGTGACGGTGTGCGCCAGCAACCGGCCGCCCTCGACGCCGGGCGCGCAGACGGTCGCGGCGGCCCGGGTGGCGACGGTGCGGGCGCGCTCGGCCGGCTCCGGACGCAGGGCGGAGGCGTCGGGACGGCGCTCGGGCGCGGGGTGGGTCGGGCTGCTCGGCATGGCGCCTCCTGGTGGTTAGGGCAGGCTAACCAAAGAGACGTGGATCCGGCCAGTCGCGGCTGCGTGCAGGGGTGTGGGGCGTTCAGAGCCGCCGCGGCACCGTACTGGACACCGGACGGCGCCGGTCCTGCGCGACCCGGCCCACGAGCAGGCCGACGACCAGCGCGATCAGGCCCCAGAGCGCGGCGGTGAGGCCCTGCGCGGCCGACAGCACCAGCACGGCGCCGACCGCCGCCCCGAGCAGCAGCCCGCGCACGAGGCGGGCGGTCGTCGACGGGGTCGCCGGTGCCGGCTCGTCCAGCACGGAGGTGGGCAGCCCGGCGGCCCGGGCCCACCGCTCGGCGGCGGCGCGCACCTCGGCACCGGGCACCTTGGCACCGCACACCTCGGTCTCGGGCGCCGTCCGCCCGTCGCCGTCCGTCGTCATGGGTGCTCCTCCCCGTGCTCCGCCGTCCACTCTGGTGGTCGGCGAGCGGCGTGGCAGCCCGGGGCGCCGGATTCACCCGGCCGACGGACCGACCCGCTGCTCTCGCCCCGGAAGGGGTGCGGTGACGACCGGCTCGGCCAGGAGGGGCCGCGTGGCTGCCGGGCGGCAGTGGACCCACGACCCGCCGGCCGAACCCACCGGGTGCGGGGCCGCGGGCAGTAGCGCTCTGCCCCGCCTGAGTGGGCAGAGAACTACTCGTCTCCGGGCTACTCGACCGCGGCCTCGCGCGATCCCCACCGGGTGCTGTGGCCGGTGGCGCCCCACGGCGTGGGGAACCCAGACGATCACCTGGCTGGCGGACCCCGACCGGCCGTCCGGGACCAGCGCCGCGACGGTCGAGGCGGAGGCGCTCGCTCAGCCGGGCTGGTCCTCGTCGTCCAGCGGTACGTCGGCGTCCTGCTCCAGCACGTCGGCGTCGTCGGCCTCGCGGGTGCCGAGGGGACCGCGCGGGGCGCCGGCCTCCCCCGGGCGGGCGGCGAGCTGCTGCTCCAGCGCGTCGGCCTCCGGTACGTCGCCGGAGGGCGAGTTCGCCTCCGCGGCGCGGGCGGGCGCGGGCGGCTCGAGGTACGCCTCCTGCTCCGCGCGGTCGGCGTCGGGCACGTCGCTCGAGAAACCGGGCTCGGTCACGTCGTCCTCCCTGAGAAGCGGGTGCGGTCTGGGCTCCATCGTGCCGTCCAGCCGCTGTCCCGGCAGGCCGGGACGGTGTGAGGGAGACGACGAACACGTGCCCGGAGCACGAACGGCAGGCACAATCGGGCCGATGGACACCGCCGGGGACTACGAGTTCGCGCCGCTGCGCATCCCGCCGGGCACCTCCCGGTCCGCGGCCGCCACGATGCTCAGCCTGCAGTCCGACGTCGGCGGCTGGGAGCTCGCCCGCCTCCAGCTGCACGCCGACGGCACCCGCAAGGTCATCCTGCGCCGCCGGGCGCGGCTCTCCTACCTGCCCAAGCCGCTGGTCTGAGCCGCGCGCGCCGCTACCAGTGCGCCGGGCGCCGCACCGCCGCGGGCAGCCGCGTGGCACCGTCGCCCCGGGCCGCCGACACCTGCGGCTGGGTGAGGAACAAGCACCGGCTCAGGTCCGCCCCGCGCACGTCGGCGCCGCGCAGATCGGCGCCCAGCAGGTCCGCCGTCCCCAGGTCGACGCCGCGGAGGTCCGCGCCGATCAGGTAGGCACCGCGCAGCCCCGCCCCGCGCAGGTCGGTGCGGCGCAGGTCGCGGCCCACCAGGTCGGTCCCGCGGCGGTCCCGTGCGCGGCTGCCGGCGCGCACCAGCGCGCTGCACCGGCCGAGCAGCTCCCCCACCTGCCCGCGCAGAGCACCGAGGTCGAGGCCGGTGAGCTCGTCGACGCTGCCGGCCGCGGTCTGCTCGACGTCGGCGCGCAGCCGCACCGCCTCGTCGGCGAGCGCGGCGGCGGCCGGCAGCTCCGCGGCCTCGGTGAGGTGCCAGAGCATCTCGTGCAGCTGCCGCACCACCGGCAGGAGGGCGAACTGCCCGCGGACGAGCTCGGCATCTTCGCGCCAGCTACGGCCGCTGAAGGTCTCCTGGGTGATCCGCTGCCCGGCGCCGAAGCAGTCGAAGACGGTGCAGCCGGGGAAGCCGTGCTCGCGCAGGCGGTCGTGGATGCCGCAGCGGAAGTCGTCCGCCAGGTGGACGCACGGCGTGCCGGCCGGCTTGTCGATGGCGAAGTCGGCGGAGGCGGCGAAGGCCGGGGCGACGCAGCAGAGGCCGGCGCAGCGTGCGCAGTCGGCCCGCAGGTGCGCGCGGTCGTCGGCGAGCGGGAGCGACGGACCGGGCATGACGCCCCCGAGCGTAGAGCGTGTGCGCCCACGCCCGGTTCTGCGCCGGAACCGGGCGTGGTCGCACACGCGGAGAGTGGCCTACGGAACGAGCACGACCTTGCCGACGGTGTCGCGGGAGGCGAGCTTCAGCAGCGCCTGCGGGGCCTGGTCCAGGGGAAGCACCTCGCCGACCAGCGGGTCGACCTTGCCCTCCTGGACGAGCCGGACCAGCTGCTCGTGGGTCTCGGTGAACACCGATGCGTCGTGCTTGCGGTACAGCCCCCAGTGCAGCCCGACCACGCTGTAGTTCTTGACCAGCAGGTGGTTGGCCGGGGCCTCGGGGATGCGCCCGCTCGTGAACCCGACGACGACCAGACGCCCCTCGAAGGCGATGCACTTGCGCGACTTGTCGAACACGTCGCCACCGACCGGGTCGTACACGACGTCGGCGCCGCGGCCGCCGGTCACCTCCTTGACGATCGGGACGAAGTCCTCGGCCGTGTAGTCGATGACGTGGTCGGCGCCGAGCTGCGTGCAGACCTCGGTCTTGCGCGCCCCGCCCGCCGTGGCGATGACGGTGGCCCCGGCGGCCTTGCCCAGCTGGATCGCGGCCGTGCCCACGCCCCCGGCGCCGGCGTGGACCAGCAGCGTCTCCCCCGCCTGCAGGTGCGCGCGGCGGTGCAGGCCGACGTAGCCGGTCTGGTAGGTCAGGTAGAGCGAGGCCGCCTTCTCGTCGGTCATGCCGTCGGGCACCGGGAAGGCGGCCGCGGCGTCCATGAGCGCGTACTCGGCGAAGGCGCCCGGGCCCCCGGCCGGCGAGCCGATGACCCGCTGGCCGGTCTCGACGATCTCGCCGCACAGCTCGACGCCGGGCGTGTAGGGCAGCGGCGGCTTCTCCTGGTACATGCCCATGGCCATGAGCACGTCGGGGAAGTTCAGGGCCGCCGCCCGCACCTTGACCAGCACCTGGCCCTCGCCCGGTGTGGGCCGGTCCACCTCGTCGAGGCTCATGACCTTCGAGGGATCACCGAGTTCGTGTACCCGCCATGCACGCATGGCCCGACCTTGCCAGACGCCCCGTGACGGCCGTCACCGGGGCCGCTTGGCCGCGGGGGGCCCGCCGTGCCAGGGTGCGCAGCGGTGGTCACCCTCCTGGTGGCCCCGGGGAGGGGAACCCATGATCGAGCACGTGACCGACCGGCTGCGCTTCCTGGGCGCGTTCCTGGCCCACCCGCGACAGGTCGGCGCGGTGCTGCCGACCTCGCGCGCCGCGGTCCGCGACATGCTGGACATGGCCGACGTGCCCGCCGCCGACCTGGTCGTCGAGCTGGGGGCGGGCACCGGGGCGCAGACGCAGGAGATCCTGGCCCGCCTGCGCCCCGGGGCGCGGCTGATCACGCTGGAGATCGACCCCCGGCTGGCGAAGCTCCTCGACGAGCGGTTCGACGACCCGCGGGTCCAGGTGGTCTGCGACTCCGCGGAGAACCTCGGCGCCCACCTGGGCGACGCGCGCGCCGACGTCGTCGTCTCCGCGCTGCCCTACACCTCGCTGGAGCCGGGGCTCCGGCGCCGGATCCTGGACGTGCTGCCCGGGGCGGTGGCCCCCGGTGGCACCACCGTCGTCATCCAGTACTCACCGCTGCTGCTGCCCGAGCTGCGGAAGCGGTTCACCTCGGTGCGCTGGCGGGTCACCCCGTGGAACGTCCCGCCGGCCTTCCTGTTCGCCTGCCGGCAGGACTGAGCCTCAGCGCATCGACGGCGGGCGCAGCGCCTCCGGGACGACGGCGGTCTCGCCGGTCGCCGTCTTCGCGCTGGGGACGCCCTTGAACTTGTAGGGCACCGTGCCGACCCCGGGCTGGACGACGTAGGCCGCGCCCGGCTCGGCCTGCCCCCACGCCATGATCATCGCGTCGGCGACCTCCTCGGCGGTGAGCACGGGGAATCCCGCGGCGGTGAACTGGTCGCGGATGCGGTCGATGATCGCGGTGTCGGCGAAGCCGGGGCAGATCGCGGAGATCGTCGTCCCCTCGGCGGCCAGGCGCGGGGCCATGGAGCGGACGAAGGCGATCGCCCCGCCCTTGGCGACGCTGTACCCGGGGTCGGTGGCCATCGGCGAGAGCCCGGCCAGCGACGCGGTGACGACGATCGCCCCTCCCCCGGCGCGCTTGATCGCCGGGCGGGCCGCGGCGACCCCGTAGACGACGCCGAACAGGTCGATGTCGACCACGCGCATGAATTCGTCGAGGTCGAGGACGTCGTCGCTCTTGGCCGCGGAGATGCCGGCGTTGAGGTAGGCGGCGTCGAGGCGGCCGTGGTCGCCCTCGATGCGGGCGACCAGCGCCTCGTTCGCCGCGCGGTCGGTGACGTCGAGGACGGCGAACTCGCAGCCCAGGTCAGCCGCGACCTGCCGGTTGCGCTCGCTGTCGAGGTCGGCGAGGACGACGGTGACCTCGCGCTCGCGGAGCTTGGTGGCGAGGGCGCGGCCGAAGCCGCCGGTCCCTCCGGTGATCAGGGCGACGGAACCGGGGCGGGGTGCGGGAGTGGTGGAGGTCACGCGCCCATCCTCGCTGGCGGTCGTCCGGCGCGTACCCCCGGGTGCTCCGCCGTCGCGCGTCACATCACGCGTTGCGGAGGAACCGGTCGAGTACCCGGACGCCGAAGCGCAGCGACTCCACCGGCACCCGCTCGTCGATGCCGTGGAACAGCGAGGCGAAGTCGAGGTCCGGCGGCAGCCGCAGCGGTGAGAACCCGAAGCAGCGCATGCCCAGACGCTGGAAGCTCTTCGCGTCGGTGCCGCCGCTCATGGTGAACGGCACCGGCCGGGCGCCGTCGTCCTCGGCCTTGAGGGCGGCGACCATCTGGTCGACCAGCGGGCCGTCGAACGTCGTCTCCACCGCCTGGTCGTGCACCAGCCACTCGCGCTGCACGCCCTCGCCGACCAGGGCGGCGAGCTGGCGCTCGAACTCCTCCTCCTGGCCGTAGAGGAAGCGCCCGTCGACGGTGGCGCTCGCGGTGCCGGGGATGACGTTGGCCTTGTAGCCGGCGTCGAGCATCGTGGGGTTGGCGGTGTTGCGCAGCGCCGCGCCGATCATCCGGCTGATGCTGCCCAGCCGGGCCAGGGCCAGCTCGGGCTCGGCGGGATCGATCTCGATGCCGTAGGCGTCCTCGACCGCCTCGATGAACTCGCGCATCGGCGGGGTGAGGGTCAGCGGGAAGCGGTGGGCCCCGATGCGGGCGACGGCCTCGCAGAGCCGGGTGACGGCGTTGTCCTCGTGCAGCATCGAGCCGTGGCCGGGCTTGCCCGCCGCGGTGAGCCGCATCCAGGCCAGGCCCTTCTCGGCGGTCTGCACCAGGTACAGGCGCAGGTCGTCGCGGACGGTGATGCTGAAGCCGCCGACCTCGCTGATCGCCTCGGTGCACCCTTCGAGGAGGTCGGGGTGCTCGTCGACCAGGAAGTGCGCGCCGAGCTTGCCGCCGGCCTCCTCGTCGGCGACGAAGGCCAGCACGATGTCCCGCGGCGGCTGCACGCCGGTGCGGGCCCAGTCGCGCACCAGTGCCAGCACCATCGCGTCCATGTCCTTCATGTCCACCGCACCCCGGCCCCAGATGTAGCCGTCGCGCTCCTCTCCCGAGAACGGGTGCACGCTCCACTCGGCCGGATCGGCGGGGACGACGTCGAGGTGGCCGTGCACCAGCAGCGCGGGCCGGCTGCGGTCGGCGCCCGGGATGCGGGCGACCAGGCTGGCCCGGCCCCGCTCGGACTCGTGGATGACCGACTCGATGCCGACCTCGTCGAGCTTGCCGGCGACCCACTCGGCGGCCACCCGCTCCCCCGCGCTGGTGGCAGTGCTCCCGGTGTTGGTCGTGTCGATGCGGATGAGCTCGGAGAGCAGCTCGGCCACCTCGGACTGGGCACCCTCGAGCGGGGCGGGAGTCTCGGCCATGCGCCCGATCGTGCCGCACCGGCGGCTCGTCTGCCCCCGACGGGTGAACCGTTCCTATACCGTCCGGTTTCACCGGTCGATCACCTGTGCGTGAGGTCGTTGCGCGCCTTCGGCGCCCGAGAGCCCCGTGCCGCCGCCCGGCACGCCGCAGCCCTGCTGGCCGTCAGTACGGTGATCTTGCTGGTGCTGCCGGCCTTCTACGAGTCCGACGGCGGCACCCCGGCGCTGGTCGTGCACTGGATCGGCGTGGCCACGCTCGTCAGCGCTGCGGCGACGTGCGGGCTGCTGGACCCCGCGGTGCTCGACCGGTGGCACATGGGCCTGGTGCTCGGTCTGGGCAGCGTGGTGCTCATCGGCGCGCTGAACCTCCTCACCTCCGACGTCTCCGCCGGTTCCCAGGCGTTCTACGCGTTCCCGGTGCTGTGGAGCGCCGTCCACCTGCGGAGGCCGGCGGTGGTGCTGGTGACGGCGAGCGCGCTGGCCGCGGACCTGATGACCCTGCTGGTGCTGCTGCCCACGCCGGCGGCGCTGGCCGACTTCGTCTTCTTCGGCGCTCTGCTGGTCGTGATCGCCGCGCTGCTGGTGCGCGCCAACCGCACCCAGGAGCGGCTGGTGGCGGCGCTGCAGCGGCAGCTCACCGTCGACTCGCTCACCGGCCTGGCCACGCGGCGCGCGTTCGACGAGGCGCTGGAGCTCGCGCTCGACCGGCCCGTCCCCGGCGGCACGGCCCTGGTGCTCATCGATGTCGACTCGTTCAAGGCGATCAACGACACGCACGGCCACCCGGTCGGCGATGACGTGCTCGTGCACCTGGCCCGGGTGCTGCGCGGTCGCATCCGCAGCGACGACGCCGTGCTCTCCCGGCTGGGTGGGGACGAGCTCGCCGTGCTGCTGCCCGGGTGCGCCCGCGAGGTGGCCGCACGCCGTGCCGAGGAACTGCTCGAGGCGGTGCGCGCCGAGCCCCTCGCGCTGCCGGACGGCTCACTGGTGGCGCTGTCGATCAGCCTGGGGGTGGCCCACCTGCCGCGCCATTCCCGCGACCGGCGCGGGCTGTACACGTCGGCCGACTCGGCCCTCTACGAGGCCAAGAGGGGTGGCCGCGGGCGGGTGGCGCTGGCCGCCGTCTGACCCGCCACGACGCCGCCGGGGGGTGCGTGATCGGCACCCGGCGGTCAGGTAGTCTTCTCCACGCACTCGTCCGGGTGGCGGAATGGCAGACGCGCTAGCTTGAGGTGCTAGTGCCCTTTATCGGGCGTGGGGGTTCAAGTCCCCCCTCGGACACCAATGCGATGTCGCGGGACACCGTTCACAGGTGTCTCGCGACATCGTTCACGTCCGGGCCCGTGGCTGGTAGTCCCGGCTCGGGTCGAGAGTCAGGTCTCGGAGTAGTCGTCCGCTGGTGCTGAGCACGCGGATGTGTGCAGGGTCGTGAACCAGGACGAGCACCGCAGGGCGACGCCGTCCAGTGCGGACGCGGTGCCTCCCCGCCGGACGACGGCGCATACCTGTGCTGAGCGCTCGGCGAGCGCCCGGCACCCCGCGGCGTCCACCCACTCCCGTCAGAGGTCGGCGACGAAGCCGTGGATGTCGCGGACGCTCGCCCGATAGACCTCCCGTACCGCCGCCCGCCAGGACATCTCCGCCGCGTGGGTGATGCCGAGGTTCACCCGCCCGACGACGGGCACGCCGGCGCGCTGCAGCAGTCGGAAATAGGCGATGCCCTCGTCGCGCAGCGGGTCGAGCTCGTTGACGGAGATGACGTGCGGCGGGAACCCCTCGACGTCAGCCTCGGTGGCGAAGTAGGGCCAAGCCAGCGGGTTCTCGGCGTGCTCACCGGTCGGGTCGTACACCGCGACGAGCATGTCCATCATCTGGCAGTTGAGGTAGTGCCCGTCGTTCTCGACCAGCGACGGCAGCTCGCGCAGCTTCCGCTCATCGCTCCAGCCGTACCCGCCGCTGATGTAGGGCACCATCGCGTAGACGCCGTCGATGCGGTCGAGCCGGTCTTCGCGTCGGGCCTTGAGCACCGTCGCCAGCACGAGGTTGGCCCCGCCGGACTCACCCTGCAGGACGATCTTCGTGACGCCCAGCTGCTCACGGCGCTCGTGGATCCAGTCGAGTGCACTGCTGCAGTCGTTCAGGCCGGCCGGGAACGGGTTGGCGCCTTCGGCGGTCCAGGCGTTGCGGAACCCGACTGTGATCACCACCATGCCGGTCGCGGCGAGGTCCTCGCTCCACCGGTTGTGCACCCGGTTGGTCGCCTCGAGGATCGTCATGCCGCCGCCGTGGATGTAGACCAGGCCCGGCAGCGGCCCCTCGGCGCCGGCCGGTCGGAACACGTGCAGCTGGATCTCGTTGCCGTCGACCCCTGTGAGCGTCTCTACCCGCTGCTCGACGTCAGCACGCACCTCGCCGTCCCACTCATTGGGGACGACCTCGTACAGGCCCTCGAAGGCGGCGTGCGACTGGCCCACGAACTCCGCGACCGCCGCAGGGTCGGCGGCGGTGCGGTCGAACGGTGGCGGCGGGGCGTGCCCGTCCATGCCGAAGGCGGCGAGACCGGCCCGCAGCCCCGGGTGCAGGCGGAGATCGGAACGGAGCTCGACGTCCGGGTCCGCCAGCCGGCCCTCGCGCCGGGCTTGGACCTGCTCCTGCGTCATCTGGTTCATGTGTCCTCCGAAGGCGACAAGTTGGCGATATGCTGCTCGAACTGTTGCCTGGGTCACAACGGGTGTCAAGGAAGGGACGAGTGTGGACGCGACCGCCAGTACGCCGCTGCGAGAGCTACTGGAGGGCAGCACCGGACGGCCGACCGCGCTCGAGGCGTTCCGACTGGCCCGCCGGACCTTCCTCGCCGGCGGGCGCGTCGACATGGGGGCGCTCGCGCGCGAGTTGGGCGTCAACCGCGCCACTCTCTACCGCTGGGTGGGCTCACGGGAGCAGCTGCTGGTCGAGGTGCTCTGGTCGCTGGCCCGTCGCACGTTCGAGCGGCTGATCGCCGACCCCGACACGGCGGTGCCCGGCCGCAGCCGGGTCGCCACCGTGCTCGACGCGTGGGTGCACGGCGTCATCGCCAACCGCGGCATGCAGGTGTTCGTCGAGAACGAGGGCGAACTGGCGCTCCGCCTGCTCACCACGCGGGCCACCGACTACCAGTCGCGGTTGCTCGCCCAGGTGCGTCGGCTGCTGGCGGAGGACGTCGAGGCCGGCCGGGTGCGCTCGGAGATGCCGCTCGAAGATCTCACCTACGTCGTGGTCCGCATCCTCGAGTCCTATGTCTACCTGACCCTCATCACTGGCGAGCAACCCGACCCTGACCGCGCGGGGCGGGTGCTCCACGCCCTCCTTCGACCGCCGTGACCCAGCTCGGACACCGAAGCGGCGAAGCATCTCGAACCCGTCCGCCGCGATCGTCGATGACTGTCCGGGACACGACTGCTTGTAGGAGACGCACCTGGAGCCGCTGGGCCGAGCCGCAAGCCCAGCGGCGGTCACGGCCGTAGCCGTGTGCGTATGTAGCGTGTCGCCCCTCGGACACAGCAAAGAGCCCCCGCGGTCACGACCGTGGGGGTTCTCCTGCTTCTCACGTCGGCACGTTCGCTCGATGCCTCCAGTGCCACATCGGCCGGCCGGCTGGCCTTACTTCTCCGACGCCCGTTGGTCGTCGCCTCATGGGCAAGGGGCCAGCTGAGCCGATATCGATCCGGCTCAATCGATCATTTCGACCGACACGTTCAGTGCGCGGTAGGTGTCGAGTGCACGGCGGTCGCGGCTGATCAGCGTGAGCCCGTGTTCGGCGGCCGTGGCCCCGACCAGCGCGTCGTAGACCGAACCGCCGGCGATGCGGTGGTCGGCCACAATCGCGAGCAAGGCGGCGGTCCGCTCGCTGCTCAAGAAGCGACTGTGCGTGAAGTTGGTCGCCAACAGCCGGTGCGCGGCCCCTGGGACGAGTCGGGAAGCCGACGGCAGGCGGGTCAGGACCGAGAAGGTCTCGAACGCCGCGTGGCCGGCCAAGCCGAGTTCCCGATCGGCCAGCGCAGTGAAGGTCGCCTCGTGATGCTCGTGGTCCTGGACGAGGAAGGCGACCGCGGCACTGGTGTCGAGGAGGTCGGGCACGGAGCTACCGCTGGTCGACATCGCGCAGGGACTGGACCCGATCGTCGTCGAGCGCATCACCGCTCGGCGGCACCGTCAGTCGCCCGTTGCGCTCGGTCAGCCGATCGCTGGCCAGAGGTTCCACCCGCAACGTCGCCCCCTCGACGCGGACGTCGACCTCCCCCGGACCCAGGCCGACGCGTTCGCGCAGTTCCTTGGGGATGACCAGACGTCCTGCCTTGTCGATGGTCGTCCGCATGCCACGACGCTACCATTCTTGTGGTCCCCACACCGCGACGTGGCGTCCATGCGAGAGTTCTGCTGGCCACCTGCGCCAGCCGCCTAACATTCCTGCGATGGACGACGCCCGAGCAGGTTTCCTGGCGGCCGCAGACGACGCCGGATCACACGGACCTGCTGCGCCAGAAGCGGTCCGCGCGTTGATCGGCGAGATGCTCGCGCGCCAGATCACCGATGACGACCCCGCCGAGGTGTGGCGGACCGCCCGCCGGCTGCTCGACGCTGGCCTGGACCAGGCGACCGTCCACCGGCAGCTCCGCCTGGCGCTGACCGCGTTCCTGGGGTCGAGCGCCGACGCCGAGATCGGCCTCGATCGGGAGGGCTATCTCGCGGCGCTCGCCCGACTGCCGGTTCCTACCGGCGAGGAGATCGAGCAGCACGTCGTCGACGTCGTCCGGGAGCGGCAGCCGGTCGATGCGGACGACGTCGACCGGCTGGTGATCGAGCAACTCGGCGCAACCCTCCACGACCCGCTGGTCGAACAGCTTCTCGACCGGGTCACCGACGGGCTGTTGCGGGACGACGAGAGCCCGGTTGCCATCGTCGCGCCGGACCTGCTGGTGCACGTGCCTTCACTCCTCGACGGTGTCGTCCTCACCCATCGGCTCACCGACGACGAGAGGGAGTCGGGTGTGCTGCTCGCCGTCGACCTGCCCGGCTTCGCACGTACGGGACTGCAGCACCGCGGCGAGGCCATCCACGACTACATGGGGGACGACGGGTTGCCACGGTGGCTCGGCCCCCGCGACTGGCTCGCCCCGTTTCCGGCCGGCTCGCTGCTCACCGTCCGAGCGCAGGCGGACGGCGAGCTCGAACTCGCGGCTCTCGGTTCCGAGCCACCTGCCGCCGACGAGCTGGTCAGCACGGTGCGCGCCGCCTACGACACCGAGGTCGGGGAGCCCTGGCTGCCGGTCACCGCTGAGGACCTGCTGCTCGCCACGCTGGTCCGCGACCGGGGTGCGTTCGCTCAGCCCGCGCCCCCGCTCACCGAGCTCGCCGTCGCGGCGGGCCTGGAGCTGCGCGGGGCCAGCTTCGCCCACGAGGAGTCCGTGTGGCACCAGGCGGCCATCGCCGACCGGCACTACCGCATCATCCACTGGCTCGGCGCCGGACCGGAGGTGGCCGCCGCGGGGCGGGCGCTCGAGCTGCTCGACGAAGGCATCCCCGATCGGACGGCGGCGCACGAGGTGCTGCGGGACCTGTACTCGCTGCCCGTCCTCGAGGTCGTCGTCGACGAGCTCCTCGGAACGTCCGACGATCCGGACCGGGCGGCTCGACTCGCTGCACACGCCGACCGCCTGCTCGCGCTGACCTCGCGACCCGCGGAGCAGGCGGTCGCGCACTGGTTGGCCGCCGCGGCGGCAGAGCGGCTGGGTGCCGCTCAGGACGCGGAGACGCAGCTCCGGTCCGCCGTCCGTGCCGATCCCGGCTGGCCGGCCGCCGAGAATCGGCTTGCGTGGTACGAGTCCGACCGCGGGAACGCCGTCGCTGCGGTCGCACGACTGCGCCGGCTGGGATTCTCCCGGCAGGACAGCCCGGACCTGGCCGTTCTGGAGCGGTTCGCGGAAGCGCCGGTGGAGCGGTCACTCGGTCGCAACGAGCCGTGCTGGTGCGGATCGGGACGCAAGTACAAGGTGTGTCATCTGAACCGCCCGGAGCAGCCTTCGCTGCCCGACCGGGTCGGCTGGCTGTCCCGGAAGGCGGTGGCCTATCTGGAGCGGCGCGGGGGCGACGTGCGGTCGGTCGTGTTCCAGCATGCGCTCGCCCTCGTCTCCGCCGACGACGACGCGATCGACGACGCGATCGACGACGCGATCGACGACGCGCTGGACGACCCGCTGGTGTCCGACACCGTGCTGCACGAGGGCGGCTGGTGGCAGCGATTCCTCGCCGATCGAGGGCCGCTGCTGCCGGACGACGAGGCGCTGCTGGCCGCCTCGTGGGCCCTGGTCGAGCGGACGGTCTGCGAGGTGCTCGACGTCGTCCCCGGCCGTGGTCTCACCGTTCGGGACCTCCGGACCGGTGACCGTCTCGACGTCCGGGAGCGGACCTTCAGCCGCACCGCCCGCAGCGGGACGCTGGTGTGCGCCCGCATCGTTCCCGACGGCGAGACGCACCAGTTCGTCGGCGGCCTCTTCCCGGTGGCGCCCGGCACCGAGGCGGCGCTGCTCGAACTACTGGACCAGCACGACGGGCCTGCGCTGCTCGAGTACGTCGCCGACCTGCGCCGACCGCCGCGGCTCGTCACCACCGACGGCGAGCCCCTACTGGACTGTCGCGCGGAGTTACGCGTCTCCGACCCGTCTTCCGCACGCAGCGTGCTCGACCACCGCTACGAGCGGGACGACGACGGCTGGCTGTCGTTCGCGGCGCCGGAGAAGGGTGCGGCCACAGCCGCTTCGCGCACCGTCCTGGCCTGGCTTCGCCTGCAGGACGACACGCTCACCGTGCGGACGATGTCCGCCGCCCGGCTCGACGCCTGCCTGGCCGACATCCGCTCCGACCTCCCTGCCGCTCGGCTGGTCCTCGACGAGCGTGGCCCGATCGAGTCGGCAGCGATCGCGCGCCCCGCCTCCGAGTCGCCCACGGTGCCCAACGAGATCCTGCTCGAGTGGCTGGACGAGCAGGAGCGCGCGTGGTGCAGGGAGCCCGTACCGGCGCTCGGCGGCCGCACCCCGCAGGAGGCGGCTGCCGACCCCACCCGCCGCGACGAGCTGTCCCGGCTGATCGCCAGCTTTCCGCACGTCGATCCGGCCAGCGGCGCGGTCGGACTGCGGCCGCATCGGCTGCTCGAACTGCTTCAACTTCCGGCGATGCCCTGAGACCCGAGGGCAGGCTCGCCGTAGCAGGCTGTCCGCAGCCGTCGGTCTCACAGGTCGGGTGCCGGGATGAAGGTCGTCAGGGAAGCTCCTGGCCCTGTGGAACGAGGCGTGTGCGTGTGTGGCGTGTCGCCCCTCGGGCACAGCAATAGGCACACCGCCCGCCGTGACTCCGTGCGGCGGTCAGAGGCGGTCGCCCCCTGCACTTCGCACGGCGCGGAGCAGCACAGGAGCCTCGACCCCGTCGTCGAAACGATCCTCATCGACGCCGACAGAGCCGACGCGTACTACGTCGCGTTTCTCACCGTCTTCCATAAAGAGTGCCCACGTCCAGTCGACGCGTTCCCGCCGGAGACGCGCTTGAACGCCCCGCCGGAGACGCCGACCGACTCCGCCGACTCGCAGCCAACGGCGACGTAGCCTGACGACCAACCCAACGGCATCTCCCTATCTGCCCTGGAGCTCGGACAGGGCCCGTTCGGCCCGAGTCAGAACCCGTGCCCGCGGCGTCGCCGTAGCCATTATCCGGATCTGTTCCAGCACGTGGGCGCCCAGGCGTTCGGACAGAGTGGCCTCGAGCACGAGGTACCGCTCGACGTCCTGGCCGATGGGCGACGGCGCAGCGACCGCGCCCTGCGCCGCCCCGAGGCAGAACGCCGCGTCGGCCCACCGCCCCCTCTCGGTCAGCAGCTCCGCGAGAATCCGTAGCAGGGTCCACACCTGGGTCCAAGCGCCCAACCGGCGCAGATGCGCGAAGAGGTCCACTCCCAGGACGATCGCGTCGTCGTGCCGACCGCCGCGCACCAGCAGGGCGAACAGCGCGATGCGAGACACCCGGCCGACCTGCTCCGCGTCCACGCGGTCAGCCTCCGCCGACGCCTCCCCCAGCAGTGCTGCGCCGCGTGAGGGGTCGGTCCGGGCCTCGACCTCGCCGGCGGCATACCGGGCGAAGGCACACGACGCGTCGCTGCCCGAGGGGCCGGCGGCGAGCGCGATCTCGGCGTGCTCCCGTGCGGCGACCAATTCGTCCGAGTAGCACGCGATCAACGCCAGCGAGGCGTTCGCCTCCCCGGTCAGCGCGGGAATGGCTGCCAGGCTTCGGAACCACCGACCGGAGTCGGCGAGGTCCCCGGCATACATCGCGGCCACGGCGAGGGCCAATTGCGCCGTGGCCGCGGAATCGGCGTCCTGGGACACCGCCAGCGCGGTGGTTCCGAGCGCCCGCGCGCGCGCGGGATCGCCCCGCTCGCCGATCGAGAACGCAGCGGTCGCAATCCCGGCGGCCACGTCCGGGGTGGGGTCTGCTGCCCCCCGCTCCCCCACCTCGATCATCAGGTCCCGCAGCTCCAGGCTGGGCGTCCAGTGCAGACAGCGGGCCACGGCGTGCGCGATCTCCGAGGCAAGCACGAGTTCCCCCGCATCCAGGGCTCGCCGCAGGGCGCTCTCGACCTCGGTGCTGCAGGCGGTCAACCGAGCCGCCACCACGGCACCGTCGACTCGAGACCAGTCGTGCCGGATCTGGGCGACCACGTCGCGCACCCACGCGCCGTGCGCCGACCCGGCCTCTGACCGACGACCCGACTCCTCGAGACGGCGCGCGGCGAAGGCCCGGACCATCTCCAACAGCCGATAGCGCGACCCGCTGCTGGTCTCGTGGTGGATGACCAGTGAGGACTCGATCAACTCGGCGAGGACCGGGTCCACGTCGCCGGACCACCCGGGCACGTGCGCCATCAGGCCCACGACCGCGTCCGCCGAGAAGTCGCCGGCGAAGACGGACAGATGGTCGAGCAGTGCCTGTTGACCGGGCTGGAGCAGCTGGTAGGACCAGGCCACCACCGCCGACAGCCCACCGGACTTCTTGACGACGTCGGTCGGGAGCCGCGCGAGCACGCCGCTGACACCGGAGGTCGCGGTGCGGGACGCCGCGAGCTCGAGGGCCAGCGGGAGCCCGTCGCAGCGCCGGCACAACTCCGCGACCTCCACGATGTTGTCGGCGGTCACGGCGAAGGTCGGGCGCAGCCGGCGGACCCGGTCGCCGAACAGCCGGACGGAGGCTGCAGAGCCCTGGCTGCCGACGGCGGTGTCCGGGTCGGGCACCCGCAGCGGACCGAGCGGCAGGACCAGCTCCGAGGCGAGCCCGAGCCGCCGCCGACTCGTGACCAGCACCCGCACGTCTCGGCACCGCTGGGCGATGACGGAGACCAGCGGCACGACCTCGCCGTTCACGTGCTCGCAATTGTCGAGCACCAGCAGGTGCGGCACGGCGCTGAGGTACTCCACGAGGTCGTCGAGAACCGAGTGCGTCCCGGAGTCGGTTCCCGGCCGCAGCCCGAGCACGTCGGCCACCGTCGTCGTGACCCGCCCAGGGACGACCGGCGCCAGCTCGATCACCGCAACCGTGAGACCCAGCCGGTCGTGCAGGCCGGCGAGCGCCTCGGCCGCGAGCCGGGACTTGCCGACTCCGCCGGGGCCTGTGACCACGGTGACCCGGTTCCCTGCGACGGCGGTGACCAGATCGGCCAGCTCGTCCTCCCGGCCCACGAACGCGGTCGAGGTGTCCAGCCACGCCGGCACCCCGGAGGTGTCCCACCGGACCGGCTCCAAGGCATGCCCGAGGATTCGGCCCTCCAGGGCGACCAGGTCCGGCGAGGGGTCCAGTCCCAGCTCCGCACCGAGCAGGGCCCGATAGGACCGCAGCCGTTCCAGTGCCGCAGCCTGCCGGCCCCCGTGGTACAGCGCCGTCACCAGCAGCTCCACCGCATGCTCCCGGAACGGCTGCTCGGCCAGCATCTCCTCCAGCACCACCGCGGCCGCACCCGGCTCTCCGGCCCGGATGAGCGCTGCCGCGCGCGTCTCGACAGCGTCCCTGCGCATCTGCTCCAGACGATGAGCGGCGGCGGTGGCGAAGGGCGCGTCGGCGTACTCCCCGTACGCCGGCCCCCGCCACAGTGCCAGGGCGCGGCCGAGCACCTCGCCGGCCAGTTGCGGCTCGGCCGTCTTGGCTCGCTGGACCAGCTCCTCGAACTCCGCTGCGTCGACCGCCGCGCCGGTGAGCCGGTACCCGGCCGGCCCCCGCCCGATCGCGTCGCGGCCCAGCACCGTGCGGAGCCGGGAAAGGATGGTGCGGAGCGCTTTCGGCGGGACCTGCGGCAGGTCGTCGCGCCAGACCGCTTCGATGAGCGCGTCCGCCGAGACCGGTTGTCCGGCGTGTACCAGCAGGCACGTCAGCGCGGCCCGTCGACGGCCCGGAGGGATGTTCCGCGGTTGCCCGTCGACCAGGACCTCGAGCGCTCCGAGGACGCCGAACAGCAGCTCAGGCATTTCCTCCAGTGTGCCCGACTCCTGCGTGAAACCCCCGTGAATCCTGCGGGGACCACGCTGGCCCGCATCGATCCGAAGAGGAGGAGCCATGACTACCGCTGCACCGGACATGGAGAAGGTCGGGGCGTTCGCCCAGCAGGTCGGCGCCGTGCTGGCCGGCGGGGCGACGACCGCGATGATGGTGGTCGGCGACCGGGCCGGCCTGTATGCCGCGATGGCGGCGGGCGGGCCGCTCACCCCCGCGCAGCTCGCCAGAGAGGCCGGAGCGGCCGAGCCCTACGTACGCGAGTGGTTGTCGCAGCAGGCGGCGGTCGGCTTCGTGACGTTCGACCCGATCGACGGGACCTTCACCCTGCCGCCCGAGCATGCCGCCGTGCTGGCCTCGGACGACTCGCCGGCCGCGATGATCGGTGCTGCCCCCCTGATCAGCGGCATGCACCGCCGGACCGACCAGCTGGTGGAGGTGTTCCGCAGCGGTGCCGGCATCCCGTGGGCCGACCAGGATCCGGCCACCTTCGAGTCGACGGAGCGATTCTTCCGCGTCGGCTACCGCAACAGCCTGGTGAGCGAGTGGATCCCGGCGCTGGACGGCGTCCACGAGAAGCTCGAGGCGGGCGCCACGGTGGTCGATGTCGGCTGTGGGCACGGCGCTCCGCTCCTGCTGATGGCCGAGGCGTACCCGAACTCGCAGTTCGTCGGGTACGACGTGCACCGACCCTCGGTCGAGACCGCCACCAAGCGGGCCGCCGAGGCCGGGGTCTCGAACCGGGTGCGCTTCGAGGTCAACTCCTGCCAGGGTTACCCGGACACCGGGGTGGACGTCGTCACGTTCTTCGACGCCTTCCACGACCTCGGTGACCCGGTGGGGGCGGCCTCGCACGCGCGCCGTTCCCTCGCCCCCGACGGCACCCTGGTGCTGGTGGAGCCGTTGGCCGCCGACGACCTCGCTACGACGCTGGCCACGGCGCCCATGGCAGCGCTCGGCTTCGCGGCGTCGACCTTCCTCTGCACGCCGAACTCCCTGTCCCAGCCGGTCGGCCTGGCGCTGGGTGCACAGGCCGGCGAGGCGCGGCTCCGAGACGCGTTGACCGAAGCCGGCTACAGCTCCGTTCGCCGGGCTGCCGAGAACGACTTCAACATGGTGGTCGAGGCGAAGCCGTAGGTCCTGAACAGCTCCTCGCCGGCGCAGGTTCGAGGGCTTCTGACACGCTGTCAGTCGGTGGAGGCCCGCTGTCCCTCACCGTCTCGGCGACGGAAGCCGTGTGCGTTTGTACCGTGTCGCCCCTCGGACACCAGCTGATGCACACCGATGGGAAGCCCCTTACACGGCTCCTCGCGGCAGGACCCATCGGTGCTCGAACTCGAGTACCTCGGCAGCCATCTCGAAGTCGGCGTCGTAGTGCACGATCGTCATCCCGTGCTCAGCCGCGAGTACCGCCGTCAACAGATCGATGATGCCCACCGCTCGATGCCGCCCCGTGCGAGCCAGGAAGCGCTGCGCGTCGAATGCCCGTTGCCAGTGGCCATCGTCGGTGGGCAGGTACTCGTACGCCTCACGGCGGTCGGCCCGCACCTGCTCGTACTCCGCCGGGCTCCGTGTGCTGTAGAGCGCCTCGGCATCCAGGCCGGCGCAGGTAGCCACCAGCCCCCCGGTGATGAGGGGCTCCAGTCGGTCGGACACAGCAGCCAGCCGCATCCTGGCCGCCGCACTGGTGTCGATGAGGAACCGGGCGATCACCGCCACACGTCAGACCGCTGGCGCGGATCTGCCATCGACTCGAGCCCACCCTCCTGAAGCCAGGCCACCTGCCGGGCGCGCGCGGCCGCGTTCGCCGCTTGCCGCAAGGCGGCGCGGACCGTGTCCGACACCCCGGTGGTATTCAGCTCGCGTTGCGCCTGCGCCAGCAGCTCGTCATCCAGGTCGATCAGGCGCTTCGTCATCCGGGAGTACCTCTCAGCGAATATATACTGATAAGATTCAGCGTATATCGGTGCACTCATTCCGCACAACCTCTCGGGTACGCCGATCGCCACGTTCGAATCCGTGTGCGGATGTGGCGTGTCGCCCCTCGGCCATCGAGTTCAACCCCACGGTCCTCAGGCCGGCGAGTCATGCTCGGTGTCCGTGGTTCCTCGTCCCCGTCGACGACCATCGCCGGATCGAACTGGGTGAAACCGGATAGCGGTCTGGATCCGGGAGCACCGAACGGATGGGCGCGTGGTCGACTTGGTACTCGAACCACCGGCCGCCGGACAGCGACAGCCCATCGGTCACCGTGCCGGAGCAGTGGCCCACGTCCCCGGCTCCCCCGCGGCGATGACCGGGGTGGTGCCACCGCGCGGCGCGGTTCCGAACCGGCACCGCGCCGCCGCGGGATCAGTGTCGTGGGCCGGCATCCACGGGAGCCGGCACGGTCCGCTCAGCGTCGAGGGATCGGCTGGCCAGCGCCCAGGCCCACACCATGGGCAGCAGGGCCGCCCCCAGGGCCATGACGGTGCTGATGGCGACGACCGCCGGCAGCCAGAGGGCGAGCAGCCACCCGGTCGCCCGCGGCCGGAAGCCGCGGCGCAGCAGCGCGACTCCCAGCAGCGTGCTGCCGGCCAGGCTGGCCAGCAGTCCGGGGACGCCGAGGAAGACGAAGGACTCGTCGAGCCACGGTGTCCAGTACTGACCCAGCAGCGCCGCCGTCGCCAGCGCATATCCGGTGAGCGCGATCGGCCAGGCCCAGCGCTCCAGGCCGTCCGGCGCCCGCCGGCGCCGGACCAGCACGGCACAGATCGTGACCACCACCAGCACGGGCAGCCAGAGCTTGCCGTAGGAGAGGTAAACGGTGTCCGGGTCGGACCACGTGAGCAGCGGCGCCACCAGGTCGGTGGCCGGTTCGGCCCAGGCTCGCACCAGCGGGCCCTCGAGGTCCTCGGCTCCGTCGGCGGTGGCGTAGCGGCTGAGGGCGTGCAGGGGGGCCAGCACGGTGCCGGCCACGGCCGCCGCGAAGGTGGCGCGTCCCACGGCACGGGCGGTGTCCGACGGTGGCACGTTCGTCTGCATGGCAGGACCTCCCCGGAGCGTGGAGCCCGGATGGCTCCGACGCCGCCGACGCTAGGAAGCCACCGCTCCCTCCGTCGTCGTCGTCCGGACGGGTTCGCTGTCCACCCTGGGATGGAGGCGCCATGCGCGGCGACGGCGCTACGGTCCGGGTGTGCCTCGCCTGTCCCCACCGAGCCTGCGGGACCTCGCGCTGCCCCTGGGACTGGGCGCGCTGGCCACGGTCGAGGCGCTGTCGGTGCGGCCGGAGGGGATGGGGCCGGCGATCGCGGTGGCGTGGGGCGCCTCCCTGGGCCTGATCTTCCGGAGGCGGTGGACGCTCGTCGTCGGCACGCTCGCCGGAGCGGTGCTGCTGCTGCCCTACGTCGGGCCGGAGCTGAGCGACCTCACGTCACCGGCGCTGATCGTGTGGCTGGCCGGCTTCAGCCTGGGCCGCCATCTCCCTGACCTGCGTGGACTGCCGGTCATGGTGCTCTTCCTGGTCGCGGTCTTCGGCCCGCCCGCGGTCGACGCCGGCGAGCTGCCCGGCATCGACGACCTGCTGTGGGTGGGCACGCTGCTCCTCTCCCCCTATGCGGTGGGCGTCGCCGTCCGCAGCTTCGACGACCGCCACGACCGGCTGACCGAGCGGGCCGAGCAGCTGGTCGCCGCGCAGGAGGACGTCCGCCAGCAGGCCGTAGCGGCGGAGCGCGCGCGCATCGCCCGGGAACTGCACGACGTCCTGGCGCACTCGGTCAGCGCGATGGTGGTGCAGGCCTCGGCGGCCGAGGACCTCGTCCGTACCGATCCGGACCGGGCCGCGCAGGTGCTGCGGGAGGTCTCTTCGGTGGGGCGCAACGCGCTGGCCGAGACCGGCCGGCTGCTGCACCTGATCCGGGACAGCGACGACGAGCTCGGTCTTGCGCCGGGGGCCGGCCTGGCGCGCCTGCCTGAGCTGGTCGACGGCTTCCGGCGCAGCGGGCTCCAGGTGGACCTTGCGCCGCACATCCCACTCGGCCTGCCCCCCGGCCTCGATCTGTCGGCGTACCGGATCGTGCAGGAGGCACTGACCAACGCCCTGCGGCACGGCGCGGACGGGACGGTGCAGGTCCGGGTCGCCGACGGCCCCGCCGCGCTGGACATCTGCGTGGAGAACCCCACCGGGCCCGGCGGCACCGCCGGCAGCGGGCTGGGTCTCGTGGGAGTCACGGAGCGGGTCGCCGTCTTCGGCGGGCAGCTGGAGCACGGACCCACTGGTGACGGCCGCTACCTGCTGCACGCGACGCTGCCACTTCCCGAGGCCCGCCGGTGACCACCGTCGTCGTCGCCGATGACCAGGATCTGGTCCGCTCCGGCTTGCGGCTGGTCCTGGAGGCGCGCGGGATGGACGTGGTGGGTGAGGCCGCCGACGGCCGGCAGGCGGTCGACGTGGTCCGACGAACCCGTGCGGACGTCGTCCTGATGGACATCCGCATGCCGGGGCTCGACGGTATCGCCGCCACCCGCGAGCTGACCCGGCTGGACGGGCCGACCCGGGTGCTGATGCTCACCACCTACGACCTGGACGAGTACGTCTACGGGGCACTGTGCGCCGGGGCGGCGGGGTTCCTGCTGAAGGCGACCCCGCCGGACCGCCTCGTCGAGGGCATCCGGACGGTCGCCGCCGGTGAGGCGCTGCTCGCCCCCGCGCTGACCCGGCGGCTCATCGAGGAGCACGTCCGCCGGCCACCACCGACCAGCGGGGTGCCCGCCGCCGTCCGGGAGCTGACCGAACGCGAGCGGCAGGTGCTCGAGCTGGTGGCCCGGGGCCTGACCAACGAGGACATCGCGCGGACGCTGTTCATCGCCGAGGTCACGGTGAAGACCCACGTCAACCGGATCCTGGCCAAGCTCGGTCTTCGGGGCCGGGTGCAGGCCGTCGTCCTGGCCTACGAGACCGGCCTGATCATCCCCGGTGAGGCTCGCCGCTGATGTCGGAGCGCAGGCACGGCATGCAATGTTCGCCGCGGCGCCGAGCCGTCCGATGACGGCGGCGTCGACCCTGGCCCGAGCTGCCACGACCCACGCCAGCGCCCTCCGATTCCGTCGTAGCGGTACCCGTCCAGCAGCAGGTGCAGGCGTGTCGACTGGTCCCCCGGGACACCGGCAGAACCCATGGCCTCCGGCCCTGGCAGCCGTTCCACCGACGACCTCCCGGCCGAGGGCGGGCAGGTTCTTGCCCCGGCATCAGCCGGCAGAGCGCCCCAGCCGTGTGCGTACGTACCGTGTCGCCCCTCGGACACGAAGCGAAAGCCCCACGGCGGCCCCGTGGGGCTTCGTCGTTGCGGGGAACGGCGTCGCTCCCGTCGTCGCTTCCGTCGTCGCGACAGCAGAGCCGTCTCGACGGAGTGCACGTCGGTGCCAGCGTCCGCGCCGACGGGTGCCACGCCCATGCTGGTGCAGCCGAGCCAGCGCATCGACTCGGCGACGGCCCGTTCAGCCTCCGGCGAGGTGAGAGAGCCTGGGCCTGCCGCGCAGCCGCTACGGCTGCACAGCCCCGACAGCCTCCGAGGCAGTCAGAGAGGCGACGGTCTCGGCAGACCGCTGCAGGGGCAGCGGCCCCGGCCAATCGGGCGGCATGCGGTTCCCGGAGCATCGGAACCTGTCCCGCTCGAGGAGTTCGACCGGTTGGAGCGGTTGACCACCCGCTGTGCCACGCTCGGGGTCCCGTCCTACCGGGTGCATGTCGTCGCTGCGCTTCTCGCGGCGCTCCCGGTGAGGATTCCCCGGCCGCCGCAGGTCCCAGCTGAGAGAGGCACTTGATGCAGACCGCTGAACCGACGGAGCTGTTCGACCTGCGCATGAGCGAGGAGGCCCGGCCGCTCTTCGACCGCGTCGTCCGGTTCCTCGAGGACGTTGTCGCGCCGATGCAGGAGGAGTACTTCCGGCTCGGCGAGGGGCGCGCCGACCCTTGGACGTACGCACCGGGTCAGCTCGAGGCGCTCGACGCGGCCAAGGCCAAGGCCAAGGAGGCCGGCCTGTGGAACTTCTTCCTCCCCGACTCCGAGGTCGGCGGCCTGACCAACCTCGACTACGCCTACATCGCCGTCGAGCTCGGCAAGTATCCGCTCGGCTCCGAGACGCTCAACTGCTCGGCCCCGGACACCGGCAACATGGAGGTGCTCGAGCGCGTCGGGACCCCTGAGCAGAAGGCCCAGTGGCTCGAGCCCCTGCTCAACGGCGAGATTCGTTCCGCCTACGCCATGACCGAGCCCGACGTCGCCAGCTCCGACGCCAAGAACGTCCGGCTCCAGGCGGTGCGCGACGGCGACGAGTACGTCCTCAACGGCGAGAAGTACTACATCTCCGGCGCCGGGGACCCCCGCTGCAAGATCATGATCGTCATGTGCCAGACCAACCCGGACGCGCCCGCGCACGCGCAGCAGTCCCAGATCCTCGTGCCGATGGACACACCCGGCGTCGACGTCCTCGGCCCGATGCGCGTGTTCGGCCGCGACGACGCACCCCACGGCCACATGCACATCCGGTTCACCGACGTGCGCGTGCCCGCCTCCAACATGCTCCTCGGTGAGGGCCGTGGCTTCGAGATCAGCCAGGTGCGTCTCGGACCCGGGCGCATCCACCACTGCATGCGTTCCATCGGCCAGGGCGAGAAGGCCCTCGAGCTGATGATCCGCCGGGGCAAGTTCCGGGAGGCGTTCGGCAAGCCCATCCTCGACCTCGGCAAGAACATGGAGACGGTGTCGCGGGCGCGCATCGAGCTCGATGCCTGCCGACTCATGGTGCTGAAGGCCGCCAAGGCGATGGACGTGCTCGGCAACTCCGAAGCCCGGGTCTACGTCTCGGCGGTGAAGGCGATGGTGCCGGAGAAGGTGTGCCAGATCATCGACCAGGCCATCCAGATCCACGGCGCCACCGGTGTGTCGCAGTGGACGCCGCTGGCCGACATGTACACCAGCCAGCGCACGCTACGCCTGGCCGACGGGCCGGACGAGGTGCACCACTTCGTCGTTGCCCGCCACGAGGCCGGTCGCTACGCCGAACCTGCCCCGGGTCGATCCGAAGCCCTCGGCGAGGGCGTCTTCGCGGGCCCCTGAGCGCTTCAGCCGACCGCTCGCCACGGCTGGCCGGTGGACGGCTGTCGAATCCGTCGTCCCCCGACCCCCCCCGGTCGCAGCATCGCAGCCGGACCGGTCGGCACACGCATCCGATGAGCGCCCTCGAACTCACCACGGCGGGCCCGGTCGCCGAGGTGACCGGGCCCGGCCGTCGTGCTGGTGGAGGACGACTGCGCCGGCCTGCCGTGGAGGCTGCCCGACCTCCACGACGGGTCGGGCCCACCCTTGCGGGCGTGGTGGCGGGCATCGAGGCGACCCTGGAGTGCTGCAGACGGTGATCGGCGAGGGGCGATGGCCGTCAGGGCTGACGGTGGCCCGGAGGGAGGCGCGTGCGCAAGTAGCATGTCGCCCCTCGGACACCATGTGATGCACACCGGCGTCTTCCCTAGTGGCCGGGGGGCTCGTCAGGACGCGCGGCGCTCCTTGTCGAGTCGGTCCAGGAGCCACGCTCGGGCCATCGGCAGGTGCTGGCTCTCGGCGATCTCTTGGATTGGAGCGAACTGTTCCTCCGAGAGGCGGACATCGAACATCCGACTCGCCTGGTTGGGGCGGCTGATGGCCGTGCCGTCTGGGTACGGTTCCCCGATGTCGGCCTGCGCTTCCAGTCGCCGGGCGTCCTCGCGCGCGGCGCTAGCCTCGTGAGGATCAAGGTTTTTCGCCATCATCAGCCTCCTTCAGGTAGGTCGCGAGATCCCGGCCGCTGGCCGGCCAGGCGTTCACGCCGTGGAGATCGCGATAGGCGATGACAACGAGGACCTTGCCGGCGGACGGCGAATATCCGATGAAGCCGGTGGCGCCAACCCGAGACGTCGGGTACGGCGAGAGTTCGATGAGCCGTGCATCGGCCATCACCTCCACCGTCCAGGCCGGCTCGATGTCGAGCGCACCCGCGTACCGACTCGAGCGGGACCGGATGTGGTTCACGAGACTGGTCGGCGTGATCTGGGCCCGTGTCGAGATGGCACGCAGGTCGGCCTGCTCATCGACGGACAGCGGCCGGTCGATGGCCGCGAACTCGTAGTACTGGTATTCGCTCATCACGGCTGGTCCTCCGGGCTACCGGGCTGACAGATTGACCATCGGGTCCAGGGCCACCGCCGACAACCCTTGTGCCTCTGGCCGCAAGGCCGGGGGCCGGTAGGTCCGGGCAGGAAACGCTGCGCGATCACCGCTGCAACCGTGTGCGCAAATAGCGTGTCGCCCCTGCCGCGGGTCGACGACTGTGGTGACATGCCGGGGAGGTTCCCGGCAGGAACCAACATCAGTTCCGATCTGTGCGGCAGCCCCGTCGGGTTCGTCACTACGGTGCGCCTGGTGTCCACATCGGTCGTGCTGAGCGTGATGCCCAGTGAGCCCATCGATCCCGATCGCTACATGGGAGACGTCCCGGACGACATCGCGGCGGCCCTGACGGCCGCTGGCCAGCCTCGGTCGCCGGGGTTGTGGGTTCCGCGCAGCGGCCCGGTGCGGCTGCTGTTCCAGCTCAGCGGCCCAGACCGCGTGGTCGCAGGCCAGCGACTGGTGGAGCAGGTGCGGCTCATGGGATACGAGGCGGACCTCTCGCTCGCGCCATAGCGGCTAGTGCTGCGGCCTCGAAGGTTTGCCCTGTTGGGTGGTCGCCTGTTTCTGTCGGTGGGGTCGGGCAGGGTGTGGATGTGCCTCGTCATCGGGATCGGTCCGCGGCGCCGGTGGTGCACCGCACCGCCCGGGTGGAGCTGCGGGTGACCGGCGGCCAGCGGCAGCGGCTGTTCGGTCTGCTGCGCTCGGGCGGGGATGTGTGGGCGGCGGTGTTGGAGCTCAACGGCTGGCGT
Organism: Blastococcus carthaginiensis; assembly: GCF_030731085.1. Classification (NCBI taxonomy): domain Bacteria; kingdom Bacillati; phylum Actinomycetota; class Actinomycetes; order Geodermatophilales; family Geodermatophilaceae; genus Blastococcus; species Blastococcus carthaginiensis. Next base: position 1,375 of record NZ_JASNFN010000012.1, on the reverse strand, counting down.
CGCCGGCGCGGTGACCGGCCGTTGGCCGGTTATCAGGAGCTGTGCCGGGAGCTGGCCGCGGCCGGTGAGGGAACGTTCGGCGAGCTGTCCAGCGTGGGGGCGCGGTCGGTGCTGCGCGGCTACTCCGATGCGTGGATCAGCGCCGCCCGTCGCCGCCGGGCCGGTGAGGCGTCGGTTCGGTTTCCGCGGCGGCGGCGCGGGCTGGTGCCGGTGCGCTTCTACGCCGGCACCTTCACCATCGAAACCGATAGCGGGCGACCGCGGGTGCGGCTACCGGTGGCCCGCGGTCGCCCGCCGTTGTGGGTGCGGCTGGCCCGCCCGCTTCCTTACCCGGCCGAACGGGTGCGCTCGGTGCGGCTGGTACACCAAGGTCGGTGGTTGTTCCTCGACGTCACCGTTGAGGTACCCGTCGCGACCTATCCGCCCGGCGCCGGCCCCGATCCCGCCCGGATCGCCGGAGTGGACCTGGGCATCATCCATCCCTTCGCCGTCCTGGCCTCACGCGGCGCCGACGGGAAGCGGGATGCCGGGCTGCTGGTGTCGGGGCGGGCGCTGCGCGCCGAGCACCGACTGCATCTGGCCGAAGGCAAGGCCCGCGCCCGCGCCACCGCCGCCCGCGCCCCCCGACCGGGCCAGCGCGGCTCCCGGCGGTGGCGCCGCTACCGGGCCCGCGGCCGCCGGCTGGAGGGCCGGCACCGGCGCCGGCTGACCCAGGCCCGCCACGAGGCCGCGACCGAGGTCGTGCGCTGGGCTGTGGCGCGGCGGATCGGCACCCTGGCCGTCGGCGACCCGCGCGGCCTGCTGGCCCGCGATGCCGGGCGGCGCCAGAACAAGGCCGTCCGCGACTGGGCCGTCGGCGACCTGCTGCACAAACTGGCCGACAAGGCCGAGGCCGCCGGGATCGCCGTGCACCCGGTCGACGAGCGCGGCACCTCCTCCACCTGCCCCGTCTGCACCCGCCGCGTCGCCAAGCCGCGCGGCCGGGTCTTCCGTTGTCCGCACCCCGGGTGCGGCTTCACCGGGCACCGCGACCTGGTCGGTGCCGCCAACATCGCCGCCCGCGCCCCGGCTCCGGTCGGGACCGCGAGCGGTGGCTCCCTCGTCACCGGATCGCCGCCGGTGACCACGCACCGTCGAGCCGGCCGGCACCTGCCCGGTGCCGGCCGGTCCCGGCGTGATCCCCGCCGCGGACTCCTCAGCCGGCCCCCGGGCCGGTCGACCTCCACCCATCCGGTGGCCCGTGGCGGCGGATCCACCTGGCCCGCCGTGGCCCGCCCCGAGAACCAGCCCGGTTCCGGGAAGTCGCTCGCCGGCACCCGCCGCGAGGATCAGGCACCGCCCCACCGGGGCAAACCCTGCCTGACACGGCACTAGG